>JBARRP010000321.1:0-8451 GCA_049644285.1 Candidatus Acidiferrales bacterium | reverse complement strand
CGCTGTTCTAAATCAGAAAGAGACTGGGGCATATGGTGGCCTCCTATTCCGAGCGTATAATATACGCAAGGAAATAGCCACCCGAAAAGAATATTAACCCCTTCTCCCTTTAAAGTCGCCCGCCCGTGCAACCCACGGCGCTTTCCTTTTGCTCTGACCGGCTGTAAAATTCAGGACGAGCGGTCGTGGCGGAACTGGCAGACGCATCAGCTTGAGGGGCTGACGGTAGCAATACCGTGGTGGTTCGAATCCACTCGACCGCACCAATTTCACTCACGCCGCTTTTGTTCGACGCTAGCCAAAAACAAAGCGACCGCCGATTGGATGAAGTGTATCTGACGTCTGCGGCAGAGTCGCTGGAAGGTGTTCCCCTCGACGCAAAGAAGATTGGAAGCAAATTGTAGCAGAAGCTGCTATTTCTTGGGAGGCGGGCTCTGCTGAGGAGTTTGCTGAGACGGTGCCGGAGCCGGGGCTTGTGCCGGAGGCCGCGCTGGGGCGGCGGGCTTCGGTTGGTTTTGGGCCGGGGCCGGCTTCTGCGTCTGTTCAAGAATGGAGGAAGGTCCTCCCGACTCAGACGGTGAGCGCTTCACCGAAAGCGTGAGCGACGTGAGCATGAAAATAATGGCGCACCAGGTTGTAGCGCGCGAAAGCAGCGTGGCCGCGCCGCGCGGGCCGAAAGCCGTCTGGCTGCCTGCGCCGCCAAAGGCGCCTGCGAGGTCGGCTGCCGAGCCGCTTTGCAGCATGATGACGATGATGAGCACGAAGCATACAAGGACATGGAGCGTGACAAGCACCGGCGTGTATTTCCATCCGACCCAAACCAACCCTACGCCGATCGCCAATGACAAGGCCCATTTTGCTTCCGACGGCATTTCCCTCTCCAAACCAGCGCCGGCAGGCGCACGATCCGCCGCACGCTCTAGAAATTTACGATGGCCGCGAAAGATTGCGGATCGAGACTCGCTCCGCCGACAAGCGCTCCATCAATCTCCACCTGCGCCATCAATCCTTTGATGTTGTCGGGCTTGACGCTGCCGCCGTAAAGGATGCGAAGAGCAGAGGCTCGCTCGGGTGTAAATCGCGCCGCGGCCAACTCCCGGAGATAATGATGCGCCCCCGCCGCCAGTTCCGGGGTGGCAGTTCGGCCTGTGCCGATCGCCCACACCGGCTCGTAAGCAATCAGAATACGTGAGAACTCCGCGCCGGTCAACGACCCCAGACCACCCTCGAATTGCCGCTGGAGCACTTCTTCAGTGCGATTCCCTTCCCGCTCGGCGAGCGTTTCGCCCACACATGCAATCGGAGTCAGGCCCGCATCGAGCGCGGCCTTCACTTTCTTGCTCACCACCTCGTCCGTATCGCCAAAAAACTGCCGGCGCTCGGAATGGCCCAGAATCACGCCGCGGCATCCAGCTTCGACCAGCATCTTCATGGAGATTTCGCCGGTGAACGCGCCTTCGGGCGCCCAATGAGCATCCTGCGCGGCAATTGAGATCGCGGAGCCGCGGGCCGCTTCGACCGCGGCGCAGAGCGCGGTGAAAGGAGGGGCCACAACGATATCGCAATGACGTGAGTTCGCCAACAAGGGCATCAGGGCCTGGATGAAGTTCCGGGCCTCCGCCTGCGTCTTGTACATTTTCCAGTTGCCGGCAATTACCGGTCGCCGCACGCGCATCTCCTACTATTCACTTTTTTCTTTGTTCGTGAGGGCTTCAACACCAGGCAGTTTTCGGCCTGCGAGGAACTCCAATGAAGCGCCGCCACCGGTCGAGATGTGGGAAATCTTGTCGGCAATACCCGCTTGCTCGACGGCTGCCACCGAATCGCCGCCGCCGATGATCGAAGTGGCCCCTGCCGTGGTCGCCGCAGCGACGGCCCGGGCCATTGCGAGCGTTCCTTTCGCAAATGCCGGTTTTTCGAACATGCCGAGCGGGCCATTCCAGACGATGGTTTTCGCGCTCGCGATTTCGCTGCGGAATTGCTCGATCGTCTTGGGACCGATGTCGAGCCCCATCCAATCCGCTGGAGTTTTGGAAATGTCGGTAACCTGCGTTTCGCTGACGTTCTCGGGAAAACGCGCGAGAACATGATCCACCGGGAGGCGCAGGCGGAAACGGCGCGAGCGCGCCTGCTCAAGAAGGCCGCGAGCCAAATCCAGTTTATCCTCCTCGACGAGAGACTTCCCCACCGGCAGGCCCTGGCTCTTCAGGAACGTGTAAGCCATCGCTCCGCCGATCAACATGGCATCGGACAGCTTCATCAGATTTTGAACAACTTCGATTTTATCGGAGACTTTTGCGCCGCCCAGGACAGCCACGAAGGGCCGCTCGGGATTCGAGATGGCCTTACCCAGGTAAGCAAGTTCTCTTTCCATGAGCAGGCCCGCAGCAGACTGGCGCAAGAATTTGGTGATGCCGACCACCGACGCATGGGAGCGATGCGCCGAACCGAAGGCGTCGCAGACGAAAAGTTGGTCGCAAAGCGCCGCCAGTTGGCGCGAGAATCCAGGGTCGTTCGCTTCTTCTTCAGCATGGAACCGCACATTTTCGAGCAAAAGGACTCCGCCATCGCGCAGGGCCTTGCTCTTGGATTCAGTCTCGGCGCCGACGCAATCCGACGCGAAGTCCACAGGCTTTCCAAGCAGCTCGCGTAACCGCGCCGCCACCGGCATGAGGCTGTACTTCGTGTCCGGCTTGCCTTTTGGCCGCCCGAGATGGGAAGCCAAGATGAGACGCCCGCCATGTTCCATCGCATAGCGCAACGTCGGGAGGGTTTCTCGGATGCGCGTATCATCCGCCACCTTGCCCTCGGCGAGCGGAACATTGAAGTCGACACGGATGAAGACGCGCTTACCGGCCAAATCGAGATCGCGAATGGAAAGTTTGTTCATGGGTGCATTCGGATGCCGGCGAGACCATATTGGGCCAGGAATCTGCCTACATTCGCGCGGCCAAGAACTTGATGAGGTCACGACAGCGGCACGAATATCCCCATTCATTGTCGTACCACGCCAGCACCTTGACGCAATTTGAGCCCACTACCTTCGTATAGCCGGCATCCACGATTGAGGAGTTCGAATTGCCCTTAAAATCGGCCGAGACGAGCTCCTCTTCGGTGTACTCGAGGATACCCTTCATGGGCCCCTCGGCAGCGCGGCGGAGCGCTGCGTTCACGCTCTCAGTGGTCGTCGACTTCTCGGTAAGCACCGTGACATCGACAACGCTGACATTGGGAGTCGGCACGCGCATCGCATAGCCGTCGAGCTTGCCCTTCAATTCGGGGATCACCAAGTGGAGCGCCTTCGCTGCTCCTGTCGTCGTCGGGATCATGGAGAGCGCGGCAGCGCGGGCGCGGCGGAGGTCCTTGTGGGGCAAGTCCAGAAGCTTTTGATCGTTGGTGTAGGAATGGATTGTGGTCATCGTCCCCACGACGATTCCAAAAGTGTCGTGAAGGACTTTGGCGACCGGCGCGAGGCAATTCGTGGTGCAGGAAGCATTGGAGACGACGTGGTGCTTGCCGGGGTCATAGGTCTTCTCATTCACGCCAAGGACGATCGTGTGATCCGGATCGGTGGCCGGGGCCGAGATGAGGACCTTCTTGACCGGGCCGCGAATGTGCTTGCGGGCGTCGGGACCTGTGGTGAAAAGCCCAGTGGACTCGACGACGATTTGCGCGCCCACCGAGGCCCAATCAAGTTCCGCGGGGCCTTTGACCTTGAAAACGCGGAATGCCTTATCGTCAACGGTGATGGAATCTTCGGTGTGGCTGACCTTGTTCGACAAGTTCCCGAGAATCGAGTCGTATTTCAACAGGTGCGCCAGGGTCTTTGCGTCCGTGATGTCGTTGACAGCTACGACTTCAATCGAGGAATCGCCAAGAGCAGCCCGATAAATGTTGCGTCCAATGCGGCCAAACCCGTTGATTCCCACCTTGATAGACATAATTCCTCCGGGAGAAAGGCGGTCCCTGCGGCCATAAGCGATGGGCTCGACAGGAGTAATGATAGAACGGCTGATGCTAGGGCGGGTCAAAGAAAAAGTCAACGCAGGCTAGTTGAATTCACGGACGCGGACGACTTTGTCGCCGGCGAAAGTCACAAATATCGTCTTAGAGGGAGGGTTGCCGTAGATCCAGTCTTCGATTTCGCTACCCTTTGGGTCACGCTCGCGCACTTTGTGGTCCGGACGGCCCAAGGCCGCCAGCACCATGTCATGGTCCATCCCGACCACGGCTTTCTTCTCGGTGATGGCCTTGCGGTATTCCGGAGGGAGTGAATCGACCCAATTGACCGCCGCCGAGCGTTCTTTCGAGAAATCGAGGAAGGCAGCGAGGGCATGCTTAACGTCATCCGGGCTCATATCGGGCAGCGCCCGGCCGAAATCCAGGATCAGCACGGCGCCGCGCTGGGGGCTGCCGCCACGAGTGGTGGTGGTCGACTGGACGGTGGGCGTCGGAGCGCCACCGATTCCGATCTGGACATGATCGCGCAGTCGAAAATGGCTCTTCGTGCCGCCATTAATGTTCACGATGATTTGCTTGTCACGAAATTCGAGTTGGGTGATCTGTATCATCTCACCTGGGTTTGCGGCAGCGCCGTGATTGGCGAGCTCCTGGTTGAGTTCCTTGTCGTCTAGAGGTTTCCCAACTTCGATTCGAAAGCCTTTCTTGGTCGCTGGAACTGGCTTCACGACGTGGGCAAATTCGCCTGATACATACCGAATGATCTCCAGCCGGGAAGCCGACCGAAGGCCAGCGTTCTTCCCCGTCGGGCCCTGGACGACAGCCAAGAACACGTCCAGGACGGATGGCGCGACCGAGACAGAAACGGCTCCTCCGGGTGGCTTCAGTTGCGAGACCTGAGGCACGTCAGGTGAGGCAAACAGAAAAACAATGAAGACAACTTGGACCAGTCGAAACATGGGCCCTTGGGGCTCCATTCTAGTGGATTTCGCGCGCAAGTGGAACTGATTACGGGAGCCAAGAAGTGTTCCCCGCCGACAAGAAACGAAGACTACAATTACGATGCCCTCGTGCCACGGGCGCGCTCGTACTCTGTTCTCGCAATCTCTATGATCGCCTTGATCGCTGCCCACGCTGAGGGACGGGTGGGAGCGTTGGCCAACCCAGTGCTAATTTATCTCAACCACGTGTACGTTGTACCCGATCTGGATACCTACGAGGCAGTGGCCGAAAACCATTTCCTTCTCGACAATTTTGGGGCATCTGAGAGCCGAACGACAGTCCGAGGAGATAAGACCTATACAGGCATCTACTTCTACGGCGAGCACACATACTTTGAGCTGCTGGAACCACCGAAAAGCGCAGAGACCCACGAGAGCCTCAGTGGCGTTGCTTTTGGAGTAGAGAAGCCAGGGGAGATCAAGGGTCTGGCCGCAACACTGAAGAAATCCGGGCCAAGCAAGATCCATCTTGACAGCATCACCCGGCAAACTGAGGGCGTGGACCTTAGCTGGTTTACAATGCTCAGCACTGAGCCGGAACTGCAGAAATCCAAGCTATCAACTTGGGTGATGGAGTACGACTCCGATTTCCTCAGCACGTGGTATCCGCAATTTCCGCCGCACGGGCCCAATATCCGTCGGTCAGACATCCTCGAACGCTACGCCGCAAAAATCAACCGCTCTGAGCAACGGGAGCGAGGATTGTTTCAGGACATTGTGCGAATTCACCTGGCACTTGAGAATAGCGAAGTTGAGGAGTTTAGAAGACGATGCGAGATTTATGGCTATCAGACTTTCAAGAACGGGAGAGAAACCGCATGTAAAGGGCCCAACATCGAGCTTGAAATTCAGGGGTTTGACGGAAATCGCCCGCCCACCCGAAGTGGCGTGACGGCCGTGGAGTTCCAGTTGCGTCGCAACAAGACAGACCAGAAGATATTTAAGCTGGGGGCCAATTCGGTGCTGGAGTTAAAAGACAAGACTGCTATGTGGCGCTTCTGAACAAGAAAAACTTAGCGGCTGGATCTGACTCTGACACCGACTCGATCAATTTTCATTGGGAGAACCTGCCCGCCCGCTGCTTGAATCGCTGCTTCCACCCGAGGGCGTGCGTCAGGTTCGATCAGCAGCGCCACGCATCCACCTCCGCCCGCCCCGCAAACTTTCCCTGCCAACGCGCCATTGCGCCGAGCGCCGGCGATTATCCGATCAATCGTGGGGGTGGTTATCGTCGGCAGGTTCCGGCGGCGGAAATTCCACTCCTCGCGCATCAGCCTCCCAGCTTCATTCCATCGATTGCGCTCGAGGGCGCCCCTCATGGCACGAGCAATCGCGCCGATTTCAGTAAGGTTTCGGCGGACATTGCGGTCTCCATTGATGTGCGCCTGGTAGACCTGCCAATTGTTGATCCCGGATTGGCGCGGCTTGCCCGTATAGCAGAGAGCGAGATGATCTTGCAGTTCGTCGAGGTCCACAGCCAAGGCTTGCCGCCGTTCTCCTCCGACGTCAAGGCAAATAGCACTCGCGCCACCGAAGGCGGGAGGATAGTGATCCTGCGTGCCCGTGGGGACGTTGATGACAATCGCTTCTACATCGCGGCTGATGTGAATCCAGTCCTCGCGGCTGAGTCCCGCACGCGTCAGCCGGTCGAGCGCCGCGCAAATGGTCACGGCCATGGCGCTGGACCCACCAATGCCCGCGCCAGCGGGAGCCTCAGAATCGGTCGTGAGCGAAAAAGCGTTGCGTGGGCGAAAATGCCGGACAATGTGCGCGAGCAGCGGCAGGTGATAGCGGCGCGCACGGAATAGCCCTTCGAGCGAGCCAAAACGCTCGATGCGGCGCGTGTCGCGCGACTCGAGGATGATTTTCGTGCCACGGCGGACCTGAATCGTGCAGGATGCGTAACGGGTGATAGCGCAGTTGACGGTCACTGCGCCTGGGTGAAAAAGATACAGCGGCCAGATGTCGAGAGTGCCGCCGGCCAGATCAATTCGCGTTGGCGCTCGCGCTTCGATGCGCATCCGTTTTCGCTCCTCTAACCGTTACCGTTGCGATGAGTCCGTGCGTGGCTTCACGCGTCGCTTTGCGCAAACTCGGGGAGAATCATAGCAGATGCAAAATCAAAGACCCATTCCCGCAACCGTGCTTGAAAGATTTATCCTCGGCTTTCCAAGCACCGAGTTGCCGAAGGAATTGCGAAGATGTCTCGCTGCCGGACTGGCGGGCGTGGTTCTCTACCCGCGCAATTTCTCGAGCGTCCAGAGCCTTTGCGAGCTGACGTGTGAAATTCGACGCGCGGCGGGCCGGTCGGTGCTAATCGGCATCGATCAGGAAGGCGGAACGCGATTTTCGCTTCCTGAGCCGTTCACGCAGTGGCCGTCAGCGGCAGAACTCGGGTCATTAAACGACCCGGGCACGGTGGAGCGAATGGCCATCGCCCTGGCCCGTGAACTGCGCGCGGCCGGCTGCAATCTCGACTTCGCGCCCATGCTCGATCTTCACCTCCAGGCGGAAAGCCCGGTCACGAAAGAAAGGAGCTTCGGTGCCGATCCAAAGCGAGTAGCGGAACTGGGCGCGGCTTTCGCCCGAGGTCTCGCCACGGAGGGCATCCTTGCCTGCGTGAAGCACTTTCCCGGCCACGGCGACGCCAAGGTAGACCCGCATGAAGCGTTGCCTATCTTCGACGGCACAATCGAGCGACTGCATGAGATGGAGTTGGTTCCCTTCGCGCGCGCCGTCCGCGAGCGCGTGCCCTTGATGATGACGGCGCACATCGTTCTGCCGAATATCGACTCCGGAAAGCCGACCACTCTGTCTCGAAAAATCCTTCACGAGCTACTTCGCGTGTCGATGCATTTCGAGGGCGTCATCGTCGCCGATGATCTCGGCATGGGCGCAATCAGCCAGCGAGTTCAACCGGGCGAAGCGGCGGTCGGTTCATTTCTGGCGGGCAGCGATCTCGCGATGTTGTGCCATGAGTGGGGACAAGTGCGTCCTGCGCTGGAGACGACTGCGGCGGCATTGGCTGCGCGAAAATTCCCCGGAAAAGAATGGGAAGCGAGTGGTGCGCGAATCGAGAAGCTACTCTTGCAGGCCGACGGTGCGTTCCAAGATCCCCCGCCGCGCACCGTGATTGGCTGCGCTGAGTATCGCCTCCTCGCCGAGGAAATCCGATCCGCAGCAACACTCGTCCATCGGAAGTAACTGTTGTCCGGATCTTACGGTTGCGAAACTCACGTTGTTAACGTCCGATCGTTCAGAGGCGGGTTCATCCTGAGATTCGGTGGGTCGCTGCCAGCTGGAAAATCCCCGGGTCTGAAGACCCAGGCTACAACACCTCGCACCTTGTGGAAGGGAGTTAGCTAGCTACTTTCCGTCGCAAAAATAGTCGATGAAGTAGTGTGTTTTGTGTGTGGGTGTGGTTGCGTTCGTGCTAAAAGATGCAGATGAGGGTCGGAAGAAAATTTCGTCACGGAGGCGACAGAGTGAT
>JBARRP010000320.1:0-24149 GCA_049644285.1 Candidatus Acidiferrales bacterium | reverse complement strand
GCTTCGCCCTAAGCGCTCCGCCCTTTGGGCTCCGCAGGGCTTCGCTCCGGACCAGGCCAACGACCAACACACAACAAACCAAAACGAAATCGAAAAGGGGACACTTCTAACGAGCTAAGCAAGGGGACATTTCTAAGGAGCTTTGACAAGCAATGCCGGATTGCTTGACACTTCAAGACGCTTGCTGCTACGGTGCGCGTCACATGTCCCGGTCGCTCCGAAGATATCTTCTCGTTTTCATCGGAATCCTGGCGGTCGCTGCGCTGCTGTATAAGTTCCGCAACTCCCTCGCTCTTGAGGGTTTTCGCTGGAACGTGCTGGCGGCCTCGATCCGGGAAGCCCGGCTCTCTCTTCTCCTTCTATCGCTCGCGACCCTTTACTTGTGCCATGTTTTCCGGGCGCTTCGCTGGATGCGTTTTTCGCGCTGGATGGGGTCTCCTCATTTCGGCGGTGTGTACAGCGCGAACCTGATGGGGTTCACCTGCATGTTTCTACTCGGCCGCGTGGCCGAACCCATCCGTCCGATCTTGATCGCGCGCAAAGAAAAGCTTCCGGTCGCCGGGATGTTCGGTGTGTATGTTCTCGAGCGGGTGATGGACGCGGCGGCGACCGCTGTTCTTGCCGGCCTGGCGCTGCTGGTTTTCTCGCGTCGCGGTTTCAATGGTGAGGAGAACGGCCCTCTGCTCACAGCGGCACGAACCACCGGCGCTCTGCTCCTCGTGGGCCTGCTCGGCATCGTGGCCTTTCTGGTTTACTTCCGGCTTCACGGCGCGGGCGCGCTGGAAAAGAGGCTGGAAAGAAGTCGAACCGGGACCGGCTGGCGCGCCAAGCTCGCGATGTTCGCTGGCGGATTCGCGAGAGGGCTGCAAGGCATACGCACCGGCGGCGATCTGGCCATGTTGATCCTTTACACGGGTATGCACTGGTTCCTGGTGACGCTCATTTATCTTTGGGTCGCGTGGAGCTTCGGCGGCACGCTCGGCTCGCTCACGCTTTCCGGCGCCATGCTGGTTCTGGCATTCACGTTGGTCGGATCGGCCTTGCAGCTTCCAGGAGTCGGCGGCGGGGCGCAGGTTGCGACCTTCCTTGTCTTCACGGTTATCTTTGGAGTAGAAAAGGAGCCGGCAGCGGCCGCAGCAATTCTCATCTGGCTGATCACTTTTGCGGGAGTGGTTCCTGTGGGCCTGCCTCTGCTGCTGCGCGAGGGCTGGTCCATGGGGGAACTGCGCCGGCTGGCGCGCAATGAAGCCGAAGCGGAGAAAGGCGGCGGCCACATCTCCGCAACACGTGGCTCGTCGGAGTCGGGAGAGATGCAGCGGTGAAATGTCCGTTCTGTTCGAATCTCGATGACAAGGTGGTGGATTCACGCGAAGGGCGCACCGGCGACCTGATCCGCCGCCGCCGCGAGTGCCTGAAATGCAATCGGCGCTTCACCACTTATGAGCGCATCGACGAAATTCCCTACATGGTTATCAAGAAAGACGGCCGGCGCGAGAAATTCGATCGTCAGAAAATTCTACAGGGGCTGCTTAAGGCCTGCGAGAAACGCCCGGTTCCCACTTCGAAGCTCGAGGGAATCGTGGATGAGGCCGAGCAGTTTGTCAGCGAAGCCCCGGAACGCGAGCGGACTACCTCCGAAGTCGGTGAGTTACTGATGTCGCGCCTGAAGAGGCTGGACAAGGTCGCCTACGTCCGCTTCGCTTCGGTCTACCTCGATTTCAAGGATGTGAAGGAATTCATGGCCGAGCTGAAGGGCCTGCTCCGCGAACGCACCCGCAAATAAGCTAGCGAGTCACAACGATGCCAACTGCGTTTGTCTCGAGCGGCAAATAATCTCCGACCAGCACACTACGATTCTTCGTGAAAGAGTCTTCCAGCGGGATCCGGCGTTTACCGATTCAGACCCTATTTCACGCTCGGTGATTCCAGCCGAATGGAGGCAGGCGCAGGCTGATTTGAGCGTTGAATGCTGAAGGCTTTCTACGGTGTCCAAACGCCTGCGGCAAATGTCTTGATCGTGTGGAAGCCAAGCTTCTCGTAAAGGCGTACAGCCGCAGCATTAACGGACGTTACCGTCAAGGACAACGAATGGAAATGGCGGGCCTGTAGAGCTTGGATCGCGGTTTCCATCAAATATCGCCCGAGCCCATGGCCCTGGTGGCCAGGCATGACGCAGATCTGAGTGGTATGCCCGACTCCTTCCTCCACACGCGAAGTAAGGACCATCCCCACTGGGGGATCGCCGGTCACCGGCCGGGCCAGAAAAGACGCTTCCGGTAAAAACTGCCCGCAACCCGGCAGAATGACGATGTTCCGCAGGAACTTCATTCCACCGGCCTCGCTGCGGTATTGGTCATTGATCTCCGCATCCACATGACTGGCGTAGGCCAGACGGATGAGACGAGAGCACGACTCGAACGCGCGGTCGCTCCACGGCTCGAGCCGAAGGCCTTTTGACAGCGGCGCGGCCGTGAGCTGCGCCTCACCAAGCCGCAACATCATAAACTGTCGCGAGTGCAGGCGGAAGCGCTCGGAGAGATAGGCGGAGTCCAGCGAAGTGCCGAAGGGCATCAACTGTGCTTCGACTCGCTCGATTCGCGGTGTGGCGCACAACGTTGCGAGCATTTCGTTCAAAAGCTTTTGGGTGATCGCCGTCTGCGGATATTTCGAGGATACAAACAGGCCGCCGATCAGTCCCTTTCTCTCTTCGAGCACGTAGAACCCGTAGCCAGCGGGGCCGCCGTTCTCGATGGCTACGTGGCCACCGAGCGCGCGCGAATCAATGAATTTGCGGATCAGGTCCAGGGAAGGGCGATAGTCCCAGTGCAGCTCTTCCCGCCAGTGGCGCGCCTCTTCCTCGAAGAGGCCTTCGAGAGAACGCGACTGGACCTGCCTCAGATCGAGGATCTGCATGGATGGTCCGGCTCCCCGGGGGAATTATATCGTTCCATAGACTGTCTCCCCAATAGTACACGCAGGGCAAACAGCAATTTCGAATGGGAAAGGGCCCGGAAGAGAACTGTGTTAACATGCGCCCGGAGGTGCTCGCGACGACTGGATGGCCGTCCTTTCAGAGCTGCGATACCCCACCACATTTCTAACAAAATTGGTCTCGAGTCTCCTGGCTCTGGCGCTGCTGATTTTCGTAGCCCTCACAGCCATGGCGGGCGTGCTCCTGTATCAAATTCTCCGGCCAACGAAAAACGCCACTTCTTTCGACTTGAATGTGATGATGGGCCATCCGACCGCCGTGGACTTCACGCTCGACACCGGCCAATCGCGGGAGGGATGGTTTTTCCCCGGGTTTCGCGGCGCGCCTACGATTGTTCTTTGCCATGGATATCTTTCGCAGCGTTCGGATATTCTGACGCTCAGTTCAGCCCTGCAAGACCAGCAATACAATGTCTTCCTCTTTGATTTTTCAGGCCACGGTTCAAGCCCGGGGGTTACAACGCTCGGATATCGTGAAGTCGGGGAATTGCGCGCCGCGGTGCAAGCGCTCGCTGGCCGCAACGACGTGGATCCGGTCCACTTCGGGATTTGGGGGTCCGACGTAGGCGCTTACGCCGCGATGGAGCTGGCCGCTTCGGATCATCGGCTTGCCGCTATTATTGCCGATTCGGTCTATAACGACCCGAGTGATCTGGTGCGCATCGAGGTGAATCGCTCGGGGCTGGCGGCTCTGCCGCTCGTGACGCGATTCTGCGAATACGGTTTCCGGATGATCGAATACCCGTTCCGCCAGGAACCCCGGCTTGCGACGCGCGTCGGCCGCCTTCAGGGAATTCCGAAGCTGTTTATTGAAGATGATTCGCGTCCGTATCTGGCCGAATCCACGGTCCAGTTGTATCTGATTTCGCCGGAACCAAAGGAACAGTGGCGAGCAAAGCTGCGGTATTCCGAGATGGGCGATGACGATCGCCACGTCTACGAAAACCTGATCGTCACTTTTTTCCTGAAGAATCTTCCGCTCACCGCTCCTTCTCCTGCCAGCCGCTAGTGCGGCGCGGGGCAGAGCACGATCTCCCAGGCCTCGGGTGAGATGCCCGAGGCTTCTGGAACGCGCAACACTCGACCGGCTTGGTAGAGGTCGCGGATTCCCTTGGTGTTGGTGATCACGTAGCCGCCATCGGGATCGTGCGGGTCCAACTCGGGAAGTTCCCTTCGGAAGTAGAAATTCAATCCGAAATACCACGAACGTTGTAATTCATAGGACCTCAAGGCGTCGCGAACTTCGGGCATCTTTTCCCAACCGATGGCGGTCTCGCGGGTGGAAATGTAAGGATCGAGGCGTGGCAGCACTCGACGGTGCGCGGCTTCTACCAGCGCGGCGCTCAACAGAGCGGAGAGGGCAAGAGCCATCCATCGCCGGCGGCTCATGGCGAGAACGATGATCAGGATTCCCACAATCGCCGCCGCTTCGAGCATCGAATAGATCTGCTTTGTAAGTTGCCGCGAAATCGAGGGAGGAAGAAATTTCAGCCACCCCGCTACGGGTGCCATGAGTCCGGCAATCCATGTGAGCCCCACCGCGACAAACATCCACCCGCTCACCCGAGATGTTTCTTCGATTGCGCGAGCGGCGCTTACCGCAACCAACAAGGAGAACGCCGGAATCACCGGCAAGACATATCCCGGCAACTTCGATTGGGAGAAGCTAAAGAACAGGACGGGGAAGATCGCCCAGCACGCCAAGAAGAAGCCGGGCGAGTCTCTCCAATCTTCTTGCGGCCACAGTTTCCAGCCTTCGAGAAGGACTCCGGCGAGCAGCGCCGTCCAGGGGAAAAGTGCCAGCAGAAGAATCGGGCCGAAAAACCAGAATGGCTGGCGGTGCTGAAAGACCGGCGTCAAATAGCGTTCGACATTATGAAAGAACAGGAACGTACGCACGAAATCCGGATTGCGAAGGGCGCAAAGCACGTACCAGGGCAGGGCTACCACGCAAAAAGAACAAACCGCAAGAGGATGCGCGAGACGTAGGAGCAGCGCCCACCGCTGCGTTGCGAGCGCCCACAGCACAATGCTTCCGCCTGGCAGAATGATCGCCGCGGGGCCTTTGGCAAGAGTGGCTACTCCAAGCCAAGCTCCCCAGAAGATCAGCCCCAGATAATCGGAAGGCCCCGCGCATCTCGGTCGGGCGTCCACTTCCGTATGACGCAGCGCGCCTGCTCGGCGCAATATTTCTGCGGCGGAAGCCATCGCCAGCGTGAGGGCGGCGCTGAGTTCCATGTCGGGCGTGGCCGCGCGGGCGAATCCAATTGCGCCTGCCGTCGTCGGAAAAATCAACAGAGTAGCCCATGCGGTTTTTTCATCGTAGAAACGGATTGCCAGCCATGCCACCGCAAGGGCTGCGGCGAGGGCCGCAATTGCAGACGGTAGCCTCGCCGCCCACTCGGGAGAGTGAAAGAACCGGAAGCCAATCGCCGCCGACCAGTAATACAGGATCGGCTTCTCATACCAAGGCTGGCCGTAGAGCCGAGGCGTTATCCAGTCGCCGGTCTCCGCCATCGCGCGTGCGATCCACGCGTACCGCGGCTCGTCCGGGCCGACCAGCCCCAAAGCGCCGAGATGGCCGAAAAAGCAGATGGCCAGCACCACGGCGGACACGATTCCCGCGGCCAGCTTGCGAATTGTCTTGGACCCGTTCAAAGACGGACGAGTCTAACATTCCATGATTCACTCGTCAGCCAAAGTGCCCGTGCGTCCACATTTCTGATTTGGCCGTGACTTCCGATACCCTGGTTGTAAGGTCTAATCTCTGGCCTCCAGCCTCTCGGTTCCAGCATAATGCCGGGTCATGCGCGCATGGCTCGAATATGCCGCAGCCTGGCTGGCGCTAAAATTCCTTGGGGTATTGCCGCGAAGCTTGGCGCGCTCCGCCGGGGCCGCGATCATTGCTGCGGCCTTTTGGTTTCGTCCCGCTTTGTTCCGGGCCGCGGACTTCAATCTGCGGCTGGCCTTTCCGGATTGGACAGACGCTCAGAGAGTGCAGACGATTCGAAGGATGGTGCATAACATCGGATGGATGGCCGGAGAGTTTTCTCAGTTTCCGAAATACACAGCGGAAAACATTTCCAAGGTTGTCGTCGTCGATGGAGAAGGGAATTATTTGGCGGCGCTCCGGCGTGGCAAAGGAGTGTTGTTCCTCACCGGGCACATGGGCGCCTGGGAGCTCTCTTCTTTCGCCCATGCCCTATACGGTCATCCGTGCCACTTCCTGGTTCGCCCGATTGATAATTTGCGCGTGGATGCCCTGGTCAATCGCTACCGCTGCCTTTCGGGCTGCCGGGTGATCGAAAAGAACGAATCCGCGCGCGTCATTTTCAAGGTTCTGCAAAGTGGCGGGACGGTCGGCATCCTTGCGGATCAGAACACCTCTCTCGACGAAGGTGTCTTTGTAGACTATTTTGGAATTCCGGCATGCTCGACCAGCGGCTTGGCGCGCATCGCTTTGCGCACCGGGGCGGCCGTGGTGCCGGGTTACGCAATCTGGGATTCCGCGCTCAACAAATATCGGTTGCGGTTCGAGCCGGCGCTGGACCTGACTCGGACCGCGGATGAGGACGCCGACGTCCTCGTCAACACCGCGAGATATATGAAGGTGATCGAAAGTTTCGCCCGTGCATATCCCGACCAATGGCTGTGGGTTCATAAGAAATGGAAGACACGTCCGCCGGGTGAGAAGCCAATCTATCCGTTTTAATGAAATGAGAAGAGGCCGCCATGAAACACACCGCCGGTGAGCTGGCAACATATCTAGGAGCGTCGCTTTCAGGAGATGCCCATGCGCCCATATCCGGTGTTGCGGCGCCGGAGATGGCTGGTGCCGAAGACTTGATCTATGTGGAAACTGCGCGGCATCTCAAACGAGCGGCGCAGTCCGCATCAAAATGCGTGATCGCATACTCCGGTGCGGAGTTGCCGGGAAAAACGATCTTGGCCATTCCCTCGCCCAAACTTGCTTTTGCCAAAGCCGCGGAGTGGTTGCTTCCCGCTTCGGCGCCCGTTCCGGGAATTCATCCTACCGTGATCGTCTCCAGCGCTGCGCGGATCGGACGCGGCGTTTCCCTTGGACCCTATGTTGTTGTGGAGGACGATGCAGAAATCAGCGAGCGGAGTGAGGTGGGCGCGTATGGATATGTTGGTCGCGGTTCTTTCATCGGCGCAAGCTGCCGCCTGTTTCCTCGCGTGACGCTCTACCCCGGGGCGCGCATTGGAAACCGCGTCATCATCCATTCGGGTGCGGTGATCGGAGGTGACGGCTTCGGATATGTTTTTGGAGAAGGGAGGCACTGGAAATTCCCGCAGATTGGCGCCGTCCAGATCGGTGACGACGTCGAAATCGGCGCGAATGCCACAATCGCCCGCGGTTCCCTTGGTTCGACCGTGATCGGCAAGGGCGTCAAGATCGATAACCTCGTCCATATCGCTCATAACGCCCGCGTCGGAGAGCACTCGGTGATTGCCGCGCAGACCGGCATCTCAGGCAGCAGCATTCTGGGGAAGCAAGTGATCGTGGGAGGCCAGGTTGGAATCGCCGACCACTGCACCATTGAAGATGGCGCGGTGCTGGGCGCCCAGGCGGGCATCCCCACCGGGAAAACGATTCGTGCCGGCCAAACTGTCTGGGGCACACCCGCTCGGCCCATCGAGCGTTTCAAGGAACAATATGGCTGGTTTTCGAGGCTCCCGGATTTGGCTGAGCGGTTGAAAAAACTTGAGCAGGGAAATGTGGGACAGAAGTAGGCACGTCGCCGGAATGCGGTTCTCGCTTAGCCTTTTTCAGCCATGCGAGCGAATTTTGGTGGTTGGCGGCAATTCCCGCAAAGTTGGCAAGACAGCGCTTCTGGTTGATATTCTCCGGGTCTTCCCCGCATCCGGCCGGGTAGCCGTAAAAATCTCCTCACACTCTCATGGGGAATGCCCACTAAATGGCCCGAGTTGCGCATGCGGGCCCGAAGAGCACCCGTTCTCGTTTCGGGAAGAGGGTGATCCGGCCGGAACGGGCGACACATCGCGGTTTCTTGCTGCTGGTGCCGAGCGGGCCATCCTCCTGGGCGTAAAGGAAGGCCGCTTGGCGCGGGCTTTGCCGGCCCTGGGTGAAATGCTGGCGGGCGCCAATCGCGTGCTATTCGAGAGCAACACCATCTCACTGTTTCTGAGCGAGGCGTGCTACCTCGCGGTTCTGGATGCCCGGAAGTTGGATTTCAAGAGCTCGCTGCAAGCTACGCTCCCGCTGGTGGATGCCTTCGTCCTGCGTTCGCCCCTGGCTACACGGCATTGGCCACGAACTTGTGTCGAAGCAGTCAAAGAACGGCCGCAGTTTTTGTATCCGGGGGGTAGCCCCTTTCCGGTGATTCTACAGAGCCTGATTCGCAAGCGATTTGTACCAGTCTAGCCGCCACTTATAGGCAAATCGTTTCCTCTTTTTCAGTTGACCGGGCACGGTTTCACGACGATAATTTAGTGGTCGATCGGTAACTATCGCGGATTCTGGGAGATTCGGGAATTCCTTCCAGAACTTGCACTGCCTCTACTGAGCGGGTCTGAGCGCTCGTTTCTTGGGCGCTGGCGGCATCCCGGCGGGGCTCATGGGCCGGGATCGAGTTAACAAGGGATTTTGGCGATTGTCTCTAGCTGTTTGGAGACAGGTGCCAAGGTGTGGGGGAAAGCGCAGCGCTTCGTGATCGCGGCGCACGCCATGTAGTCGTGCTGCCCGAACGCCGCATCTATACGTAGAGGCCTTAGTCTAGCCGGGTGAACACGCAGTCTGGGGGACTGATGACGCCGGAAGTGCGACTTCAACGCGAGCCGTCCCAAAGCACGGGCACGGCTGTCGCTCCAACCCAGATAACCCCAACGGGTGTCGACCAGACCCTCCAAAGAGGTGTCTCCTGGCTGCTCTCGGCCCAAGCGGAGCAGGGTTATTGGTGGGGTGAGCTGGAGGCTGATACCACACTCGAATCGGACTACATCCTCTACGAGCATATCCTCGGAAACGGCGAGCCGGCGAAGCTTGCGAAGCTC
This sequence comes from Candidatus Acidiferrales bacterium, assembly GCA_049644285.1. Taxonomy (GTDB): domain Bacteria; phylum Acidobacteriota; class Terriglobia; order Acidiferrales; family UBA7541; genus CAVRXT01. The sequence continues at coordinate 15,122 of JBARRP010000320.1, read as the reverse complement.
GCCAATTTCATTCGCCGGAAGCAGCTTGCCGATGGCGGATGGAGTCTCTATCCCGGCGGTCCTTCAGAGGTCAATGCGACCGTGAAGGCCTATTTCGCCTTGAAATTAGTCGGAGATTCGCCCGATTCGCCGCACCTCGAGCGCGCCCGCTACAACGTTCGAGAGTTGGGCGGTCTCGAATGCACCAATTCCTATACGCGTTTCTATCTGGCCATGGTGGGAGCGGTCGAATGGGACCTGGTTCCCGCCATTCCGCCGGAGCTAATGCTTTTGCCGAGCTGGTTTTTCGTAAGCCTGTATGAGATGTCTTCGTGGACGCGCGCCATCCTGGTCCCTCTGACTATCCTATACGCCGCTAAACCGGATTGGTCGGTGCCGGCGGAAGCCCATGTGGACGAGCTCTTCCTCGACCCGAAGCGGCGTGCCCGCGCGTTTGATTGGGACCGCCGGCTCTTCTCCTGGCGCAATTTTTTCTTGGCGGTTGACCGGGCTATGAAGTTCCATGAGCGGCTGCCCTGGAAACCCTTACGGTCGGCGGCACTTGAAAAGGCGCGGGGCTGGCTGATTGAGCATCTGGAAAGAAGCGAAGGTCTCGGGACGATCTATCCTGCGATGGTCAACTCGATTCTTGCGCTGGTGGCGGATGGGCGCAGAGTGGATGATCCCCTGGTCGCGCGCGAGATCGCCTTCCTCAAGGCGTATGAGATCGAGGAGGGTGACACGCTGCGCGTCCAGCCCTGCATATCTCCGGTGTGGGACACCGGCATCACCATGGTCTCGCTTCAAGAGGCAGGCCTTGCGCCTGACCATCCAGCGCTCGTCCGGGCAGCGGGCTGGCTCTTCGATAACCAAATATTCGGCGGCGGTGACTGGCAGGTGAAGAATCGCACCGGAGAACCCGGTGGCTGGGCCTTCGAGTTTCGCAATGAATTCTTCCCGGACGTGGATGATACAGCTTTTGTTTTGATGGCCCTTTCCCGTGTCGCTTTTCCGGACGCGGCTCGCCAGCAAAAGTCACTCCGGCGAGGTCTGGCATGGCTCGTAAGCATGCAGAATCAGGACGGCGGCTGGGGCGCCTTCGACCACGAAAACAATCTTCAACTTTTGAACAACATCCCCTTCGCCGACCACAACGCGATGCTTGATCCTTCCACGGCCGACGTGACCGCGCGTGTTCTGGAATGCTTCGGACAGTTTGGCTGGCCGGCCTCTCATCCGGTGCTTCAGCGAGCCTGGAAATTCTTACAGAATGACCAAACGGCTGATGGGTCTTGGTACGGGCGCTGGGGTGTCAACTATGTATATGGAACCAGCGGAGTCCTTCGCGCCTTGCAGGCTGCGGGGATGGCCTCCCAGGCGGAATGCCGCCGGGCGGGCGGGTGGCTGAAGTCGATTCAGAATTCGGATGGTGGATTTGGCGAATCAATCGCTTCTTACAACGATCCGAGGTTGAAGGGGAAGGGCCGAAGCACCGCGTCTCAGACGGCGTGGGGTCTAATCGGCCTGCTTGCAGTGTTCGGCCCCGATGATCTCGCGGTCAAGCGGGCGGTGAGCTTCCTGGTTGAACGGCAAAGCTCAGATGGCTCTTGGGATGAAGACGAGTTCACAGGCACGGGTTTTCCGTGCGTGTTCTATCTGAAATATCACCTGTACCGGAATTCATTCCCGGTATATGCGCTGGCGCGCTACCAGAACTTGCGGCGCGGCGCCCAGCCCTGCACGTCGAAACGCCTTGGGCCGCGCGAAATCGCGCAACGAAATGGAGATCGGGGGACAAGATGAGGTTTCCGCTCAGCTTGACGAGCAGCCTCACCGGCTATTTGGCTGGCAAGGTCATCCGTCGAGAAGAAAAATTCCCGCTGGTGATGATGCTCGAGCCGCTGCACGCGTGCAACCTCACCTGCACCGGCTGCGGCCGCATCCGCGAATACAAGTCCACGATAAATGAAATGCTAACGGTCGAGCAGTGCCTGGCGGCGCTCGATGATTGTGGCGCCCCGATCGTATCGATCTGTGGCGGCGAGCCGATGATTTATCCCGAGATCGGGCGCTTGGCAAAGGAGATTTTGGCGCGAAAGAAGCATATTTATCTGTGCACAAACGGCATGTTCATTCGCAAGCGCCTGCACGAGTTGCGGCCCACGTCCCGGTTTTTCTTCAACGTGCACCTCGACGGGCTCGAGAAGACGCACGATCTCTGCGTCGAGCGCGATGGCGTTTTCCGCGAGGCCATCGAAGGGATCAAGGCCGCGAAGGCTGCCGGTTTCCTGGTTTGCTCCAACACGACGATCTACAAAGAGACCGACCTCGAGGAAATTGCCGAGCTGTTCGGCTATCTGCATGGCCTCGGTGTCGATGGCTACATGCTTTCCCCCGCGTACTCCTATGCGGCCGTGCAGACCAAGGAAATCTTCATGTCCCGGGAAGAAGTGCGGGAGAAATTCCGCCGCGCCAGCGGGCTTCTCGAACGCTACAACGTCATGACCTCGCCGATCTATATGGAGTACCTGCGAGGCGAGCGCGAGCTGATGTGCACGGCTTGGGGCAATCCGACCTATAACCCGCGCGGTTGGAAGGGCCCATGCTATTTGATGACCGACGCGCATCACTCCACATTCAAGGAATTCATTGGAAACACTCCGTGGGAAAAGTACGGCCGAGGCCGCGACCCGCGCTGCCAGGATTGCATGGTTCACGCAGGTTATGAACCCTCCGCTGTCCTCGGCGCCAACAAGAAGCTGGGCGATACCTGGAAGATGCTGAAGTGGCAGTTCTCCGGGAAAATGGGTGGCGCGAATGGGAAAAACGCAAAAACCAACGGTCACGGGCATTCCAATGGCCACTCGAACGGCCACTCAGTCCGGCCGACAGGAACGTCCGAACTCGTGAACATCTCGAGCCACTCCGCGAGCAGCGAGTCTGCCGGCATTCGATGAAGACTCTGGTCACCGGCGTCACCGGCTTCGTGGGCAGCCACGTAGCTCGGCAACTTGTCGCCGCAGGACACGCGGTCAGGGTGCTGATACGCCCCGAGAGCAATCTGCGCGCCCTCGAAGGGTTGTCGGTCGAGTGCGTCGTTGGGGACCTCAGGAACCCTGTGTCGCTCGAAACAGCAATAACAGGCGTTCAGACCATCTTTCATGTGGCTGCGGATTACCGGTTGTGGGCACGCCGGCCGGAAGAAATCTATGAGAGCAATGTCGGAGGCACGAAGAATCTTCTTGCAGCGGCACGGAAGGCTGGCGTCAAGCGCTTCGTTTACACCAGTACCGTAGCGACGATTGCCGTCCCCCGGCAGGGCGGTCTGCCCAATGAAGAAACGCGCGCGACCCTTGACGACATGGTTGGTCACTACAAGCGCTCAAAGTTTTTGGCGGAGCAGGAAGCATTGCAGGCAGCCGCATCGGGGATGCCGATCGTGATTGTGAATCCCACTGCGCCGGTCGGCTCGGGAGACTGGAAACCGACTCCGACAGGACGCATAATTGTGGATTTCTTGAATGGGAAAATGCCCGCTTATGTCGACACGGGATTGAATGTTGTCGGCGTGAAGGACGTTGCCGCCGGACACCTTGTCGCAGCCGAGCGCGGGCGGATCGGCGAGCGCTACATCCTCGGCGGGCGGAACCTGACGCTGAAGGAGATTCTGGACGCGCTGTCGGTTATCAGCGGAAGACCCTCGCCGTGGATTCGCATCCCTCATGCAGTCGCGTTGGCTGCGGGGTATGCGGATCAGTGGTTCTCGCGAATGATCGGACGCGAGCCCCAGATTCCCGTCGAAGGCGTAAAGATGTCGCGGCACCGCATGTTCGTCGATAGCTCGAAGGCCGGGCGCGAACTTGGTTTTAGGCCCGGCCCGGTCGAAGCTGCGCTCGAGCGGGCGGTCCGCTGGTACGAAGAGAACGGCTACGTTCGAGGCCGCACAGGCAATCGGCGCCTCGAGCACGCGCAAGCGGCGTAGCCCGAAGTTTGTGGGGCCGGCTTCAGCCTGCCCGTTTCGAAGGATGAAACAAAGTTGAGAGCGCTGGTTACATTCGCGGTTGATCCGGAATTCGCCGCTTGGCGTAAGTTCCGGAAGTTTGAGCAAACGGCTATCGGCGATCGAGCGGTTTATCAAACGCAAATCGGCCGGGCGAGCGTGGACGTTATGGTGACGGGCATGGGACCGGAAAACGCCCGACGCGCCGCGGAAACGGCGATGTCCGTGCCTCATACATTCTGCATCTCATCGGGCTTCGCCGGAGCCTTGAGGCCCGCGCATAAGGTCGGCGACATTCTGGTGGCCCAGGCTGTCGAGCAAATAGGGAAGTCCAAGACCATCGAGAGTGCCGCCGGGCTCGTCACTCGTGCTCACCAAGATGGGGCGAAGTGCGTCGATGTGTTCCTCACGTCGGAGCGGGTCGTGGGAACAATCAAAGAAAAGGCGCGCCTCGCGCCTTTCGGCGACGCCGTCGACATGGAGAGCTTCGCCATTCTTTCTGCGGCGCGGGAACGCAACGTTCCGGCCGTTGCGATTCGCGTGATCTCGGATGGCTTCGACCAGGATATGCCTGTGAACTTCAGCACGGCGATCGACCAGAAAGGCCGTGTCATGACGGGAGCTATTGTGCGCGAGATTGTGCGGCATCCGGTTGTGGTGCCCGCCTTGATTCGGCTTGGGCGAGAAAGTAGAGCCGCGGCGGAAAGTCTCGCGAATTTTCTCGAAGCCTACATTGAGAAGGCTTCTTCTTCCGCGCACGGATGGGCCCCAAGCGAGGTTTTAGAGGTGGCTGCCGGATGAGTCGCGCAACACCTCAACTCGACGTTCATGCTCCCGCTGCCCGGCACGCCGGGCATATGCGCGCTGGCGTTTACCGCGGGAAGGGGCGCGTTGCGGTTGAATCAGTCCCGATTCCGGAAATTTCCGAAGGAGAGGTTTTGTTCCGTGTGGCGGCATGCGGGATTTGCGGCACTGACATCAAGAAGATCGAGCACGGTTTTGTCGAGCCGCCGCAGATTTTCGGTCATGAGCTCGCCGGAACGGTCGTTCGCGTGGGGCGGGGCGTGCGGCGCTTCAAGCCTGGCGACCGCGTGGTCAGCTTTCATCACATTCCCTGCAGGGCATGTTTCTATTGCGAGAAGAAGCTATTTTCGCAGTGTCCGGGCTATAAGAAAGTCGGTCTCACTGCCGGATTCGATCCAAATGGCGGCGGGTTTGGTGAATATGTGCGCGCAATGCCGTGGATCGTCGAACACGGCATGATCGCGCTGCCCCCGGATGTCACCTTCGAAGAAGCTACCTTCGTCGAGCCGGTGAATACCTGTCTGAAGGCGGTCCGGAAAGCCCGTGTATCTGCGGGCGAGACGGCGCTCGTAATTGGTCAAGGTCCGGTCGGCCTGCTGCTATTGTTGCTGGCGAAGAGGGAAGGGGCGGAAGTTGTGACCAGCGATCCGATACCGGGCCGCCGGGCAGCGAGCCTGCGTTTCGGTGCAGCCGCCGCATTCGATCCCGCATCCCATGATCTGGTAGAGCAGGTCCGGGAACGTACCAACGGTCGCGGCGCGGACGCAGTCCTGATCGCTGTGCCCAACCCTTCATTGGTGACCGAAGCCCTCGCACTCGCGCGACCCGGCGGGCGCGTGCTACTGTTCGCTCAGAACGACCCGGTAATGCGAATTGACTTTCCCGCTGCGGCGGTAGGGGTGGAAGAGAAGGAAATTCTGGGAAGCTACAGCGCTTCGATAGATGCGCAGGAGGAGTCGGCGAAGCTCGTTTTTGAGCGTCGCCTGCCGGTTCGAGAGTTGATCTCGCATCGTTTCCCGTTGGAGAACATCGCGGAGGCCTTGGCCTTGGCGGCCCGCCCGGCGGGTGATACCTTGAAAGTGGTGATAACGAATTCATGGCAATGCTGAAAACAGAAGCGAACGATACGATCTCGAGAGCCGAGATAAACGGGCACATGACCGCGGCTGTTCTCTATGGCCGCGAGGATTTGAAGATTGAGCGCATCGACATTCCCTCGCTCGGCGAGGATGAAGTTCTCGTCCGTGTAAAGGTGGCGCTGACCTGCGGCACCGACCTGAAGGTCTGGAAGCAGGGCTCGCACCCCCGGATGATCGAGCCGCCCTCGGTGTTCGGTCACGAGCTCGCCGGAGTCGTGGAGCTGAAAGGTCCGGCGGTGAATGGCGGAATCTACACCGGTATGCGCGTCGTGCCGTCGAACTCCGCGCCGTGCAATGTTTGCCTCTTCTGCCGCAAGGAGCATCCCAATCTTTGCGAGGACTTGCTCTTCAATAACGGCGCCTATGCGGAGTACATCCGCATCCCGGGCCGGATTGTCCGTCAGAACCTCCTGCAGATTCCGGACCACGTTTCGTTCATGGATGCGGCGATGGTCGAGCCGCTGGCCTGCGTGCTGCGCGGACTCGACGAGACACGGATCTATCCGGGAGATACGGCGGTAGTCGTCGGTTGCGGGCCGATCGGGCTGAAGTTTGTCCGCATTCTGAGCGGCCGCCAGGTTCGCGTCATCGCGCTGGGCAAGCGCAAGAGCCAGATTCGCGCCGCCGAACGACTCGGCGCGATCGCGGCATTCGACGTTTCCCAGGTTGATAATCCCGTGCAGATCGTTCGCCAGCTCAGCGAAGCCGGTCGCGGCGCCGACGCCGTGATCGAAGCGGTCGGCTCGCCCGCCACCTGGCAGTGGGCCATTCAGATGGTCCGCAAAGGCGGAACCGTAAATCTGTTCGGCGGCTGCCCACGCGGCTCGCAAGTGCAGTTTGACCCGGCGGCCCTGCACTATTCCGAAATCACGATCAAGTCGACGTTCCATCACACCCCGCGGTTCATCCGCGAGGCGCTCGAAACGATTGCTCGCGGCGAGGTGCGTGCGAGCGATTTCATCACCGGCGAAATTCCGCTCAGCGATTTGCCGCAGATGTTCGAGCACATGAAGCACCGCAATGGCGAGCTGAAAACGGCCGTGATCCCGTAGCCGCCGCTCGAACCGGGACCAATGCTGAAAGCGCAGGAACTGGAAATCGCGCGCAACCTTCCGTCTCTGGGCTGCTCGCTCGACGAGGCGCGGCGGTACACCCGCTGGCTGGCCACTCATCACTACGAGAATTTCAATGTTGTGTCCTGGTTTCTTCCTCGCAGGCTTCACCAAGATTTCTACAACGTCTATGCCTATTGCCGCTGGGCCGACGACCTGGGAGATGAAATCAAGGACCACCGGCGGGCGCTGCAATTGCTTGATGAATGGGGAGCGGAGCTGCAGCGCATGTATACAGGTTCGCCGTCGCATCCTGTCTTCCTCGCGCTTCAGGAGACGGTGCGCGAACGTGACATTCCCATCCAGCCTTTCTCCGACTTGCTCGTGGCGTTTCGCCAGGACCAGACTGTGCATCGTTATCCCACTTGGGAATCAGTCTTGGGCTATTGCCGGTATTCGGCCAATCCGGTCGGTCGGCTGATCCTGTATCTTTGCGGGTATCGCGATACTGAGCGCCAGGCATACTCGGATGCCACCTGCACCGCTCTCCAATTAGCGAATTTTTGGCAGGATGTGGACCGCGATCTGGAAAAAGGCCGCATCTACATTCCGCTCGATGTGATGGCTAAGTACGGCCTCCGGGACACGGACTTGGTGAAGCGGCAATTTGACTCGCGGTACGTTACTGTGATGAAGGATCTGATCGCCCGGACTCGAGCCCTGTTTGCGGTGGGCGCTCCTCTCGCCGCTCGTGTCTCGCCGGGTCTGCGCGTGGACATTGAATTATTCACCCGCGGCGGGCTGGCCGTGCTCGAAGGCATCGAAGCAGTTGAATACGACACGCTGCATCGCCGTCCCTCGCTGAGCCGGGTCGCGCAGGCGCGCTTGCTCGGCCGCGCTCTCTTCTGGCGGATCACGGCAAGATTGCGTTCGCGGTCGCCGGCCGATGAAACGGGGAAGGCGTCGCTCGCAGGGCGGCATGCCTGAGGGCCTCCCGCTCGACGAGTCTTTTGCCCGCTGCCGTGGCATAGCCCGAAACGCCGCCCGAAATTTCTATTACGGCTTTCGCCTGTTGCCGCCGGAGAAGCGCGATGCTTTGTGCGCTCTCTACACGTTCATGCGCGGCGTGGACGATATTTCCGATGAGCCGGGCGAGCTGGCCGACAAGACGCGGCGCTTGGCGGAGAGACGCGCGGAGATGGATCGCGCGCTTTCCGGGAGAATCGGCGACGATCCTGTGTGGCCCGCTTTTCGTTACACGGTCACGCGTTATGGCATTCCAGCTCGCTATCTTTACGACCTGATCTCCGGCGCCGAAATGGATCTCACGGTCACGAGCTATGAGACCTTCGACCGGCTCCGTGAATATTGCTATCGCGTCGCGGGTACGGTAGGGCTATGCTGCTTGTACGTTTTTGGATTCAGGGATCCGAGCGCCCCCGAGCTGGCGGAAACGCTTGGCATTGCGTTCCAGTTGACGAACGTCCTGCGCGATTTGGCAAAAGACTATCGGATGGGCCGAGTCTATCTTCCCCAGGACGACTTGGCGCGTTTCAAATGCGCCGCCGAGGATCTGTCGGCGGCGCGCACGAGTCCCAGGCTCGCTGCCCTTGTCGAGTTCGAGGCGAATCGCGCTTGGCGCTGCTATTACGAAGGCTGGCCTTTGATTTCTCTGATCAGCGAAGACAGCCGTGCCGCGCTCTGGGCGCTCGCGCGAATTTATTCGGGAATCCTCGAAAAAATCGAGACGCGGAATTACGATGTCCTGACCGCTCCGCCCGCCCGCCTTTCGACCGCCGAAAAGGTTTGGATTCTTGCGCGGGCGCGGTTGGGCTGGCGAGGCCCGAGCGATGCCCTTCGAAAGCGTGACCGTGATCGGCGGCGGACTGGCGGGACTCTCCTCCGCCGTCGCGCTGGCTGACGCCGGCTTCCGTGTCCGGCTGCTTGAGAAGCGGCCGTATCTTGGCGGACGCGCCACCTCGTACCAGTTGCCGGACGGCAGCCACGTCGACAACTGCCAGCATGTGACCCTCGGCTGCTGCACGAACTTGGCGGATTTTTGTCGTCGCGTCGGCGCGGAAGAAAAAGTCCGATTTTACAATCGGCTATATTTCGTGGATGTGAGCGGTCGGCGATTTGCCATCAGCCCTTCGGCTCTTCCGCCGCCCTTTCACATGGCGCCGTCGTTTCTTCGCTTTGGGGCATTGTCCTTCGCCGACAAGCGCAGCATCGCCCGGGTTCTGCTTCAGATCGCGCGTCGTGGAGGCCATCCGCCCGGCGCCCGCGGCGCTTCGATGCTCGATTGGTTGCATCGAATGGGGCAGACGCCCGGAGCGATCGAGCGCTTCTGGCGCGTCGTCCTCGTCAGCGCCCTCGACGAAGAACTCTCGAGAATCGATGCCCGTTATGGCATCGATGTATTTTGGAAGGCGTTCTTGGCGAATCGAGACGGGTTCCAAATCGGCATCCCGATGGTTCCGTTGGCAGATCTCTACGAAGGCTGCCGTGCCGCCGTCGAGCGTCGCGGAGGAGAAGTGCGTTCCCGAGCGGGGGTGCGCGAGATTCGCTTGGAAAGCGAGAAAGCCATAGGAATCGTGCTGGACGACGGCTCCGAACTGGGATGCGACGCCTGTATCGTGGCCGTTCCGCAAGATGCTTTGTTGGGACTGCTGCCATCCCAGCTTGTTGAGCGCGAGCCGTCGCTCGCCGGTCTGCGGCATCTCCGAAATGCGCCGATCACCGGGGTCCACCTCTGGTTTGATCGCGCTGTGATGCGCGAGCCGTTTCTCACGCTTCTCGATCACACGGTTCAATGGATTTTCAATAAGTCGCTTCTATATTCGCCCGTGAGCCGAAATGGCCGGCGGCCGGAAGCCGTCCAGTCTCCTGGCCAGCGCGGGACTGACGCCGCGGCCGGGGGCGGCCAGTACTTGCAACTTGTCATCAGTGCCTCGTATGATTTGGTCACTCGATCGCGACAGGAAATCATCGAGCTTTGCCGGCGAGAGCTGCACGATGTTTTGCCCGCCACGCGCGAAGCCCAGTTGCTGAAGGCCACGGTCATCAAGGAAGTCGCTGCCACATTTTCACCGGAGCCCGGCTCAGACCAATGGCGTCCTGGCCCCGGAAGCCCCATTCGGAATCTTTTCCTGGCGGGGGATTGGACGCGCACTGGATGGCCGGCAACCATGGAGGGTGCGGTGCGCAGCGGCTATCTGGCTGCCGAAGCTGTTCTCGCGGCTGCGGGTCGGCCGCAGAAGGTCCTGGTTCCGGATCTGCCTGCTCAGGGGCTCTGTCGCTTTTGGGCGCGAACTTCGGAAGGAGGAAGCTAATGGCAAAATTCGGCCGGGGAATCCTTCTTCTCGTGGGCACATCCAAAGGAGCGTTCATTTTTCGCAGCGATGAGCGACGCAAGAAATGGTCGGTCGACGGACCACATTTCCGCGGCCTCAATGTGCACCATTTCATTCTCGACCCGCGCGACCGCGAAACGCTCTACGCCGCGACCTACTCCGACTGGTGGGGCTGCGACATCCAGCGCAGCCGTGATGGAGGGCGCACCTGGGTGCGCACCAAGGGTGGCGTCCGCTACGCCAACGATTCCGGCCTGTCTGTCAAATGCGTCTGGCACATTCGGCCGGGGCGCGCGAACGAATCGGGTGTAGTATACGCAGGTGTCGATCCCGCCGGGCTCTTCCGCAGCGAGGATGGAGGTAATACATGGGAGGAGCTGCTCGGACTCAATCGCCATTCCACACGAAAGCGATGGTTTCCGGGCAAAGGCGGACTTATCCTGCACACGATTATTCCCGATCCGGCAGATAAACGGCGGATGCAGGTGGCCATCTCTGCCGCCGGAGTTTTCCGCACCGAGGATGGTGGCCGCACGTGGGAACCTCGAAATCGCGGCACCCGCGCCGACTTCCTGCCGAATAAATTTCCGGACCTTGGCCAGTGCGTTCACAAGCTGGTGATGGCTGCGGATGGCAAGCGGCTTTACCAGCAGAATCATTGCGGGGTCTATCGTAGTGACTCGGCAGGCGAGCGGTGGCAGGACATTTCCCGCGGGCTTCCTTCGCGATTCGGTTTCTGTATGGCGGCGCATCCTCGCGAAACGGATGTAGCGTGGGTTGTCCCGATAACCAGCAGCGAGTATCGTGCCTGCCCCGGCGGCCGGTTGGCCGCTTACCGTACCCGGAACGGTGGGAAAACATGGCAGAAGAGTTCCCGCGGTCTGCCGGAGCGCAACGCCCATCTGTTGATTCTGCGCGAAGCCATGTCCACCGATTCGGCCGACTCTGCGGGCGTTTATTTCGGAACTTCGACAGGGCAGATTTTTCATACGCGTGATGAGGGGCGTGAGTGGCGCCTGCTGGCTGATTATCTGCCCCCAGTGTATTCCGTCGAGGCGTTTGGGCCCCTGACGTGAGAATCTTGCAAACCTTCTTGATTTGCAGAGCGATTACTGTTTCAGGTCTCTCGTTGAATTAGACAGTTGCAGAAACGTTTTCAAGGTATGATGGGTCAACCCCCCGGAGGTCCGTATGGAGCGGAAGTATAAGCAAAAGGGTTATCAGGAACACGATCGTCCCGAGAAAAAGAAGGAACGCTCGAGCGAGCCGCGTCCCAGACAGGAGCAGATGGGCCCGCGCACTCCTCGCATGGTTGGCACCGTGATGCGGGCGCGATGCTCGAATTGCGGTGCCGTGCTGATGCCCGGGTTCGATCCCAACGGGCAATGTCCACGCTGCCATTTCGAGCTGCACTGTTGTAAACAATGCGTCCATTTCGATACTGCCGCGCAGTTCGAATGCACGCAGCCGATTCCCGAGCGTATTCCCAAGAAGGACGCGCGAAATGATTGCACGTTCTTCGAGTTTCGGATGACCGTCGAGAAGGACACCTCGCCAGTCACCTACGCGACGAAGACACCAGCCGCCCCGAGCCCGTCCCGCCCCGGCGACGCCCGCAAGGCCTTCGAAGACCTCTTCAAGAAGTAGCTGCACCGCAAAGGAATCGTCCTGCTCTTCGTTAGGTTCATGTTCTTTGGTGGCCGTATCCACGCCGCTCGATCACGCACCCACGTTCAAACGTGTCATTCTGAGGGTCGGCCTTTTCGGCCCGAAGAATCTCTCGCGAATATTTACCGCGGATGTTGATCGTTCATTGCGCTCGCCCGCTAAGACTTTGGCCGCCGCCTCCACTCGACTTGATCGCGCACCCGCGTTTAAACGTGTCATTCTGAGGGCGGTGTTTCCGGCCCGAAGAATCTCTCGCGAACACTTACCATGGGTGTTGATCGTTCATTGCGCTCGCCCGTCTAAGACTCGGCTGCGATCTCATTTCGGCGGCAAAGGGAACAGGGTCGGTTCCCTCGAAGGTTCGCTGGCGATGGATTCGAGCTGTGGGTAATGATGTCGCAACGTCTCCGGGACCTTCACCTTCTCCTTGGTCAGCAGGTGAATAAGCTGGAGGGCGTTTACGATCGACTTCGCCTGAAAATGATTGTTCGAGATGACAAACGTCGTGCGCGTGCGCGATGCGACCTTCTCGATCCGTTCGGCCCAAGGCTCGAGTTCCTTCTGCGAATAAAGATAGTTGTAGCGTTCTTCGGGCGGACTCATGGGATCATCGCTGAACCAGGTATCGTAGCGGCGGCCGTGCAGACGAATGTATCCCACCGCCGACGTGGCTTGCTCGCTCGGCCGCACGGACCGGCCGATGATGGGTTGGTCGATATTGCAAAATCCGGCGCCGCTTTCGTGCAAGAGTTCGTAGAATTTCTTGTTCGCCCAGGACGCGTGGCGCACCTCCACCACCAGCGGATAATCCCCGAAAGCTCGAAGCATGTCTTCGAGCCGGGTCAGGTTCTCGGACGTATTGTGAAACGAAAATGGAAATTGCAGCAGGACGGCTCCCAGCTTCCCGGCCGCGTGCAGGACGTCGAATCCCACCCGGACGGTTTTTTCATCGCCGGCGTTTGTATCCCCGTCGTGCGTGAATTTCTGCCAGAGTTTCGCGGTAAATAGGAAGCGCGGGTTCGCGGCCACACGCTCGAGCCATTGCTGGGCCATTGCGGAACGAAGCGGCTGGTAAAACGACGTGTTGATTTCAATCGTATCGAAGAACTCAGCCAGGTAGCCGGCTTCATGGAAATCCTTCGGCCGCCGCGCCGGATACACGATCCCATTCCAGTCGGCGTAGGACCAGCCCGCCGGCCCCACCAGCACTCGGCTGGATTCCGCCGGCTTGATGGAAGGGGCTTCGGCCGTGGGCGATGGTTTGGGAATCTGCGGCGATTTGCGCATTGCCGTAAACTGGCGGAGCAATTTCAGCCTATGATGGATTTTCAGCGACTGTCAATCGCCTCCGCGCCCGTCGTCGTTGTCGCCGCCTCGCCGGTTCGATTGGCCATGTGTCTCCGAATTTTCAGGGAGCGTTTCGGAAACGCAACACTCCGCTCCATCGACCGGTTGCGCCAACTCTCCGAGCTTGCTATATTCGACGACCGGGTACCAGCATGACCCTTCCGGCGGCGACCCACTTCCGAATCCCACAATCCGGGTGCTCCGATGAAAATTTCCTTCAGCAATTTGCAGGAAGAATTTCGCCAGGCGTTTGAAAAAGTGGTTGATCGGCATGTCGCAAAGCTTGAAAAACTCTTGAAGCGCTACGCTCCCGATCTGGTGCAGTTGCACGGAACATTCGAGAAAGTCCCCCGCAAAATCGAGTACAGTTTGTCCCTGAACCTCATTTTGCCTACCGGAACGCTTCACGCGACCGGTGTGGGCCCGGACGTGCGCCTGTGCGCCAAGACCACTTTCGTCGAGCTCGAAACTCAAGTCAAAAAGCATCAGAGCCGGCTCCGCAAGGATTACGAATGGAAGCGGAAACGCCCGCGCTCCATGCCCAGAGAAGCCCCGGCCGCCGACTGAACTCAACCTCGCGGCGATTATTTGCTGATTGCGTCTTGCCCGAAAACGCGAAAGCCGCGGTTGCGGCTGGTGCGCCCGCACGCTAGAATCGTTCGATTCCCCTCGAGGGGTCGGGCCGCAGGCCGCAGATTTTTGAGTTTGCAGCCCGCCTCTTTCGCGTTTCTGCGTCCCGGCGATTCAAGTCGGGAAGAGACGAGGAATGACGATGTTAGGGGCGTAGCTCAGTGGTAGAGCAGTGGCCTTTTAAGCCAAAGGTCGTGGGTTCGATCCCCACCGCCCCTACCAACCATCTTCCTGATTGGTAGGCATTTAGCAAAAACACGCGGGGGCAAAAAGGGGGAGATTAGGTGGATGATCCGGTTATGTGTTTCTTTCCAGCGGCACGAGTGACAACCGGACACGCCGATTGCAGAGTTCAACCGACATTTCCCGAGATGCGCGTATATCTATCGAAGCGCCAAATTGTTCTCGAAGCTAATTGACTGCACGCGTTCCAAGCCCGTCGGGTGAAGAGCAAACCGACAGAGTCGTTGCCAGTGTGAGAAACGTGCACTGGGATTCGTGATTCCTGAGCGAAACCTGCGCAAGGGACTAGCAAGAGAACAAGTACTGCAATTGGTCGCATCATGGTCGGATTCTACGTCCAATCGCTGGAAATTTCCCACATCGCTCGTAGTGCATGATTAGTCGCGCAACCGGGTGCGCCGTGAAAGGCGGTGGTCCACAGCGGGAGTAACCCGCCCGGGAACTGGTTCGCTCCACCCGGTAGCAATCAGAGCAGCAGTTGAGGCAACGAGACTGCTGAAGCCTCTGGTGCAGAGAGTCGCAAGGCGACTTGGCGAGCGTGCAGGCCGTAACGTGAGTGAACGCTGAGCAGGCCCCGAAACCGACAATGCAGGAGCCGACCCGCCCCGGTTCGTGGGAAGGCCGAAGTTGGTGGAACGGTACGAGCGGACAAGTTCCATCAGACCTGCCGGGGTATTGGCGACGGCATGCAGGCAAAGGGGACCATACGCAACACGGGAAGTCCCAGCGGTGATCGCGGTATGGATCAACTGGCAACTCGCGAGAGACAGGCCGGGCCGATTGGGATGGCGGAGAGGCTCGTTGTGTGTGCTGAGCAGCGCGATGTTCAGGAGGGTTGAAGTCCCTCTGGCGCTCGGATGAGGAGCGCTATATCCGAACGTGGGGGTAATTCCTTGCGGGCCGGAGA
>JBARRP010000319.1:0-7309 GCA_049644285.1 Candidatus Acidiferrales bacterium | reverse complement strand
TTCCAGTGGACCTTCACTCGCAAAGACCTGAAAACTCTCTTGGCGAAGATCGAAAACAAGCGACTAGCTTCCGCGGCCTGACGCCCTTCCAAATACGTCACCGTAATTCCGAACTAGAGCACTTAGTATCGACGGGTGAGATCCCTTCGGTCACCACGGCAACCTCACGGCAAGCTCTTCGCTGCGCTCAGGATGACAAGCCGGTTCGGGGGAAATCGGTTTCGGATACGACGCTACTAGTTGACCCAGTTGTCGGGATGTGACGGCGGCTTATCCTGATGGTCGCGGACGTAGGTTTCGAATTTGCGGCGAAGACGGCGGCGCCGCCAATCGGAGTAGCGATTGCGGAAGTTGTAGCCGAAGGAGCCCCGGCGAAGATAAATGTAGCCTACGAGCATCCCGCCGAGATGGCAGATGTGGCTGACGTTGTCGCCCGTCGAGCCGAGGGTTGAGAAGAACTCGATGGCGCCCATGACAATCACGTAGATGCGCATGGGAATGGTGATGGGAAACGGAATAATCCAGACCTGGCGGTCCGGAAACACCACCGCGGCGGCCAGCAGGACTCCATAGATCGCTCCTGAAGCGCCGATGGTGGGCAACAGCGCCGCGCCGTGGCCGCCCGGGTCCATCACTGTTTTCACCAGGACGTTAATCAGCCCGGCGCCCACACCGCAGATGAAATAATACGAATAGAAGCGGCGGGTGCCCCACACCCGCTCGAGATCGGCGCCAAACATCCACAGGACCAGCATGTTGATCAGCAGGTGCCAAATCCCGCCGTGCAGGAAGAGATAGGTAAACGGTTGCCAGATGCGCAGGCCGTTGGTGACGGCGCGCGGGACCAGACCGAACCACCTGAGCCAGAACTCTGCGCCGTCCACACCCGCCAGCAAGAGCGACAGTTCGTAGAGAGCGAATACTGCGGAGCACGAAAGAATCAAGAAGCGAATGGCCGGGGGGAAGTAGCTTCGCCAGTTGAAGCGGGGACCGTAGTTGCGGTGGAGGGGACGCATCCAGGATACAGTCTAAAAGGCAAAGGGCGTAGAGTCAAAGCAACGACAAACGAAGTTTCCGGGTCACTCCATCTTTCTCCGCGCGTTAACGAAGAGGCTCAGGCAAAGCAGCGCGAACATTGCGACTCCCACCCACGAGGCCTGGCTCAGGTACGGCAGGAATTTCGGCCCAAAGGAAAAGAGGCCGGGAGGCCACGGCAGGCGCAAAGCAACTCCCAGCCAGTGGGGAACGTGCTGACTAAGGTCCGGGTCCTGAAAAAGATTGATGACGATTGCCAGCAAACCGAAGACTCCGCCGGCCGCAATTAATCCGCTGGCATAGAGCGCTCCCGGACTCGCTTCGCCCTCGTCCTTCTTCTCCTTCGAACTTGCTTCCACGGCCCACCGCACGAGTCCGCCGGCGAACATCGCCGCTGTCGTCCCAATGGATAGATACGAGCCGACGGCGAAAGCGAGCGAGCGAACCCCGAGAATCTCGACGGCGATGACGAGCGCTACACCCATAAATACGAGACGCCACGGCAAGCGCTGATTCAAGATGCCGTTGATCACGGTGGCCATCAGGCGGGCCTGAGGGGCCGGCGCCTTGTCACTCCCGATGCCTTGCGCCCACTGTATCTCGATCTGCTTCGTGTTGCGATCGTAGAGATACTCACCATCGGGGACTTCGTGAGAACCCAAGACATTGATAAGGACGTAGCTCTTGCCCTGATACGTGAAAGTGTCTCGCTCGATCTTGACGCCGGACGGCAAAGACTGAATGTTGAGGGGAATCTGGGTCGGCAGGTACTTTTCCAAGCCGGTATTCATCAAGTTGAGTGTGGCGCCGATCGCGATCGTGGAGACGGTCACTCCCACAAGCAGCCCGAGCTGCTGCCGGAATGGCGTTGCGCCGACCAGGTAGCCGGTCTTGAGATCCTGCGATGTCGCGCCCGCGATTGCCGCCGCGATGCAAACGACACCGCCGATGGTAAGCGCAAGCACCGCGTAATTCGGAGCGGTCCAGCCGGCAAAAAAGAAAATGCCGCAGGTGGCCATGAGTGTCGCGATGCTCATGCCGCTGACGGGGTTGGACGAATTGCCGAGCAACCCGCTGATCCGCGATGCCACCGTCACGAACAGGAACCCAAAGACCACCACGAAAACGCCGGCGAACAAGTTCTGATACCAGTTCGTCTGGGCGCCTTGCATGGGATGAAACGTCAGCAACACCCACATCATCGCGACGATCACCATTGATCCCAGCACCAGCGTGCGCATGGGCATGTCGCGGTCGATGCGGCTCGTCGCAGCCGTCTGACCCGCGCCCTGTACCCGAACGTCTTTCAGCCCCGAGCGCAGTGCAGAAATGATCGTCGGCATCGTCCGAATCAGCGTGATCAACCCGGCCGCGGCCACCGCTCCAGCGCCCATCGGCCGGATGTAACTGCGCCACAAATCGTCCGGCGTCATCAGCGGAATTGGAATCGTCGCGGGATAAATCGCGGTATTGCCGGAGAGCTGTCCGAAAAATTTGATTGCGGGCATGACGAGGAGCCACGAGATCACGCCACCGGCAAACAGAATCCCCGAAACCTTCGGGCCGATGATGTAACCCACACCGAGGTACTCGCTGGTGATCGCAGCGCGGAACGACGCGCCTGGCAACCACCCGGGCCGGTTCTCGGGTTGCGACGTCCACAACTGCAGCGTGTTCATGCAGAACGTGTAGACGCCGCCCAAGCCGAGCCCCCAGAAGACGCGTCCGGCAAACGAGCCGCCACGTTCTCCCGCTACGAGCACGTCCGCACATGCCGTTCCCTCAGGAAACGTCAGGTTGCCGTGTTCCTTGACGATGAGCTGCCGCCGCAGCGGGATCATGAACAGCACGCCAAGCCAGCCACCCAGCAGCGCCAGCGGAAAGATGCGCCAGAACGTAAACTCCGAGCCGAATCCAAGGAAGATCAGCGCGGGCAGCGTGAACATCACTCCGGCTGCCAGGGATTCGCCTGCCGAGCCCGTCGTTTGCACGATATTGTTTTCGAGGATCGTCGAACGCCCGAACGCGCGCAGAATACTGATCGACAATACGGAGATGGGAATGGACGCCGAAACCGTGAGCCCGGCGCGCAATCCCACGTACACCGTGACCGCTCCGAAAAGCAATCCAAAGAGCGCACCGAGAACGACTGCTCGAGCGGTGAATTCCGCGGGATTCTGCGAAGCGTCCACGTAGGGATGGAATTCGCCCGGTGGGGCCGTCGAACTCCACAATTTGGTCGCCACGCCCACCTCCTGGAAACGCGGTTCCAGCGCCGCCAGCCAAATTGGACGGCAGTTAAAGACGAGGCAAGTTAGCACTTGGACGGGGCGCAGGCAAGGCGCAATCGCGGAGAATTTGTCAGTTGAGATTCTCCGCGAAAGCATCCGGAGCTGCTAAAGAGGCGCTTCGGGCCGTTTTCAACGGCCTGAGAATGACACCGGCTTGGGGAGCTTAGTTAATAAGACTCTCATTCGATTCCGACGGTTCTTTGTGGCTGATCGTGCTCATGCCTTCCGAGGACAGATGAAAACGACGCCGGACATTTCGGGCAGATCCCTGAGTTGGGCACGAAGGGCGCGGGAAGCGAACCGGCTGGCGTCCGCCGCCACAAGCGCGATCCACCCTGAATTGATCGCAGCGGCGTAGAGATCGGCGCGGAGCGGATAGGAGAATTCTCGATATCGCGGCGTGAGGGTCCTGCTGCGCTCCATCAGGCAGTCCCAAAAACTCCGTGAGCGGAACCACCGTTTGTGGCAGGCGTCATCGCGGCGAACAACCAGCGAGTGGCGCGGCGGCGTGCCGCCCGATTGAAAGCGCACCTCAACGCAAGCCTCGGACTTGAAGAGGCGCTCCGGTTCGGGATCGGGATAGTCCGCGAGCAAAACCTGTAGATCCGCAGCGCTCGCTTCAAAACCTTGCCACCAGTAACGATAGGAATGAAAAACCACCGTCCCGGATCGCAGAATCTTTTGAATGCGGTCGATATTTTTTCCGGTGACGCCCAAGATCATGTCCACGAGCTCGGCGACTCGAAACGTTTGGCGCACGACCGGACGCAAGCTGACGTATTCAGCTTCCTCCTCGGTGTATTTGACGAGAATGGTCTCGGGCAAGGACACAGGTAAACCAGGTGACAGGTTACAGGTGTTAGGTCTTAGGGAAAAGCGACGGTGCTAAGCATCCGATGACTGGACAAAGCCTCATTTGCCGGCGGAGAGGCGTTCGCGAACGCGATCGCTCAACAATTTCCCGTCCACTGTTTTGCCTTCGAGTTTCGTCCGGGCAGCCTTCACGACGGCGCCCATCTGCTTCATGGAATCGACATGCGTCTCGGCGACAGCCGCTTCGATGGCTTGAGCGATTTCGGCATCGGTGGGCGCGGCGGGAAGATAGGTTTCGATGATCAGAATTTCCTGGCTCTCTTTGTCGGCAAGATCTTTCCTTCCGCCCTTCAGGAACTGCTCGACGGATTCCCGGCGCTGCTTGACGAGCGTCTGAAGAGTCTGCAAAGCCTCGCCCTCTTCAAGCGGCCGTATTTTTTCTACTTCCTTATTCTTCAGCGCGGACTTCACCATCCTCAGGACGCTCAGACGGAGCTCGTCCTTCTGCCTCATCGCCTCGGTCAAATCTTTCTGAATACGATCGACAAACGACATCCGTGCGCCTTTCTCCGCGGAAAGAATAGCACACGCCTGCGAGGCTCGCGGCGGCATTTGACACGCGCAAGCTCACCGCTTACGCTCATTGGCCATGAAAATTGTGGTAGCCGACAAGATCAGTGACCGCGGCATGGCGCTGCTCCGCCAAATGGGTTGGGAAATTGTGGGGCCTTCACCCACGGCCGTCGCCGCGCTCGGCGATGCCGACGGATTGATTGTGCGCAGCGCCACGCGCGTCACGGCGGAGGTTGTGGAGCGCGCGTCCAAGCTGCGCGTCGTGGGCCGCGCCGGCGTCGGCGTGGACAACATCGACGTCGAAGCCGCGACTCGCCGCGGCGTCCTGGTGATGAACACCCCTGGCGGAAACGCGGTGAGTGTGGCCGAGCATACGCTGGCGCTGCTGCTGGCGCTGGCGCGCTCGGTGCCGCAATTCAATGCGTCGGTTCACGCCGGGCGCTGGGAGAAATCAGGCGCGTCGGGAACGGAGCTGCGCGGCAAGACGCTCGGGATCGTGGGATTGGGCCGCGTCGGCACAGAGGTGGCGCGTCGCGCCCGCGCGCTGGAGATGGATGTGCTGGCGCACGACCCCTACGTGAGCGCGGCCGTGGCACGCGAGTTGGATGTCGAGCTGGTGGCGCTTCCGGAATTGCTGGCGCGCGCGGACTATGTTTCGCTTCACACCGGGCTGAGTCCACAGACGGAAAAAATGATCAATGCCGCGACAATCGCGCAGATGCGGCGCGGCGCGCGGGTGATTAATTGCGCCCGCGGCGAGCTTGTGGACGAAGCTGCGCTTGCGGAAGCGCTGCGTTCCGGGCATCTCGCCGGGGCCGGGCTGGACACGTTCGCGGAAGAGCCGCCGAAGAATTCACCGCTCCTCGGCTTGGCCAACGTGGTCGCCACTCCGCATGTGGCAGGCTCGACTGCTGAAGCCCAGGAAGAAGTCGGCACGCTGATCGCGCAGCAAGTTCGCGATTACCTCGCTGACGGGCAGATCCGCAATGCCGTGAACTTGCCGGCGCTCCCGGCCGAGCAGTACCGCCGCCTGCGGCCATACATCGAGTTGGGCGAGCGACTGGGCTCGCTCATCGCGCAAGTTGCGGGACCGGGGAACGTGGGAAGTCCCCGCGCCATCCGCATCCGCTACGCCGGGGAGCCAGCGGAGCTGGGCACGCACGTCCTGCGCAGCGCGGTCTTGTCCGGCGTTTTGAACTGCTTCCTGGACGAAAAAGTGAATCTTGTGAATGCGCCGACGATTGCGGCGGCGCGTGGCGTTGTGGTCGAGGAGACCACGCGGCGGCGCGAGCGCGGCTTCCCGAATACGCTCGAAGTGGCGGTCATGAATGACGGCCGCGAGCTCGCGGTCGAAGGCACCGTCGTGCACGATGACTCGCCGCGCATCTTGCGCTTCGATGGAATCGGACTCGAAGCCCCGCTCGAAGGAACCCTTCTTCTCACGCGCAATCGAGACGTTCCCGGCGTAATCGGCCAAATCGGAACGGCCCTCGGAAGTCTCGGCGTGAATATCGCGACATTTGCGCTGGGTCGGCGCGAGCCAACGCGCGGCGCCGAAGCGGTCGCGTTGGTCCGGCTGGACGGCGAAGTGAACGAATCGATTCTCGATTCCATTCGACGAATCCCTTCGATCACCGAGGCCCGGCTCATTCGCCTGCCGGAGGCAGCCGCGCAAGCAGCGCGCGCGCAAATCCATCTCTTTTGAGGGCATAAACGCCAAGAGACGCCCACGGCGCAATTCTCTTTACCGCGTTGCTTCAATTGCGGGGGAGAGCTAATATTTGACAATGGTGACGAACGGCACACGGCAAGTCATTCTGTACCGCGGCGAAGATGGTTATTGGGTCGCTGAGTGTCCGAGCCTGCCGGGCTGTGTTAGCCAGGGTGAATCGCGTGAGGCGGCCGTGGAGAACATTCGCGAGGCCATCCGCGGTTATATCCGCGCCCTCGAAGAGGATCACCTGCCAATCCCTCCCGAGAACTACGAAGCGGAAGTTCTGAATCTGTGAGCAAGCTGCCGGTAATCTCCGGCAGAGAATGCGTCAAGAATCTGGATGTTTAGCCCTTAATGACGCCCATTGGGCGGAGGCGCGCCACCTTGCGTGCTAGGCCGGCGTTGTGCACCACATCCACGACTTCGTCCACGTTCTTGTAGGCCTCGGGGACTTCTTCGAGAATTCCGGCGCGCGTTTCGGATCGCAAGATGATTCCTTGATCTTCGAGCTTCTTGATTTCGACGCGGGCGTCGCGGCCTTTCTTCGCGGCGGTGCGGGACATGGCGCGACCGGCGCCGTGGCAGACCGTGCCGAACGTCTCCGCCATCGCGCGAGCAGTGCCGACCAGAACGTAGCTGGCGGTGCCCATCGATCCGGGGATCAGGACAGGTTGCCCCACATCGCGGTAGGCGGCGGGCACTTCGGGCGCGCCGGCGGGGAATGAGCGCGTCGCACCCTTGCGGTGAACGAGCACATCGCGTTCGCCATTGCCGGCGGAATGGCGCTCGCGCTTGGCGATGTTGTGCGCGATGTCGTATACGACGCGGAGCTGCACACCTTCACCCAGCACCTTGCGGAATGCCGCGCGCGTGAAATGAGTGA
>JBARRP010000318.1:0-2931 GCA_049644285.1 Candidatus Acidiferrales bacterium | reverse complement strand
CAGTACCGCCTGGATCTCATGCTTCCTCGGTGCGCTTTGGGTAGACAATTCTTCTCGGCAATTCGGAATAAAATCGCTTGCACCGGACCCAATAAGCCTCCTACTGCCTGATAAACGCTGCCAGCTCAACCGGTCAATGCAACACCGGCTAATCAGTTGATCCGACGCTGCTTCCCCGTGGAGAATCGCTTTGTCCGGCTAAACTCAACCAAACCCTAGCCAGGATGGTGTTCCGATTGAATTAACGGTCGCGAACGATTCTTAGCTACTGTGGCCCCTGTAGGTGGATTTCGGCCTAGTGTTGCGTCGACCCATTGAGACCGCCGCGTTTACCAGGCACTAGGGTTCGAGCGCCGCACTTATTTCTGTGGACCGATTGTCAGACCCTAGCCACGCTGCCACTTGTCGCCCGGCAAAGCTTTCAGGCATACTCCGCCGCAGCCAATCTTGCTGAAGTCGCACAGCCTGATTCGAGCCAGCCCGCTAACGGGGAGGAGTCATGCAACGAAAGATCCTCTGTTGGACCTTCGCTCCTCTTCTCTCGTCACTTCTGGTCACACTCAGCATTTCAGGGCACGTGGTTGTCCAGAACTCTACCAGCACGCCCGCCGCGTCGAACACGGCGATTCAATCGCCGGCGGACGCGAGTTCTGCGCAGGGAAAGAAGGATGTACAAAGCTATAAGCTCTCGCCGGAGAAATACCAAAAAGCCATTGCGTACTCGCGAGCTCAGTACTGGGAATATTTCATCGGCACTGCGTATTTTCTGGTGATCCTGCTACTGCGCTGGAGGACCGCAGCAAAGCTCCGAGACTTGGCGACGCGTGCCTCATCGCGTTATGTGGTCCGGCTCCTGTTGTTTGCGCCTCTATTTATGCTGCTTCTGGGCGTGCTCGACCTTCCCACCAGTCTGTATGGCCAATGGCTGTCATTAAAGTACGACCAATCCATCCAGGGATGGGGCTCCTGGTTTTGGGACTGGACAAAGGGAGAGTTTCTGGCGCTCGTTTTTGGAACCCTTTTCATCGGGATTCTTTACGGCGTGATTCGGCGGAGCCCGCGGCGCTGGTGGTTTTATTTTTGGCTGGTAGCTGTGCCGATCCTTCTGTTTATCTTCTTCATCCAACCGGTGGTCATCGACCCGCTATTTAACAAGTTTGAGCCGCTCGAAACGACGCATCCCGAACTAGTCGTGTCGATTGAGAAAGTAGTCTCCCGCGCTGGACTGACGATTCCGCGCGATCAAATATTCCTGATGAAGGCCAGCGAGAAGACCAAACAGGTAAACGCTTACGTCACTGGCCTGGGCACCTCGAAGCGAGTGGTGATTTGGGACACGATGATCGCGGCGGAGCCGGGACCGGCGATCATGCATACGCTCGGCCACGAGATCGGTCACTACGTTCTGGGCCACATCTGGAGTGGGTTCGCGTTCTTCGCCGCGCTTACTTTTCTGGTGTTTTTCCTCGCAAAACGTTTGTTCGATTGGGCTCTGACGAAGTGGGGATCTGGGTGGGGCATCCACGATGACTGGGCGTCGCTGCCCCTGTTGATTATGATCGTCTTCTTGCTGTTTTTCCTGTGCACGCCAATCGGAAATGCCTTCAGCCGCTATCAGGAACACGAAGCCGACCGTTACGGTTTGGAAGTGATCCATGGCATCGTAGACAATCCGGGCGAAGTGGCGGCGCAGGCTTTTCAGGTGGAGGGAGAAATCGATCTGCAGGACCCCGCTCCTCCGGCTTTCATCGAGTTTTGGCTATACGACCACCCGGCACTAAACGACCGGATTCTTTTCTCACGCACCTACAATCCGTGGGCGAGGGGGGAGAAGCCAAAGTACGTGCGTTAGCGGCCAGAGCGAGAAGTAGACTATCTGGCTTGAGAACGACATGAAATGACAATCAGCACTATCGACGAGTCACAACGCACGGCTGCAAGGATCGCAGGAATTGCTTTCCCAATCTCTTTCGCCACCGTGGTCGCGGTCAATTTCGGCATATTCGCCCGCCTCATCGTCAACGGCAATCCGGCGGAAACCACTCGGAATATCTTGGCGCACGAAACACTATTCCGTATCGGCGTCGCGGGCGACATGGTTTACTGCGTTGGCGTTGTCGTACTGCTGACGGCGCTTTACGTGATCCTTAAGCCGGTCAGCCAGAACCTTGCCTTGCTCGCGGCATTCGGCAGGCTGGTCCATGGCCTCACGTGGCTCCTGGTTACGCTCAATCTCTTTACCGCTCTGCGACTCTTGAGTG
This sequence comes from Candidatus Acidiferrales bacterium, assembly GCA_049644285.1. Taxonomy (GTDB): domain Bacteria; phylum Acidobacteriota; class Terriglobia; order Acidiferrales; family UBA7541; genus CAVRXT01. The sequence goes on along the minus strand of JBARRP010000318.1, from coordinate 670 downwards.
ACGCTGATTACTCGCATGCGTTTGGACCAGACCAATTGTCGGCCTTGGCGCGGCTGTACCTCAGCGGTTTCGACGCGTACTACGTTGGCTTGCTGTTTTGGGGATTGGGAGCCACTGTTGGCAGCTACTTGTGGTTCAAGTCGAACTACATCCCCAGGGCACTGGCTGCATTTGGTGTGATCTCCAGTGCATGGTGCGCCGCCTGCACTTTCGTTTTTTACATCTTCCCCAACTTCCCCAAAATAGTGAACCTGTGGTGGTTCGACTCGGGCATGGCTATCTTCGAATTAACGCTGAGTTTTTGGCTTCTGTTCAAGGGATTAAGGCCGTCTGGGGTAGCCGAGTCCGATAAAGTAAGCAGTTGAACGCAGGTCAGTGTGCCGCTGGGGCAGCATTTTCGGCATTTCACGGAGGGTGCTCGTCGCATCCGTCAGAGGCGTTTTTCAGTGAACAAACCCACCTCATCACGCTTCGCCGTTAGACATCAAAACTCGGCATTGAGAAAGCAATTTACCACGAGTCAGCGCTAGTGCCTGATGAGTCGGGTGGTCTCAATGGGTCGACGCAACAGTTGCTCGAAGTCTACTCGCAGGAGTCTGAAAGCCTAAGGTTTTTCTCGGGCGTTGATTTAAGCGCAGTGCCACTTTGTCCAGATCCGACTGGGTGTGGC
>JBARRP010000317.1:0-12634 GCA_049644285.1 Candidatus Acidiferrales bacterium | reverse complement strand
CCCACGCCGCGCCTCGCTCGAGAACCTGATCCAGCTCCTGGACGCTGCACGAGACACTGCCTTCCGAGCCTGTGCCCGCGGGCACGTCGCGGAAAAGTTGGTTGACCAGCTCGCGCAAGAGCGGCGTAACTTCGTCGCGTTGAACCGAACTTGCGAGGAGTCGTACACCGCAATTGATGTCGAAGCCGACGCCTCCGGGCGAGATGACCCCATCGCGGCAGTCGGTGGCCGCCACGCCACCGATCGGGAAGCCATAGCCCTGATGGATATCCGGCATCGCCAGCGAGCGCCCCACGATCCCGGGAAGAAACGCTACATTCATCTCCTGCTCGATCGAAAGGTCGCCTAGAATTTGCTCGAGCAGATGCTCGTCGGCGTAGATGAGCGCGTCGGTGCGCATCCCTTCGCGAGTCGAGCGCGGCACAAGCCAGCGGTAGGGATCGAGTTTTCGAAGCTGATTCTTTTGGATGGGCAAGGATGATGCCTTTCTCAGGTCATTATACGCCCGCGATCTCAGCGTACGTCCTTAAGTGCAATGTGAATCGCAGTGGCGCGGAACGCATCCCATCTGGAAAAGAAAGGGGTGAATACCGTGCTCAAGTTTATCGTCGTCCTCTGCAAACGTCCCGAGTTGAGCGCCGAGGCCTTCCGAAAATACCTGCTCGACATACATGCACCGATGGCGGTGAAGCTCCCCGGCCTGAAGCGGTGCGTCTACGACTTGGTCGCAACCGACCCGAAGAGGAAACACCCGGGCTGGCACGCAATTGCTGAACTCTACTTCGATGACTGGAGCTCTATGGAAGCGGCGTGGGCGTCACCGGAAGGCGAAGTGGCCACAAAGGATCTTGAGTCGTTCGCCGATTTGTCTCGAACGACGTGGTCGGTCACCGAGGAAAGAATTCTGAAGGCTTGACCATCCATGTCAACGGGGCGAGTGGATTTGAACCACTGATCTTGTGGTCACGAAGATCGGACTCGACATCGTACGGCGTTGTTTGGAGTGTTATGGCGCCGGGGGAAGCTGCCACTGTCACAATCTGAGTTGCCAGTCGTTTCCCCCTGCAGCGATGGCAGCGACATAGTCAGGATCGAGTGTGAGCGCCTGCAACGACCAACCGGATTCGGCTTTGCTGAGGAACGCCCCCTGCTCGCTGGGAGCGAGTGTCGCTAAAAGAGCAACCCGCATCGAGGCCATGACACGACCCTGGCCCGCGATTATCTCGCGGGCGGCAGCGACGATCTTCACCGGGTCGCGCCCCACGAGCTGGTTGGTGCCTTCCCTCACGGTAACCGGCCGCTCCGTGTTTTCCCGCAACGTTAGGCAGGGGACACGAGCGCCGTGGTTTCTTCCTGAATACCTCCTGAGTCCGTGAGCGCAAGCCGTTTCAAGTTTTCAATGGCATCGGCTTCGGTGGCAAATAAGTGGGTGGCCAGAGCGTCGGTCACCATGCGATTGATCTCTTCGGGCATGGTGCGATCAAAGCTGCGAAGTCCCGCCTCCACATGAGCCACAGGGATGTTCAGCTTCGCGGCAGCGAGCGAGGCCGCGGCCGTCGAGTTCACATCGCCCACGACCAGCACCAGATCCGGCTTCGCCTCCAACAGGAAAGATTCGATGCCTTTCAGGATTTCCGCTGTCTGCCAGCCGTGAGAGCCAGACCCAACTTCGAGATTGATGTCGGGCTCTGGAATTCCCATCTGACAGAAAAATATGTCCGAGAGCTCTTCATCATAGTGCTGGCCGGTATGCACGAGCAGCGGGTGGATTTCCTCGTGTTTGCGCATTTCGCGCAGTAACGGCGCGATCTTCACAAGGTTGGGTCGGGCGCCGATGATGTTGGCAAACTTCATGTCCCTGCGCTCCGGTAGGCCTTTAACGAAAGGCTGAGACGGGAGGGCTGGCTCCCGTCCGAGTTAGGAGTTTCCTCTTCTGTCGTGTTGAGCCGTGCACGACCCGCCCCGACTCGGGTTCGCTGGGCTTGCTTGCGCTAACGTGGCGCGCCACTTTGGATGGGAGCACTGAACTCACGTTCCTGCTTTGCGCGATAGTAGGCGATGACACGTTCGATGATCTGACCTAAATCGAGCGTCGGCTTGTAGCCGAGAAGTTTGCCGATCTTTGAAATGTCCGGCAACCTTCTCTGCATGTCTTCAAAACCCTCTTCGTACGCTTCTTGGTGCGACATGAAAACGATCTTGGATGTGCTTCCGGCCATCTTCTTCACGAGTTCAGCGAGCTCCAGAATCGAAATATCCTTGGAGTGACCGATGTTGAATACTTCCCCAACAGCCTCCGGGTGCTCCGACAAGGCAATTAATGCGTTGACTACGTCCCCGACCCAAGTGAATGATCTCCGCTGTGTGCCATCACCGTAAACGGTGATCGGATCCTCGCACACCGCCTGCTCGACGAAACGGGGAATCACCATGCCGTAGCGTCCGGTCTGGCGCGGTCCGACCGTATTGAAGAGGCGAACGATGACGATCGGCAATTTCTCTTGTTTCCAATAAGCTTTCGCCAAAAACTCATCAACGATCTTGGACGCCGCGTAGCACCACCTCGACTTGGACGTACTGCCGAGCACGAGATCGCTGTCTTCTTGGAAAAGATGCTGTGTCGTCTTCCCATATACTTCCGAGGTCGAGGCGATGACGACTTTTTTCTTTTTCTTGGCGGCGAGCTCCAGGATGGTCTCCGACCCGCGGATGTTTGTTTCCATGGTTCGGACTGGGTTTTCCACGATGAGCTTGACCCCGACAGCGGCGGCGAGGTGAAAGATTACATCCGCGCGATCCACGAGTTCGGCGACGACCGGCTTATTGAAGATAGTCTCGATGGTGTAGGAGAAGCGCTCGTACTCCTTAGCGCGCTCAAGATTCTCAATGCTTCCGGTGCTCAGATCATCAAGAATCCAGACCGCGTGGCCCTGCTCAAGCAGCCTTTCCGCCAGGTATGAGCCGATGAACCCTGCTCCGCCGGTGATTAAGACATGCCGTATTCCAGTCCGCTGTTGCACTTTAGAATCCTTTCCAGCCGATGACTTTCTTAACGAGCTTCAGCCACCTAGTGAGCCGACACCGCGAGTGTTAGTAGACAGCTTTCGGCTCACTGACCGTGTAATCCTATGCATATTCTGATCCCTTTAGGAAAGACTTTTCACTCTCTGTGACGAGAAGATTCTCCGCCGCCGAAACCCCATGAGCAGGGCCACAGCCCACCCTGGGCAATCCCCCGATATAGGGTGGGCCAAGCCGATGCGGACGATTCCCAGATGCTCGTCTTGCCTTCCTGCAAGTCAACCGTCCAGCGCCACGCAGTTCGAGGTGGGGGAAGATTCTACCTCTTGCCTAGAGAAGTGTCTCAACGTGGTAGATACATTCTCTTGTTAGCAATAATAAATGACAAACTAAGCGGAAAGTTTTCCAAAGTTCACTGCGGGCTAACGCGGTTCAGTCGCTGAAGCTCTTTCGCGGAAATGCCTAATCTCATGACGGCGGATGATTTCCAACAAGCTGCGCTCAATGGCAGGCACGTCCAACGAGCCTTTTCGGTAGACGGTGATGCATTCGTTGTAGAGGGCAGGCTTATCTGGGTTCTGTTGGGCGCGGCGAAAGATTTGTTCCTGTGGAAATGAGAGAGGCGCTGGGCCAGCGCCAGACATCGACCTCGTTAACCCCAAGGCCAAACGTGCTCGAGAAAGACTGGAGGTGGGAGCGAAATTCGTCGGCGATATTAGCGGTTGGAGCGTGTCACAAGCTCGATTGCGTTGTCAATACAAGCCGCGAGCCGGCTGGCCAACTGATTGACGTGGGGGTCAAAAAACATTCCCATGTGGTTGCCTGGGACCTCATGCACCTCCACCGAACCAGTGATCACATGAAGCCATCCGCTTAAGGCCTCGTCTGACTTTGTGTCGGCGCGGAAGAGGGCGACCCGCCCTGGATAGGGCTCGGGGTTATAATTCTTTAGGGCGAGGGAGAAAATTCGCTCGAGATCCATTAGTCGGACAACGCTTCTGCGAGCGCGAATCTCGTTGAAAAGATCCCAAGCGTTTCTGCGAACTGTTTGCCAGAGGGCCTTCAGGCGTACCCCGATATAACGATATGCATCAGCGCTGCTCAGTTGCCGCAGCTCTTGGAGATGAAAAGGGATGCGTTTCCAGAGTCCGCCATTTCGGCGTCCGGTCGAGTTATGCCGGAAATAGGCGTGGTTACGAGCGTCGAAGATGGCCAGCAACGCAACCAGATGCCCCTGTTGGAGAAGTTGCCTCGCGGTTTCGTACACGAGCGTTCCATTGTTGCAGAACCCTCCAAGGAAATACGGACCTTGCGGCTGCTGTTCGCGAATTGCCTGAACCATATACCCGGCCAACTCCTCTACAGCGTAGGGCACGTGTAATTGATCTACGACGGACTGATCGAGCTGCACACCCAACATAGGCTGTTCGATCCCGAGGTGATCCGATAGGGACCGGTAGAAAAAACCTGCGCCGATAGAGACACCCATACAGAAGAAGGGCGGTTTGGAACCGGCAGGCTGGATGGGGAACAGCTGGGTAAATCGAGTGGGAGCACTTGAGTTGCGCAGCAAAGCAGCGAGTTGCTCGATCGTGGGCGCCCCAAAGACTGAGGCGAAAGTCAGTCTCCTGCCGAATTCCCCTTCTGTGCTAGCTCGGCGTTCAGGAGGAACGCCGATGATGGGTCACCATTCGCCGACCGAGTCGCTGTTTTACTACTTTCGCCTGGAAGAGCAGATTCGGCTGATCGATCGCTATGTGGATTTCCGCATGTTACAAGCTCGCTTGCCTCGTCAATACAAGCCGCGAGTCGGCTGGCCAAGTGTTGGACGCTGGGGTCCGCAAGCATTCCCAGGTGGGTGCCTGGAACAACATGCGCCTGCACCGGACCAGTGATCACGTCACGCCATCCACTTAAGGCCTCGTCTGACTTTGTGTCGGCGCGGAAGAGGGCGACCCGCCCTGGATAGGGCTCGGGGTTATAATTCTTTAGGGCAAGGAAGAAAATTCGCTCGAAATCCGTTAGCCGGCCAGCACTTCTGCGAGCGCAAACCTCAGTGGAAAGCTCCCAAGCGGCTCTGCGAACTGTTTGCCAGAGTTCCTCTAGGCGTTGCCCTATGTAGCGATACGCATCAGCTCTCTTCAGTTGCCGCAGTTTTTGGAGATGGTAAGGGATGCGTCTCCATTTCCGGAGTACGCCCCTCCGGTGCCCATTCGAGATATGCCGGAAATAAGCTGGGCTACGAGTGTCGAACATGGCCAGCAATGCGACCTCATGCCCTTGTTGGAGAAGCTGCCTTGCCGTTTCGTATGCGATCAGCCCGTTGTTGCAGAAACCCCCTAGGAAATAAGGACCCTGCGGCTGTTGTTCACGAATTGCCTGAACCATATATCCGGCCAGCTCCTCCACAGTGTAGGGCACGTGTAATTGCTCCACGACGGAGGGATCGAAGTGCAGACCTAAGATCGGTTGTTCGGTCCCGAGGTACTCCGATAGAGGCCGGAAGGGAAAGCCTGCGCGAATACAGAACAAGGGCGGCTTGGAACCCGCCGGCTGGATGGGGAACACCTGGGTGAATCGAGTGGGAGCACTTGAGTCCCGCAGCAAAGCAGCGAGTTGCTCGATCGTGGGCGCCCCAAACACTGACGCAAAGGTCAGCTTCTTGCCAAATTCCCGTTCGATCCGCGTCAGCAGCCGGGCGACCAGCAGCGAATGGGCGCCGACTTCGAACAAGTTGTGTTGGATGCCGATATTCCGGACACCCAAGATTTCTTCCCAAATCTTCGTCAAGCGAGTTTCCAAGTCATCGCGGGGCGCCAAGAACCCGGGAGCGTGCGCGCCATCAGGCTGGTCCGGCGCGGGGAGCGCCCGGCGATCAACCTTTCCATTCGAAGTGAGCGGCAGAGTGTCGAGGAACACCAAGGCGGCCGGGACCATGTACTCAGGAAGCCCACGCTTGAGAAAAGCCCGCAACTCGCGGAGGTCTGGCCCCTGCCTCTCTCGGGCCACGCAGTACCCCACCAGACGCCGGTCGCCGGGCACGTCCTCTCGCACCACCACCACCGCCTCTCGCACCCCGGCATGGGCCTTAATTGCGGCCTCGATCTCTCCCAACTCGATTCGGTAGCCCCGCAGTTTGATCTGGAAATCCTCGCGTCCCAGGAATTCGATGTTGCCATCCGGCAGGTAACGCCCTAGGTCCCCTGTCCGATAGAGTCGTTGCCCGGTAGCCGGGTCCTGAATGAAACTGGCGCTCGTCTTCTCCTCGTCTCGCCAATACCCCTTCGCCACCCCAATGCCTCCAATGTAAAGCTGACCAGGTACCCAGACGGGGCGGGGTGCGAGCGTCTCGGTTAGCACGTGGAAACTCTGGTTCAGCATCGGCTTGCCATAGGGGATGCTCGTCCAATTCGGATCGATCTGCTCGATCGGGTACAAGATTGACCAGATCGACGCCTCGGTCGCGCCTCCCAGGCTAACAATCTTAGCCTGAGGAAGAAGACTCCGAATTCGGCCAGATAGGTTTGTAGGAATCCAGTCGCCGCTCATCATGATCAATCGCAGGGATTGTCCAATCACTGCGCCGCGCTCAGCTTCTTCCACCAGCAACTGCATCAAAGTGGGTACGGTGTTCCAAACGGTCACCTTCTCCGACTCAATCAAGTGGGCCCAGTGCGCTGCATCGAGCGCGAGGTCGAAGGAGGGTAACACGATTGTTCCACCCGCTGCCAGCAAGCCAAAGATGTCATAAACGGACAAGTCAAAGCTCAATCGGGAGAGCGCCAGCGCACGATCCTGGCAACCGATGCCGAACCGTTGATTGATGTCGAGGACGGTGTTCACGGCACCGCGGTGATCAATCATCACGCCTTTGGGCAGGCCGGTCGAGCCTGAGGTGAAGATCACATATGCGAGGTCCTCCGGCTTCTGCCGTCTGCGCGGAACAGGTGCGCCGGGATCCGCTGATTTCAACAGATCAACGGCCAGGACTTCGACTCCGGTGGGTATACTCAAACGGGACTGCATCGCCGATTGAGTCAGCACGACCTTTACCTCGCCTCGCTCGATGAGGTAGCGCTGACGTTCAGCCGGCAGTTCCGGGTTAATGGGCAAGTAAGCCCCACCGGCAAAGAGGATTCCCAGCACGCCGACTATTTGTTCCCAACCTTTTTCCATGATGACCGCAACCAGTTGGTTCGGTCTTACATCTCGACGCACCAATAGCTCTTCGATCGCGCAGGCCCGCCGATAAACGTCGGCGTAAGTCAGGCGACGGTGTGGCGTACAGACCGCAGTCTGGTGGGGACGTTCCTCGACCTGCTTGAGGAACAGGGTGTGCAACAATTCGTCGCTTATCGGAGTCTCGGTGTCATTAATCTCCTCGCGCAATCGCATCTGGGTTGCGGGAATCAGTGCTCGCTCGGTCTCAGCCAAGCTGCAATGCCAACTTGAGGCGTCGGAAGCCAAGTGCGTTAACAGGGATCGATAGCTCTGGAACATGTCATCCAGTAGCCCTGGAGGAAAGACTTCGTCCACCGCATCCCAGTTGATGACGAGCTCCTGACCCTCTTCATGCACGATGCAGTCAAGATACAACTGCGGTGTCTGGCTGATTCCATAAACAGTCTGGCCAAGCCGGCCTGCCCCGAGTGTCCCCTCATTTCCATCGCCAAGATTTAAGAGGCTGGTGAAGACTACGGGCATGATCGCCCTAGGTCCGACACGCTGGGATCGCGTCAACTCTCGCATGACGCGGACGCCACTGAAGTAACGGTGGTCTAGATCCTGCCAAAGCTGTTCCTGCAGCCGCTTCGCGCACCCCTCGAAAGCCTTCGATCCCGAATTGTCCACTTCCAGCAGGGTTACGGAAGTGAAATCACCAATGATGTCGTTGACCTGCTTGTGCAAAGGCAGTCGATTGAACAGCGTGAGGTTGATCGTAAACCGCGGGTTCTTGCTCCAGATCGCGAGCACGTCAGCGTATGCCGCAAGGAGGATCCCGGCAGGCGTCAAGCTAAGTCGAGCAGACCTTTCCTTCAGGCTCTGCCAGATTGCCGCATCCATGCGGACGTGGCGGCGTTTAAACTCGGGTCGAGTGATAGAAGGGGTGTTGGTGGCCAGCGGCAATTCCGGCGCCGGTGGAAGGGTCGGCAAGCGTTTCAGCCAGTATTCCCGCGATTCGCGGTATAACTCAGTCCTCTCAAAAGAATTGAACGCGAGCAGATAGTCCCGGAAGGAAACGTCGAGGGGAGGCAGAATTGCATCAGGGTTATGATAAAGGTGTGCTAGTTCACCGAAAAATAGTTCAAAGCTACGCGCATCCGCGATCAGTAGATCGAAACTCACGTGCAACCGGCTGCGGCGGGAGTCGAGACGGGATACGCGAAAATCAAAAAGGGGCCAACGGTCAGTGGGGCGTGCCTGCTGAGACAGTTGTCGACGTAAGGCCTCCAACTGGGCGGCGGCGGCCGCCGGCTCCAGTCCGCTCAAGTCCATTAATTGAACCCGATATCGCGGCGCGTCTTTCAGAATCTGCTGGCGGCCGTCCGGCAAAACGATGCACCGCAACATCTCGTGCCTTTCAATCATCGCTTGCAGCGCCGACTCCAAGCGTTCATGATCCCAATCCGATACATCCACTTCAGAATAGGTCTGACAGGAAATGTTCCCCAGCTCCACATTGTCAGAGCGCCCGATCAGATAGGCCTCCTGAATGTCGCTCAGAGGAAATTGATCGTAGCGGTTCTGAGGGTCGGGATGGATTTCCGGAAGTGGTTCGAATTCCGCGAAGGGTTGCTTGCGTCTGGCTCTGAGAAGCTGCAGAGCTGCCTGCGCCCGTTGTTCGGGCGACAGAGCACTCAGTCTATCTGTAACAACCTTCTCCAGCTCAATCGCATCAGCCTGCGCAAGAAGCTCTTCCTCCAGCCTTTGTGCCTGGGCTCTGAGCACCGGGGCCTGAAGAAGAGCCTGAAGCGGGAAGTCGACGCCGAAGTTCCGCCGGATTTTGAAAGTGATTTGCACTGCCGCCAACGAGTGGCCGCCCAGATCGAAAAAGTTATCGTCCAAGGCGATCGTATCGATCCCTAAGACTTCAGACCAAATTTGCGCCAGCTCTTTCTGAAGCGGCCCGTCCGGCAGCACAAGCGCCACACCCAATTTCGGACGCTCCCTGCGGTTCCACTTAACGATGGCTGCCAGGATGTCGGTGGAATCATAAAACTGCTCTGCAATACGGCTAAGCTGCTCTGATTGCCGCAGCGAAGTAACCGCGGGTTTTTCGAATGGCATAGCGGCTGTGTCTTCCGTCGGAGCACCGAGATCCAAGCCTTGGATGGAAGGGCGAGCGCTGTGATCAAGAGCCGGGTGCGTCAAGGTTGCTGCATGTTGGGAGGGGAAACGGAACCATAACTCGTTTCCACGGCTGACAGGCGCTCCGATCCCGCTACTCCTTAAGAAATCAAGCGCTGGCCGATTCCTCTGAGTTTCCAGATAGGGAGCATCCACGAATTCAAGGGATTGCTCGAGCGCGCGTTGGCCCAAACTCGCGAGCATCTGGTGTTCTACTCCTCTTCCGAGAGCTCGGCAGCTGAGCAGAAATGTGTCCACGACAATTGACCTGGACTCCCTCGAAGAAATTGTCAGGCCGACCAGCCCGTAGTCCCCGTATCGGTCCTCCACTTCACATGTCAGAAAGTCGTAGGTTCCTGATCGCCACAGCTTACGTAGCTCCGACTCCGTTCGACGAATGGTCGTCAAATTGAACTGATTGGTCCGCTCCACAAGCTGAGCCACTCTTGGCAGTTGATCCTCATGCATTTTCGAGATACGGACCGTGAGGTTGAGAGTTGCAAAGAACCCTCGCAGCCCTAATGTTTCCTGCGCCGTCGCCCTCTCAAGGTTCTGACGATAGAACGAGGCGCGCCGGCTGTCTTCTGAAGTGATGCGGATTCGATCCAGGGCCCAGACGTGCTGCAGGAACCTGGGAATGCGTTCGCCGTCTGACGGCAGATGCAATGTTAGAACATCCGGACAGGTCCTCCGAACTTCAGCGCACTCCACCGGACTATCATCAATGAAGATAAAACTGTTCAGTCCAACTTGCAGTTCCTCCGCCAGCGATCGGAGGTTATCCGATTTCGAGTTCCAGTTAATCCGCGAAGCTGTTATGTGCTCCCGGCGAAGTGGCATATCCGAGCGACTCTCGAAGACTCGGAAGACATCCTCAGGATTATTCTTACTGCAAAGACAGAGAATCATGCCGGTATCGTGATGCAGCACCATGGACTCTTGGAGCCACGTTCGGGGGCTATCCATCTCAACTCCGGAGGGCCCATCCTCGGCGCAGACACCTTTCCACAGTGTCTGATCGCAGTCCAAGACGATCACCTTATAGGGAGCGCTCTTTAACCTGAAGATCCTCCGTGAGACCATTGTGCCGATCGACGCAAAGCAGGCCGGCGTGTAAGGCAGGTGGGTGGATTTGTCCCCGTAAGAATCGTAATATTCCGCCACAGGATAGAGCGACATGAGTTGCGCAGCGCTCACGACATGTACTTCGCTTGAGTTTTTTAGTTCATTTATGATCTGCTCTTCGATACCACCTAGGGTAGCGAGAAGTTCCGTTCCCACGGCGGCCTCGTCCGGGTTCGGACAAGACACCACCAACAGAGGCACTGCCGAGCGTTGTACGAACTGGCGTACAGCTTCAACAAATTGACCGGCAGTGCGCTGCACTTCGATCGCGTTATTACACTTCAGTTCTCGACTTGAGCTCGATCGTCCTGGAGAACCCAGCCAATCCGCCAAGCGTATGAGTAAGACGTTAACACCGTTGTCATTTCGCGATAGCAGGCTGGCAGGATCGAGTAGCTCTTGAAAAACCTGATTGTAGGAAGCAAAGGCAACCCTCGAGGGAATGCCAAGTTCTTGCATCCAAAAGTTGATCGAAGCCGCGACCGGCTCAGCCGTAAAAGTAGCAGCTATGGCAACTGTCTGAATCTCGCTCTGATTTGGCATACCTTATTGCTGCAACTCCAGAAGATTCAACAGGTTAAGTCCAAGTTATCGACCCGAAGGGTTGACAGTAATTCCAGTCCTCACTCCCAATTCGTAAGCTTCAGACCCCTCGCGACGTATCTTCAGCCATTCGTCTTAAACTTGAGAATCGCCCGATGGTTCCAGAGACGTAGTACAAAGATGCTACGTGGAAACGCACGTTTGAAAGGGTCGGAAGAGCTACGCCCGCGCTGGGCTCGCTAAACACTAGCTATCCCCACCAGACGGTGAAGAGCGCCAGCTCCAACCGGGTGCAAACGCCAGGCCGGCAGCGGGGTCTCTTACCTTGAAGGCAACGTGCGATAATCCCAAGCCAACCGGCCGTAGCGCTGCATTTCCCGGAAGATTGCTGTTCCAGCCTGAAAGGTCTTCGTTGCCGCCGCAGAACTTGAGGACGGTTCCCATTCTGAGCTCGGCAGGAACCGGAAAAACAGAAGATGCGAAGCTGCCTGGCGCAGGAATTATCCCGAAGCCGTGCCTAATGGAAAGGGTAGGAACGGAGACAATGGACGGAGACAAATGTGGTCGGTCTGAGGAAGAACCAGGCCACAGTGGGAAGAGCTACACCCGAGGACGAGTCGCGCACTGCAGCGCTTGTTCAGTGTTGACTAATCTGACGGTCGGGAAACTAGGGAAACTCTTATCCTTCGATGTAACTATGGATTGCCTGTTTTGCAGCCAAGCCACCCGGGCACTGCGGCGGTGGCGGATATTCAAATTGAATTGCCGGGTGCCCCGGGTGGCGATCTTGCACCTAGCGATTTGCCTGCTCCCGGGGCCGAGTGCTTAAGCCAACTTGGCGACCAGGCGGCGCGCGGCCAGAGAAAGCATCAGGCGAGAGATTCCGCTGAAGAGCATGCTGCGACGCGACAACCCATTTGCACAGGTCGTTGTTCCGGATCACAAAGAACTCGATCGAGGCACTCTGCGATCAATCTTGCGCAATGCCGACATCGGCACCGAGGAATTTCGCATGCTTCTATGAATTTGCGGGCTGCGTTGCGGCAGAATCCGGATGTTTAGCCCTTAATGACGCCGATTGGCCGGAGGCGCGCCACCTTGCGGGCCAAGCCAGCGTTGTGCACCACATCCACGACTTCGTCCACGTTCTTGTAGGCCTCGGGGACTTCTTCGAGAATTCCAGCGCGCGTTTCGGATCGCAAGATGATTCCTTGATCTTCAAGCTTCTTGATTTCGACGCGGGCGTCGCGGCCTTTCTTCGCAGCGGTGCGGGACACGGCGCGACCGGCGCCGTGGCAGACCGTGCCGAACGTCTCCGCCATCGCGCGAGCGGTGCCGACCAGAACGTAGCTGGCCGTGCCCATCGATCCAGGGATTAGGACAGGTTGCCCTACGTCACGGTAGGCGGCGGGCACTTCGGGCGCGCCGGCGGGGAATGAGCGCGTCGCACCCTTGCGGTGGACGAGCACGTCGCGTTCGCCATTGCCGGCGGAATGGCGCTCGCGCTTGGCGATGTTGTGCGCGATGTCGTATACGACGCGGAGCTGCACACCTTCACCCAGCACCTTGCGGAATGCCGCGCGCGTGAAATGAGTGA
>JBARRP010000316.1:0-3113 GCA_049644285.1 Candidatus Acidiferrales bacterium | reverse complement strand
GGGCTGCTTGCGATAATGGCCGCTGCGGGGATCTATTCCCTGCAGATAGCGCGAGAGATACAGGACAGCAATACACAGATGCGCCGCGATTTTCTCTCCCGTGATCGCACACTCGACCAAATTCGCTCCGGTCTTTATGAGTCGGGCAACGTCGTGCGAGACTACATCCTTGTAGAACCTGAACAGAACAGCGCGGAGACCTTACGCACCGATCTCAAGGCGATTCACGACGACATGGAGACGGCACTCAAAACCTATTCCCGATCGCTGCGGCCCGACGAGATGGGCTCATTTCAGCAACTTTCCGCGGAAGTGCAAACCTACTGGTCGACTTTGGATCCCATCTTCGAATGGAACGCAAAGGCAAAACGGGGCCGAGGCAGCTGGTTTCTGCTTCATGAAGTGCTGCCCAGGCGGACCACGGTGCTGACGATCGCTCGTGAAATTGGCGAGGTGAATGAGCAGGCACTCCTGGAAGACGAGAGACGGGTCGTTGACAAGTTTATGCAGTTTCGACGGCGGCTGCAGATCATCACAGGGTTCGGTTTGTGGCTGGGGTTGGTCTTGGCAGCCCTAACCGTGATCTATTCTCTGCGGCTCGAGAAGATTGCTGACCGGCGATACCAAGAGAGCTTGCGGGCCCAAACCGAATTGAAGAAGCTTTCTGCCCGACTACTGGACGCGCAGGAGTCCGAACGGCGCACGATTTCAAGGGAACTTCATGACGAGGTCGGTCAATCTCTCAGCGCACTTTTGATGGATATTGACAACCTCACAGCCGTACCTGGCGCAGGTGGTGTTTTTCGGCAGAACCTGGAAAAGATCAAGGTGCTCGTAGAAAACACCGTCAACGTCATCCGCAACATGTCGTTACTCCTGCGGCCCTCAATGCTGGACGACTTGGGGCTCGTAGCGGCGCTCGAATGGCAGGCGCGCGAGGTTACGAAGCGCACGGGCTTGTTAGTCGAACTCGAGGAGGAAGACGTCTCGGATACTTTGCCGGAGGAGTACAAGACATGCGTGTACAGAGTTGTCCAAGAAGCATTAAGCAACTGCTCGAAGCATGCCCATGCGAGTAAGGTGCGCATCGTCGTGCGCCAGGAAGCGCAACGACTCGTGCTTAGCATTCAGGATAACGGAAAGGGCTTTGATGCGCGTCGTGTTCGGGGTCTTGGGTTAGTCGGTATGTCCGAGCGGGTCACTCATTTGAGTGGCACGTTCAAGCTTGAATCGAACGAAGGGCGTGGCACCCAGCTGCGAATTGAGTTACCGCTCCTAGGGCTAATGAGCCAGCCGGATCGAGTGGCTTCATGAGGAAGGTTCGTATATTACTAGCAGACGATCACACGGTCATGCGCGCCGGATTGCGCGCTTTGCTCGAGCGCCAACCCAACCTCGAGGTGGTGGGCGAAGCCGATGATGGACGTCAGACGGTGGAACTTGCGGCCTCGCTCGTTCCAGACGTCGTGGTCGTGGACATCGCCATGCCCAATCTGAACGGCGTCGAGGCGACGCGCCAGATGGTCAACAAACAACCCGCAATCTCCGTCGTCATCCTCAGTATGTACTCCGATGAAACCTACGTCATGCGCGCCTTGAAGGCCGGTGCTCGTGCCTATCTGCTGAAAGACTCCGCTGTCACCGATCTGATCCGAGCAATTGAGGCCGTCTCGCAGGGCAAGTCCTTCTTTAGTCCGAAGATCAGCCGAATTCTGGCTGAGGACTACGTCCGCGCTCTCAAACAAAAAGGTTCTGTAGACACCTACGAACTGCTCACTACTCGTGAGCGTGAGATTTTCCAGCTCCTCGCTGAAGGGAGGACGAACAAAGAAGTAGCAACAAGTCTGAACATCAGCCTCTATACCGTTGAAACACACCGGAGGCGGATCTTGCAGAAGCTGAACTTACACAGTTCGGCCGAACTTGTCCTTTATGCCGTTCGAAAAGGCATCATTTCCTGAGACGAGGGAGCCATCGCTTTACGACGTGAACCGAAAGGCAGAGTTATATTCCTCCTTCTGCGTCACTCACGTCATATTTGGTTCCAAATTACTGCCTATCGGGGATAGACCTTTTCACCTTTTTCTTCTAGGTTCATTCCTGAAAATCTCATAGCCGCCTTCCAGGATTCTTTTTCTCTCTTCATGCTCGGGAGGAAGGCGGCAGGACTCGTGGCGCTCGGTTAGTTAGGAGTGTGCAAGCCCAGTTGTTGGAGGTAGTAGAATGAAAACACATCTAATCGCACTGGTACCGGTAGTGTTCCTAGTTTCGACGGCCGCCTCTGCCCAGCGCTTGGATGGAACGCTGCGTGGCACAGTGCAGGACCCAAGTGGCGCCGTGATACAGGAAGCCGGCGTGACGGCCACAAATCAGGTCACCGGCGTTGAACATGCTACCCAGACAACATCGACGGGAGAATATGTCTTCCCGAATCTGCTGGTCGGTACTTACACCGTTGAGGTTACTGCAGCGGGCTTTGCGAATTACTCCCGAAAGGACGTCGAAGTGTTGCCGAACCAGGTCGTAAGTGCTGACGCGAAGTTGGCCGTCGCAGCGGTGGGAACCGTTGTGGAGGTCATTGAGGGATCGGAAGTAGTGCAGACCGCGACGTCTCAGCTTTCCAATGATTTCGGTCCGCGTGCCGTAGCTGAACTCCCCAATCCCAATACCTCCGGTTCACCATTGAACCTGGCGTTGCTTGCTCCAAATACGACGACGCAGGGCGCAGGGGTTGCGGGAGAAGGTGGCTCCATTGGCGGGGCTCGCCCACGGCTGAACAGCTTCAACATCGATGGCGTGGACGACAACCGCATTGACGTTACGGGCCACGTCTCTGAGGTGATTCCGGAAGCGGTGGCGGATTTCAACCTTGTAACCAACATGTTCAGCGCTGAACTCGGACATTCTGCCGGCGGACAGTTCAACATCGTTACCAAATCCGGTACCAATAACTGGCATGGAACGTTTTGGGGCGCAAACATGAACCGCAAGTTCAACGCTCGAGACAATCTCGAAAAGGCGAGCGGTCTGTCGGAACCACGTCGCTTCGACTTCAGCCGGGCCGGAACTGACCTTGGCGGCCCGTTGATCAAGAACAAGTTGTTCATCTATGG
>JBARRP010000315.1:0-1850 GCA_049644285.1 Candidatus Acidiferrales bacterium | reverse complement strand
GAGCGATTCGTGCGCGGCCAGTCAATCCGCCAGCGCCCGCCTGCCACAGGCACCCAAAACAGCTTCTTTAACGGCGTTCCCCGCGCATAGTGATAAAGCGCAGCCGCCCGCTCATAGAATCCCCGTGTATGCCACGAATCGAGAAACTCGAACTTCTGATAATCGAGATGATGGCAAAACTCGTGGCAAAGAGTGCTGAGGAATGTACCGAAGGACGTGACTTCCTTTCGCACTGCCGTCCGCATCCAGACGCGGATCAGCATGGTTTCGGGAGTGTAGTCCCCGAAAAGCTCTGTGCTCCGGCTTTCGCGAACTCGCAATGGTCGGGCTGCAAGGACGCGGATGCCGCAGTCCGCGACTTTGTAGAACTCTGATGCGGCTTTCAGAAAGTCTGCGCAGGTGCGGCGGACATCCGTGCTTCTTCCTCTCCTCATCGCCGACTCGATGGATTTTGTGATCGTGAGCAGACTCCCGTCCTGCGGCAGGTCGAGTGTCCTAGTCTGGTCACTCTCAAGAAAACCAGCCCGGTTCGCCTTGCGCGGCGGAGCGTCTGTTAGCATCACGTCCTCAGCACACGTGCGAATTGGCAGAAATTGGGAGTTGAACTGATTGATCTACTGTTCAATGTCGAAGTAAATTTTGGTTGTGGTGCGGTACTGGGCTATCTTCTGACCGTCGAGTTCCATTTCTAATTGCGCCACTCGCGCCCACTTCAGGCCTCGAACCGTTTTTGCAGCTTCTGCCACCGCGTTTTCCGCAGCCTTGGCAAAGCTCTCTTTGGATGTTCCGACTACGTCAATAACTTTTTGCGCCATTGCGGTTCTCCTTGTGCGCCGGCTAAAACCGGCGAGGTGTAGTGAATGAAAGAGTCATACGAATGTGAAGTAGCGACCCACATCGGCCCTGAGTCATGCGGAGCCGCTCGCGAGGGCGGCGTCGAAGCGTTGACAAGGGAATGTGCGGGCCGGGTATTCAGCCGCGTAAGACAATTACTCCGGGACGCCGACGCCGTAAGGAGATGCGGAAGGCCCCATCCGGTGCACCGATATCGCGAGGTGTGCCAGAGTCCCGCGCGGTCACAGACCCCGTGCACGCTCGGAAGCACCTCGCTCGGGAACCGGGAGATCCTAAGTTCGCCCAGGGCAGCAGTAGCCTTGGGACGCATCGGGAAGTCTAAGGACGCACGCCGATGACGAACGGACCTGGGAAGTCGGACAGACCTACTGTACCTGGGAAGTCCCCGAACAATGTCGGGCAACCGGCAACGGAGGGGATGGAGGGAAGAGGCCTGGCCAAAGGGAACCTGCCCCAACAAAACGCGTCCCGGACACCGAGCCGGGAAGACGCGCTCAGCGCGTTGGAGCGGGTACGTCAAGCAGCAAAGAAGGATAAGAAGTTGCGGTTCACCGCGCTTCTCCACCATATCTACGATCCGGAAAGGCTCCGCGAGGCTTACTTCTGCTTGAAGAAGGAAGCGGCGCCGGGCGTGGACGGTGAGACGTGGCGGCACTACGGCGAGACCCTCGAGGACAACCTCCAGGATCTCGCCCATAGACTGAAGCGAGGAGCGTACCGAGCGAAACCGGTGCGTAGGGTGTACATCCCCAAGGCCGATGGGCGGCAGAGACCGCTCGGAGTTCCGGCGCTGGAAGATAAAATCGTCCAGCGCGCGGCGGTCGAGGTGTTGAACGCTATCTACGAGACCGACTTCCTGGGCTTTTCGTATGGGTTCCGGCCCGGGCGAAGCCAGCATCAAGCGCTGGATGCGCTCTACACGGGACTGCTTACGAGAAAAGTGAACTGGGTGCTCGATGTCGACATTCGCGGCTTCTTCGATGCGATTTCGCACG
>JBARRP010000314.1:0-2779 GCA_049644285.1 Candidatus Acidiferrales bacterium | reverse complement strand
TGACGTCGGATTGGATTCCACGGGCAATTCGGATTAGTGACCTGGGCCCTGAAAACCAGTCCGGCCAAAACGTAGCTTCTCCGGGTCCAAGACCGCGAGTCAGCCATGCCGATCCCACCCCGCTCGTTAACGAAAACCAAGTCGTTCCCGAGGTGCTACGGACCACAGTTTATCGCCAAGGACTTTAAGGAGTTCATCCGCATCTCGGGCATGACGCACGTCCGAACTTCACCGTATTACCCTCAATCGAACGGCAAAATCGAACGTTGGCACCAATCACTGAAAGGGGAGTGCATCCGCCCGGGAACGCCGCTGTCGCTCGATAATGCGCGGCGTCTGGTTAAGGGTTACGTAGAGCATTACAACGAGGTTCGTCTGAACAGCGCGATCGGCTACATCACGCCAAAGGACATGCTCGCCGGGCATCAGCAGGAGATTCAGGCCGAGCGGGATCGGAAGTTGGAAGCGGCGAGGGAACATAGGAAGAATCGCCGCCAGCGGGCCGCGTGACGGATGAAACGGATTACTTCGGGTTGGCCGACAAACCGGAAACCGAAGGGACCAGTCTGGGACCCCGATTAGTCTATAATTCGGGACATTTAAAAATCACACAGGAGCGGCACCCCATCGGAACACGGCAGAACCATGCTCAGAGACACCGTACTAACAGTTTGGGCGAGCTTACAAGGTCGCTAGAATCGTTTCTCCCAGGAGCGGAGTAAGTCGGTAAAGGAGGACACAGAGCCCATGAAGTCGTCGCGAAGCTGGAAAACCTTGATTATTACTGTTGCCTGTGTCTTTTTTCCGCGGAACATATCGGCCCAAAGTCTGTCACTGCCAGCCGGGCGGTCCTATGGCCGAGCTGTGGTGGTCTCGAAAACCGGAATCGTCGCCACGACTCAGGTGCTGGCATCTCAAGCAGGTGCTCAAGTGCTTGCCCGTGGCGGGTCTGCGGTAGATGCCGCAATTGCAGCCAATGCTGTTCTTAGCGTACTTGAGCCGATGATGGCAGGCCCGGGCGGCGATCTTTTTGCCATGTATCGCGATGCGAAGACAGGAGAGATCTCAGGTTTGAACGCCAGCGGATGGGCTCCGACCGGCCTGACCATTGATTATTTGAAGCAAAAGGGAATACAGCGCATGCCTACGCAAGGAATCTTTAGCGTGACAGTGCCTGGCTGTGTAGACGGATGGGAAAAGTTGCATCGCCGCTTCGGTCGGTTACCATGGAAAGACCTTTTCGCTCCCGCGATCTACCTTGCCGATAACGGATTCCCAATTTCCGACAACATTGCACAGGTGTGGAAGCTTGGGTTTGCCGCCTCTTGTACCGACGAGGAATGCCGACGTGCATTTGGAGCGGCATTGCCCCAGGCTGGCGATTTCTTTAAAAATCAAGAGCTTGCTGCAGCTCTAAAATTGATCGCCGAACATGGCGCCGCTGCGCTTTACCGTGGTCCCATTGCCGACGCAATTCTTCGGACGTCCGCCCGCCTTGGCGGAACGATGACGAAGTCGGATCTGGAGGACTTCACCTCGGAATGGGTTAAGCCAATTTCTTCAAGATACCGCGGGTGGACAATCTACGAACTACCGCCAAACAGCCGGGGAGCGGCCGTGCTGGAATCCCTTAATATTCTCGGCACGTTTCCGGCGCAGATGATGGGTGTCGCGAACGCCGATGCAGTTCATCGCCGGATCGAGGCGATGCGCCTTGCTTATGCTGATATTCAGTACGTGGCCGATCCGCGCACGAGCAAGGTCCCGATCACCGATGTCGCAACAGCCGAATATGCCAGAAAACGCGCCGCCCTGATCGATCCAGAGCACGCACACTGCGACGTGAAGCCCGGTGACGCAGCAATGCTGCCGGGAGACACCACGTACTTGACCGTCGTCGACCGCGACGGAAACATAATTTCCCTCATACAGAGCCTCGCAACTGGCATGTCCGGCGTTGTGGCAGATGCAATGGGGTTCGTTCTGCAGAATCGTGGCTCATACTTCAGCCTCGATCCGCATCAACCGAACGCTCTCGCGCCAAGGAAGCGAGTGTCGCATACGCTAGTGCCCGCTTTGCTCGAGAAAGGCAACCTGCACGTGGGAATTGGATTTGTGGGAGGACCGATCCAGGTAATGGCACAAATGCAGGTGATATCGAACATCGCTGACTGGGGAATGGACCTGCAGGCTGCTTTGGAAGCGCCGCGATTTTTCAGTTTCGATCAGGGGCCTAACTGCAAGGTTGTGGTGGAGAGCCGCATACCCGTCGAAACGAGAGATGCCCTAGCTCTAATGGGCCACCGCTTGGAGCTAACAGCGGAGTATCAAGGCCTTGCAGGAATCGGCCAGGCTGTTAGTTTCGACACCGCAACAGGCACGAAGTACGGAGCATCAGATCCGCGTGGCGACGGCGCTGCGATCCCAGAACCACTTCCGAAATGAAACACTCGTGGGAAGAAGTATCGCGAACCGAATCCTGTCGAATAACGGCCGGAAGTTGAGACGGATGGACCTGGTGGAGCTACAATGATCTGGCCGGGCGAAACGGAAGCGGGCTCTGCGGGGACGCAACCATGCTGAGGGATAGCCTGGTGGTCGTATCGACGCCTTGAAAATCCCC
This sequence comes from Candidatus Acidiferrales bacterium, assembly GCA_049644285.1. GTDB lineage: Bacteria > Acidobacteriota > Terriglobia > Acidiferrales > UBA7541 > CAVRXT01. The sequence goes on along the minus strand of JBARRP010000314.1, from coordinate 156 downwards.
GCCCGAAGGGAGGAATACATCGGGATAGGCGGGGTTGGTGAAATGCGAGGAGACGCGGACACGACGGCTGCTGGGACAAGCGGACTGCTCGCGAATTGCGCGGTGGGAGCGGACATAGCGGCACCGCACTTGCTGCAAAACGGCGAACTCGGGTCG
>JBARRP010000313.1:0-2756 GCA_049644285.1 Candidatus Acidiferrales bacterium | reverse complement strand
CCAGTCTCTTCGTTGGACGGCGACGGGGTTGCTGGAAGCGGAGAAGAGGTTTAACCGCCTCAAGGGCTATCGGCAAATCGGGATCCTGAATCGCCGACTGAATCCGTCAACGGTTCAACAGGAAGAGGTCAACAGAGAACGAGTCGCTTGATCTTCGGTAGAGGTGTGGCCTAAAGTGCGCAACTACGAGAGCCGCTGCGATCAACTAAACCGGGGACAACTTCCGTCGACACACTGCAGGAGGTTTTTCTTCAGTTGGCTGTGGACAGTGCCAACGCGGGTTTAGCCCTTGAGACTACCTATCGTGGCGCGCGGCACACGCGGGATCTTCGCGTCTGCGATGACAACTTTGCAGAAAAACTGTCCGATTTTCTACGCCACCACAGGGGCGAGACGATAGAGGAGATTGGCAACCTCGAAGTCAGCTTCTGATTTCCCATTCGGCGCCAAGTTCTTCACCTGATGAATGCCTGACCCACCGATGCGCGGTCACTAGTCGAGGATTGCCAGCTCGAAGCGCTTCTTCAGTTGTTTTCCGGCCGCGTCAAGAAGCACCCGGATGGCCGCTGCTATGCGTCCTTGTCGCCCGATCACTTTTCCGACATCTTCGGGATGCACGCGCAACTCAAACACCGTCAGCTGTTTGCCTTCCACAGCTCTCACCTGAACGTGTTCCGGGTGATCTACAAGCGCCTTCGCAATCGATTCCACCAGATCCTTCATTGTGGGTTCTCCACATGTAGTTGAACTCGATCGTGAACCAGAGCTAGGTACAAGAACTGGTTAACAGATTGGATGCATCAGGCTGACCAAAAGCACGGAGCGGCCCGCGCTTTGTCTGTATTTGGAGCGGGCGTCCGAATCTGAGTTAGTATCTCCAGAAACCCCAAGTGCAGATTCCTCGTCTTATCAATCAGCTCTGAGCTGAATCCTTACTCAATCTTAAGACATTCTTTTAGGGTTTGAACCTGCGATTGAAGGTATTCGATTTTAGAGCGCAAGGAACGAACATAGAAGTGCACAGCCAAGGTAGCCGCCACTGCGATAACAGCGATTCCCCACAGAGGGATATACATGGGATGCCTCCCATCAAACTGAGACACTACCCAAATGAGATGGCGGGAAAAGAAAAAGGCCGGACGCCAAAGATACCGGCTTCAGAATATCGTTCATGCGTCGAGCTCCGTTCCTGATGTGTAGATATACTCCGTAACGCCGCCTTCCCATTCCTGTCGTCAGGGCGGAGGCGAGGGTTGGACCTTCTCTAGAAAACATGTATTCGCGCTTCGTAAGCTGGTTCATCCGAGAATCCGTGCCACTTCCTGCAAGGCTGGCGTGAACATGTGCGGGTCGCGTCGGGTCCGCTTGCACATCATCTTAACTTGCCCTTCAACGTTGCGGCGCAGGTTCGTTTTCTCAGCGGGTGAAAGACTCGGAAACTTCGCCAACACTTCCCTCACGGCCTCAGGCCACATGGCGAAGTAGCCAGCGGTGTTCTGCGTCTTCGCAACTTCCCGCGACTTCTGCTCGATTAGTTGCTGTAGATAGGTTCCTGGTGTAATCGGTTCTTCACTCATCGTGGTCATCAAGCGGAGGCGATTTGCCATCTCGCTTCACAATCGTTCCCACCTCGCCTGCATGCAGGATTGCCTCTTCAAATACTGTGCGAGTGCCCGACGAACAATTTCGGTCGGGTTCGCCCCTGTCTTCTCACTGAGCCGCAGGAGCTGTTTGCTCATTTCCTTTTCGAGATAGATGACGCGTCGAATCTTGCATCTCATGATGCACAACAATGGTACACCACCACTGCATCCTCTGTGTCAACAAGCAGAATCATCAATTTCAGTCAGCGGTAGTTGGTCAGTTTAAATCAGTCACGTAGGAGTAGTATTTGGAAGTCGGGAATAGAGGTGCCTGAGCGCCTTGCATCGTAGGCATTGCGCGGGCACCGCTGAAAACGGGGGTGAGTCGGCGCGCCGATTCCCCGCTCTGCCCGACTTTTTGTACCAAGTCACGGTGGGGCTAGACCGTGGACTGGCACGACGCAGAACGCGCTCGGTTGGAAGCAGCGAAGAAGGAACGCGAGAAGGAAAGGTTTGCGCACGTCCTGGCGGCTCTACTCGCGTTGGCCGTGATGGGAACAGCGGGTGTGGTTTTTTCGGGTGAGGTTCCCTGGACGAGCCTGCTTGCGGCGGGAGTGGTAACTTACGCGATTGTTTTTGGAACAGTTTGTAGGTGGTAGCACAGCACTACTCCGAGACGGATTGAGGCCCCAATATCCGTGGGCTCTTGAACGGGTCGGGGAGCAAACAATATGACTGAACAGACTTTTGGTGTTGCTTTGACCAAAGAGGAAGCAGCAAACCTGTGGGATTTGGTCAATGCCGTGCAGAGTAGTTGCGCATTCCGCGACGCCAGTGACATGAAGCTAGTCTCGGAGATTCAACAGAGACTAAAAATTGTAGCGGAGCAGGAGCCAGTAGTCCTTCAAGTCACCCGTGCTGAGGCTTGCACCCTGTGGGATTTGCTTTCTGCGGTGCGGTGTGCATGCAGGTTTGACAACTTTGAAGGCTGGCAGTTCGTGGAAGATTTCCAGAAAAGACTTCAGCAGTCTGCCGTGGATGCTGACGTGTTTAGCCCCGGATTGTTTGGACAGTGAATTGAGTGTATTCATGCAGCGGCTCCGAGCGCAAGGAACTGCTGGCGAGCCTGGGCGGGCGTGAGGTAGTCCAAGCGCTGGACGATCCAGTGCTGGT
>JBARRP010000312.1:0-8140 GCA_049644285.1 Candidatus Acidiferrales bacterium | reverse complement strand
CTGTGTGTCCACGATTCCTCTTTGTGGACACGAACCCATGTGTCCACAAAACTATCATCGTGAATTACTCACACTCTGTAAAGACGGTGGGAACCAGACGCTTACCTACAGAATGAATTCCTACATTAATTTGCATCCCGTAGAATTCCAGGATGCAAGAAGTACGGAAATGATGATTCCCGTGAGAAAATCTCCGATCAATTTGTGGGAATAAGAACATAGAATTACAAGCCGTAAGTAATTGATCGTAAAGGACATATAAAACCCCATATCGACCCGACAACGATTTCAACGGGAAATTCTTCTCCTTCTGCGGATTTCCCCTCATTGTTTCGTGAAATTCGCAAAACTCAGCCTCTCGTCGGAGAAATATCTCACACCATCGGCTTAAACCAAATGCAGATCCTTCCCTTTTGGCCGACCAAGCTAAGGGGGGCGCACGGTGGAGTTTTTTCGCCTACGCAGTGGCGTACCTCGGAGTGAAATATCAAATTCACTCTTAAGGGAATTAACGTAAGCTTCCAATTCCCACCGTCTTTACAGAGTGTGAGTAGTTCACGATGATAGTTTTGTGGACACATTTGTTCGTGTCCACAAAGAGGGATCGTGGACACACTGGATCAAACCCTTCAGGTCCGAGCGCCAAAGAACCGGCGCCGAACGATTAAAGAGCGACGGGAGATCGTGCAAGAGACGCTGGTGCCGGGCACCTCGGTATCGAGAGTCGCGCGCCGACACGACGTGAATGCCAACCAGGTGTTCTACTGGCGGAAACTCTACCGCGAAGGGCGGCTGGGAGGTGGGGCAGCCGCGTCCCTGCTGCCGGTAAAGGTCTCGGAGGAGCAGCCTGCAGAAGCAGCCAAGTGGGACAGCCTGGCTCTGCGATCAGGAACGATGGAAATCAAAGTGTCCAAAGGAACGATCCGTATTGCCGGGTCGGTAGATGTCGTGGCGCTGCGTACGGTGCTGGAGTGTTTGGCGCGATGATCGGACTGCCCACGGGAACGCAGATTTGGATTGCCGCTGGAGTGACCGACCTGCGGCGGGGTTTCACGGGACTGAGCGGGATGGTGCAGGCGGTATTACACGAGAGTCCGTTCTCGGGTCACGTGTTCTTGTTCCGTGGGCGGCGCGGCGATCTGATCAAGATGTTGTGGTTCGATGGTGATGGGTTATGTCTTTTTGCGAAACGACTGGAGCGTGGGCGGTTCATCTGGCCGCAAGCGACGAGTGGGACGGTTTCTCTGACGCCCGCGCAGCTCTCGATGTTGCTGGAGGGGATCGATTGGAGGCGACCGGTTCGCACCGCACCTCAGATGGCGGTGTGAGCGGCAGCTATTTTCTGCTGCGCAAACTTTTTTGCAGATTTTCTTTTTTTTGTGCGCATTTTTCTTGCGTGCAAAAAAGTTTCTGGCATACTGCGCGCAATGACGGAGCACGCAACTCTTCCGGATCTCGACACGCTTGATTTCGCCGCTCTGAAGGCACTGATTCTCTCCCAGCAAGAACAGCTTCTCTCCAAAGAGGAGCAACTGGCTTCACGTGATAATGAGATTGAGCAATTAAAACTGCTGATCGCGAAACTCCGCCGCATGCAGTTTGGGCGGAAGTCGGAGAAGCTGGACCGGCAGATCGAGCAACTGGAACTGAAGCTCGATGAGCTGGAAACGAGCCGGGCGGAGAGAGCGGCTCAAACCACAAAAAAAACCGAGACTGCGGTGCCAGCCACGAAACCGGTGCGACGACCACTGCCGGCACACCTGCCGCGGGAAGAACGGAAGATCTTGCCGCAGCAGGAAGCGTGTCCAGAGTGCGGTGGCAGGCTGAAGCCTCTGGGTGAAGATGTTTCGGAAATCCTGGAATACGTGCCGGAACATTTCAAAGTGATCCGGCAGATACGGCCCAAGCTAGCCTGCGCGGGTTGCGACAAGATCGTGCAAGCCGAAGCGCCGAGCCGCGCGGTCGCGCGAGGCATGGCCGGTCCCGGCCTGCTGGCGCACGTGCTGGTGTCGAAATACTGTGATCACTTGCCGTTGTACCGTCAGGAAGAGATTTACGAGCGCGCAGGTGTGGAGCTGGACCGCGCGACATTGGCCGGCTGGGTGGGAAGCGTGAGCGGATTATTGCAACCGTTGGTGGAAGCGTTGCGGCGTCACGTGATGGCTGGCCAGAAATTGCACGCCGACGACACGCCCGTTCCTGTGCTGGCGCCGGGGCTGGGAAAAACAAAAGTGGGACGTCTGTGGACGTATGTGCGCGACGACCGGCCGGCGGGAGACGCCACTGCTCCGGCGGTGTGGTTTGCCTACACGCCCGACCACAAAGGGGAGCATCCGCAAAAACACTTGAGCAGCTTCCAGGGCACGCTGCAAGCAGATGCCTATGCGGGATTCGACCAAGTTTATGCGGACGGGCGGATTCAAGAAGCTGCGTGCTTTGCGCACGTGCGCCGCAAATTTTACGATCTTCATGTCGCGCACACATCTCCTGTGGCCCAGGAAGCGCTCCGACGCATTGGGGAACTCTATGCCATCGAAAGAGACATCCGCGGATGGCAACCCGAAGAACGTCGCCGGGTGCGCAACGAACGCAGCCGTCCACTGCTCGAGTCCCTGAAACAGTGGCTCGAAGAGACTTTGGTTAAGCTATCGACGAAATCGGAGACGGCCAAGGCGGTGCGTTACGCGCTGAGACTTTGGAACGCCTTGATGCGCTATGTGGACGATGGGCGGTTGGAGATAGACAACAACGCTGCAGAACGAGAGCTGCGCGCCGTTGTTCTAGGCCGGCGAAATTATCTGTTTGCGGGATCGGACACCGGTGGAGAAAGTGCCGCCGCGATCTACAGTTTAATCGGATCAGCCAAACTGAACGACGTGGAGCCCGAAGCATACTTGCGCGAGGTGCTCTCACGTATTGCCGATCACCCAGTCAACCGCATCGAGGAACTGCTGCCTTGGCACGTCGCCTCGAGGATACTACCCGCCACACCCGAGGCGGCCTGAACCGAAGGCGCCGCAGACAGTCTCTCCAACCTGCCCTACGTCAACGAGATCATCGAACTGGGTGGAACTAGGAAGAGAACATATACGGATAAACAGGGCCAGTACCTGGCCTTCATCCATTACTACAGCAAAATCCACGGATGTTCGCCTTCAGAGGCCGAAATGCAGCAGTACTTCCTAGTCTCTCCGCCAGCCGTACATCAGATGGTCTTGACACTCGAAGCGCGCGGACTCATCGCGCGAACGCCCGGGCAGGCCCGATCAATCCATCTGCTGATCTCGCGGGATGAGCTACCCGACTTGACCTAGCTGACCGGCGAAAAAATCCAGGCAGGATTTCGGTCAACCAGATTGTCAAGACGGTCTGCGATTGACGCTTACGAATTAACGCGTATGCGTCCGGAGAATAAGCAAAACGGAAAGAATACAAAATCCCCTAAGGCATTGAGATTTTTACGGGCCGCTTGGTTCCTGCGGGCAAATCTCACAGAATTTTATTTTGCACCGCGAAAATCGAATTAGCATTCAGCTCAGAAAATCAAATCTGTACAATTTCTGCGGTCGTGGATTTCTAAGGATTACAAAGGCGCAGAAGTGTGATTCCGCGAGCAATTCCCTGCGGCAAAGAAAACAATCCTGCTCCCGAAAAAAGCGAATTTCATAACTTATTGTTTCTAAGGGGTATAGGACTACAGCATTTCATCGATACAGATTCCAATCTGGAGAATCTCATCTCCTCGGGATGGTTTCGTGAGAAACCGCGAAGTTTGACGGCGGTCAAAGAAATATGCGATCGGCGGATCGGACCAAACGGAATGCAAGATTCCCTCCCAGAATTCGGGCGAACATGCCTTGGGAAGAGTCTTCGAGCGGAGCTCCCTGCCATAGAGTCCCTGCAGGCACTTTTCGGTCAACCGGTTGACTGACGACGCCATGGCGTGATAAAAAGCAAAAGAGAACAACTTAAGGTCCTTCAAATTGAAATAGGAATGGAAGATGACCGCGGACCGCCAAAGCGGCGACGATCAACATTTTCAGGTGAACCAAAGACCTGGCAACATTTTTTTACCAGCAACATTTATTAATCGTTGCGTGGATTCAAGCAACGGAAGAGGTGTTCCGCAACCGTCTTCTCCCGGACAGAATCGAGCAACACCCTGGTAACCATGCTCAAAGACTCGTCGAAAACGCGTGGCGCCGAGGACCGGAAGGGCGAATTGGTTCGCATCGCCTACAAACTGATCGCCAGCAAAGGTTTTGAAGGGTTCCGCATCCGCCAAGTCGCTGTCGCGGCCGGAATTGATAATGGGACCCTTCATTATCATTTTCCGAGCAAACAGGAATTGATTCGGAGCGTGGTCGATTACCTGCTTGAGAAACTCCGAACCAGGAGGATAAAAGAGAATGACGGACAAACTCTGACGGGGCTTGACCAATTGCGCAGAGAATTCGAGGATCTGCGCGTCCGACTCGGTGAGGCCCAGGAACAGCTCATTGTGATGACGGAGGTTTTCGTGCATGGCCAACGGCATCCCGATGTGGCGCGAGTCCTCGGCCGATTCGAAGAAAGTTGGAGAGATCACATTCTGGCCATTTTGGAATCGGGCATGAGAGATGGCAGTTTCCGCCCCGATCTGGATGCGCACGCAACCACGAGAGCCTTAATGGCCCAGTTGATGGGGATCGTTCATCAGGCTCAGCTTCCCCGGGCACCGCGATTTCTCCTGACGCCGCGATCTGACACGCCCATTGCCGACATCCTGGCACAAGTGGAGCGTTGGGTAGCTTCTTCCGAGAGCCAGGCCGAAGGAACCAAAGCGGCGCGACCGCGAACCAAACATCGATTCATCCTCTGACAACAAATTCAGCAGCCCTATCGAATGAAAACCGCCCCGGCAGGTATGGTGCTCTCACATTTGCTCGCTAGGCTGAGTCAAAAAGGCCAAGCCGGGTTTACGCACATATCGCCGAACTGGGCAGTCGTCCGGCTATGACAGAGCTGTGCCGCGCCGAGGCCGCAAATAGCTACTCTTGAGGTTCCCACCAGTATCGTTCTTTTCTAATCTTGAGAGTTCGGAGTGTGGGGCCACGCGGATTGCGTCTTCTCTTGCGAATCAATTCTCGGGAGCTTGACGGGGTGAGCTTCCATCTCGCACCCGCCATTGACCCCGCGACAAACTCGACCTGCCGGCCTGGTCGTTTCAGCCACTTGGGATCCATACCGGTGTCTTTCAAGTTTTCTTTATGTTTCAGGAGATATTCCCGTTGTTCTTGGAACTCTGGAGGCAGTGCTTGCACCAGTTCCACGAGTTGTTCCGCCACGAATAAGTCGCTCTGGGTGATCGAATTCAACTGCCCGATCGAAGCCAAAGCCCTCTCCAGCCAGTCCGCGACATCCGGCAAGAAGACACTTGCCTGAGGCAAGAGTTTCTCACTTTTTTTCAAGAACCGTCGCCACGCGGGTGAATCTGGCTCGTAGAGAGGGAGCCCCCGAATAACCTCGAAGGTATCCGGATTGCGAAACCAAGCCCCACCGTCCGCTCCAGGAAACGGCTGGCTTAATTCGCGGAGTTCCTGCAAGCAAAGATGCCCAATCAGATGATCAATAAAGGGTAAGAAGGCGTGGAAGACGCCCAGCAGATCGTAGCCCCCGCAGGGTCGGCATGTATATTCGACAAGATTGGCCTCTTTTCGTTTGGCGACATGACTTAGCCCAATCCCTCTCGATCCCCGCTTGGCAGTTCGCCTATAAGTGAAGGGTTTTTTATCAATCCAAGCGAGGGCCAGTATGGCAAAGACACCCACAGAGGGCAAGAAAACGCGGAACGCGAGCCTTTTACAATTCACGCATCGACATCCTGAAGCCAACCACCCGGGAGCTCGAAGGTGAATGGCAGCAATCAAGAAGTCCGCAAGGTCGCTGCCCTCTACGCACGGGTCAGCACCCTAGATCAGAACTGCGAGGTGCAGCTCCAAGACCTTCGACGCTTCGCCGGGCAGCGCTTTGCCCTCTACCGGGAATATATAGATGTTGGTGTGAGCGGGGCTCAACGCCATCGCCCCCAGTTAGACGCATTGATGAAAGACGCTCACAAGCGCCTCTTCGATGTGGTCCTGGTCTCGAAATTCGATCGCTTCGCGCGCTCGTTGAAGCACTTGATTGAAAGCCTCGACGAGTTCAGTTCCCTCGGAATCGATTTCGTCAGCTACACCGAAGGAGTCGATACGACTACCCCCAGCGGGCAGCTCCTTTTTCACATCGTGGGTGCAGTGGCCCAGTTCGAGAGGGATCTGATTGCAGAACGAGTCCGGGCGGGGATGGCGCATGCCCGGGCGATGGGCAAGCGCATCGGCCGTCCTCGCGCTGTAGTTGATGAGGTAACTGTCTCCCAGCTACGCGGGGAAGGTCGATCTCTGCGTGAGATTGCCAGCCGGCTGAACGTTCCGGTCTCTCGTGTGCGGCGGGCGCTGGTCCGCCTCGTACCCAAGGCGGTTTGAAACGATATGGCCCACACCCAAGGCATCGAGCATTTGCTGACCCCCGAAGAGGCGGCTGAGATACTGCGAGTCAAATTGTCCTGGCTCTACCAGCGCACCCGCCGCAGAAGCCAGGATCGCATTCCCTTTGTCAAGGTAGGCCGTTACCTGCGGTTTCGCGAACAGGATCTCCTGGCCTACATCGAAACCCGAAAGCGGAAGGGTTGAACATGATCCGGCGATCCCCTACACTCGACGGCCAGCGGCAAGTACCGGGCGAACCACCAAAGGAGGCAACGAACGTGGTTCGCCGAAAAAGGTACCAGAAGGGCCATTTGTACAAGACAGGAAAACGTCGGCGGGTGTGGCGGGCTCGCTGGGTAGAACCGGTGGTGCTGTCGAATGGCACCGTGGGCCGGACCCTACGCAACGAGTTCATCGCCGAAGTCCGCGATGTGCCCACCCGCCGACAGGCTCAGTCAATTCTCGATGAAAAGCTGCGTGGTCTGAATCAAGGTTGTCACAAGCCTCAGGCCGTGATTCGCTTCCGGCAGTTCGTCGAGGATCACTGGATCAAGCAAGTCCTGCCGATCTTTAAGGCTTCGACCGCCGAATCACATCGGATCCTTTTGCACAAGCACCTGCTCCCCTATTTTGGGGAGAAGCGCCTGTGCGACATCGGAACGGCCGATGTGCAGGCGTTCGTGACCTTGAAGGCGGAAGCGGGACTCGCGTGGAACACAATCAAGAACCTCCGCAACCTGGTCAGTCGCATCTTGCGGACGGCGGTGGAGTGGAACTTGCTCACTTCCAATGCCGCCCATGGAGTACGGCTGCCTGCCAAGCAACTCCGCCGTCTTCCCAAGGTCATTACCGTCGACCAATTTCGTGCGCTACTAGGGACACTTCCCGAACCAGCGCGCACGATGGCTCTCGTATGTGCATTCACGGGAGTGAGGGCGGGCGAGTTGTTTGCATTGAGGTGGCGCCACGTCGACTTTGAACGTGGCGTCCTCCGGGTGCGCGAGAGTGTTCACCGTGGGAAGTTTGGACCACCGAAAACCCGCAACAGTGTTCGTGACTTACCGCTGGGAAATGTCGTCCTGGGTGCATTGCTCGAACATCGGAAACGATTTCAGCACTGCCGCCCGGATGAGTTGCTTTTCCCTTCGCGGAAAGGAACCGCGCTGTGTCGGAACAACCTGCTCAAGCGGGTTGTCTACCCGGCGTGCGATCGAGTAAAGACTCCACAAGTCGGCTGGCACTGTCTACGTCATTTCCACGCGACCCTGCTGAGCGAAGCTGGGGAACCGTTAAAGGTGGCGCAGGCACAACTCGGCCATGCGGATTTGCAGACGACCCTGGCGGTGTATACGCACGTTCTGCCCGAGTCACAACGCCGGGCGGTGCAGAAGGTGGAATCGTTAATTTCCCCAAACTTTCCCAAGTTCGCAGATGATTCCAACGGGGCTGAAGAGATCGAGCTCAAAATCCAATGACGCGAAAAGATTTAGCCATATGGAAGTGGCGCGCCTGAGAGGATTTGAACCTCCGACCTCTGATGTGATAACGACGTTCTCCTCAGAAACTCACTCTCTAGGCCGCCGCCGGGATTGGGGTGACGTTGTATCCGAGCTGGGCGGCTTTCCACTTGAGCT
>JBARRP010000311.1:0-2407 GCA_049644285.1 Candidatus Acidiferrales bacterium | reverse complement strand
GCGCAAAGCCTACTACCTCATGGCGATCCATGAGCAGCTGCCGCGACAGATCCACCGAGAGCTGAAGCAGGTGGGATGGACCAAGGCCGCGGAGCTAGCCAAGGTCGCGCGCAGGGAAGGGAAGGGCTTCGATTGTGCAATCTGGTTGCACAAAGCCCGCTCCCTGCAGACGGAAGAGTTTAAGCGGGAGGTGGACCGTCACTTGACGGGGCAAGAGACCGAGCCGTGGGAGATCATCTACTTCAAGGTGTACAAGAGCCAACTGCCAGTCGTGGAACAGGCTCTGGGCACGGCTTCCTTGATGCTGGGCACGGACAAATCCCGAGGTTACTGCTTGGAGATGATTTGCGCCGACTTTCTGGCGGGAGCCAACCTTGACAACGGCAATCCCGACGCGTTGCTTCTCTCGCTAGATCGGCTCTTTGGGCTGCTCCCACCTCCTCAGAAACGCCAGTTCCTGGAGCAGGTGCGAAAGGCTTCTTGACCCCGCTTCGACAAAGACACCCGCGACTAAGGCTCGATCCTGAGGCCTACCAGCGATTGCACCTGCGAGTGCTCGAGAGAGATGGGTGGCGCTGCCAACATTGCGGCTGTTTGAGCGAACTCCAGCTCCACCATATTCAAGCTCGCAGTCTGCTCGGGGATGACACGGAGCACAACCTAATTACCTTGTGCGCTCAGTGCCACCAGCAACTCCACTTGCGCACGCCCAAGTGACCGGCCTTCTGGCTCTGCGCAGCGGTTCGCCCTCGGCCCCAAGCTCAAGAACCCCGCCACCAAGAGGAGGAGGGTACCGCCGAAATACAGCTCTTCGAGAGTGAGCTGCGCCAGCTTCGGATCGCTTCCAATGGGAAAGAGATGAGCGAGTCCACAAATCGTCCAGGCGACCCACCCGCTTATCCAAAACCGGAAGTGCCGCTGTGAGCATTCCCGAGCGAGCAACGCATAGACTACAAGTAGAAAAATGAGTGCGGAGCCTTCAAGAAAGGCCAGTGCGGACAATGCCGAGTTCGCAGCGTCGGACATCCAGCTCAACACCGAAGACGCAGCTACCTTCCGGCGCAGCGCGTCGCGAGGCTTGGAGAAGGATCACAGAAGCCACCCTGGAACGTAACACATGCGAAAAAAATCCGAACAAGGATAGTAGGGGTGTGCTGTGCCCTGCCTTATAATAGCGGTTCGGGGGAGAGATCGTGGACAAGGAAAAAATCCTCGTCGTTGACGACGAAGAAGCCATTCGCGAGGTGATTTCCACTCTCCTCGACGGAAAAGGCTATCAGTGCACTGTAGTCTGCAACGGAAAGCTGGCTCTGGACGGTTTCGAGAAGGATTCCTTTGACCTAGTGCTGAGTGACATCGTAATGCCCGAGATGGACGGGCTGAAGCTCCTCGGCAACCTCCGCGCCCACGATCCCGACGTACCCGTCATCATGGTTACGGCTATGCACGACATATCCATCGCTCTGGAGGCCATCCGAGCGGGGGCCTATGACTACATCCTGAAGCCGTTCGAGAAAGACCAATTGCATTTGAGCGTGAGCCGCGCCCTCGAACATCGCCGGCTCGTCCTCGAAAATCGCACTTACCAGAGCGACCTCGAACATCTCGTCGCCGAGCGCACCCAGCAGCTTTCCCTGACCCTGCGCGACCTCGAGCAGTCTTACGACTACACTCTCGAGGCGCTGGGCTCCGCACTCGATGCCAAGGACGCGGAAACCGAGGGTCATTGCCAGCGCGTGACCGCCTTTACCATAACGATGGCTCGAGCCATGGGCGTGGACAGGGCTGCCCTCCGCCAAATTGCCCGCGGCGCGTTCCTGCACGACATCGGGAAGATGGCCATTCCCGACCAAATCCTCCGCAAGCCGGGCCCCCTGACCGAAGAGGAGCGTCGAGTGATGAGAATGCATTGCGATAAGGGCTACGCCATGCTCGAGCGAATCCCATTCCTGAAGGAAGCCGCCGAGATCGTTCTGACGCACCAGGAGTGCTACGATGGCTCGGGTTACCCGCGTGGCCTTAAGGGCGATAAGATTCCTTTGGGCTCAAGAATATTCGCGGTGGCCGATACGCTCGATGCCATGATTTCCGACCGTCCTTATCGCAAGGCGCTGCCAATTACAGCCGCCCGCGAGGAAATCAAAAGGAATTCCGGCACGCAATTCGATCCTAGAGTCGTGCAAGTCTTCCTCGCCCATCCCGATAAGGTCTGGCTCGACCTCCACGGCAACATCGGTGGCCCGTTCCGCCTCACTCAACTCGAGAAACCGGATAAGTAGTTTTGAAGCTGTGAAAAAAGCTCAATTGAGAGTGGGGTGGTATATTGAGGTTTAGTTTTTTGGATGTTGACTTGCTACTTCGAAAGAATGTTTCGGCTCTTCTCGGTGTTCTCTTACTTTCTCAGGTG
>JBARRP010000310.1:0-75137 GCA_049644285.1 Candidatus Acidiferrales bacterium | reverse complement strand
TGGCTGGCCTTTCTGGCCCACCGACCGCTTCGCGGTCCCATCAACGGACGTGATCTATCACGTTCGTCTCACGCCAGCAAGCGGAGCCACATGCTTGTTGGGCTGGGGCGAAGCCCCGTTAGTGTTCCGTCCCGAAAATATCGCGGGGCGCAATACTAAGTGTGAAGCATAGGTGCTAGTGTTGTGTCCCGTAAATAAGCTGCGTAACCCGTCGCCGCTGTGGGACCGTAAGTGACTGTAGGAGCGCTGCTTGCCGCGCCCGAACTTATGCTAGCTATCTTCGGGACACCGCACTAGGTGCCAGGTATCAAACTAACGACGAATGCTAATGTGCGTAGGGTCCGACTCGTAGCCTTCGTCCTGAACGGTTTTCTGGGCGGCGGAGCGGAGCGTTTGCTCGTCTGCATTCTTCGGCACATCGCAATGACGGCGAACCACCTCTTCGCCCGTTATAATTCGAACCAGCCACTTCGATTTGCCCGCATCCCATGAGACTTCCACATTATCCGCACGCATTGGCTTCCTCCATCTGCTACTTTCGTGCCAGGAACACCCGGGCTTGCTGCAATTCGGGAACGCGACCGTCGGCGTGGATGCTTTGCTCGATGAGCTTCGAGTAGTAAGAATTGGCCTTCTGCGTGTCACCCGCTAGTTCGGCCGCGCGGCCGGCGCCGTAGAGGCTGTCGAAGCGGTTGGGCGCCTCTTTCAAGGCAGCCTCGTAGGCGGCAAGCGCTTCGGCGGGCTGCTGCAGCTCGAGCAGCATGTCGCCCAACACTTCCCGCGCGGGCATCTCAAGATCTTCGAGCCGGTCCGCTTCCTGGCGTTCGACCGCGGCGCGCATCGTCTTCAAAGCTTCGTCTTTCTTTGCCTCGGCGAAGGCGACCCATGCAGCAGCTTCGAGCTGTTGCACGCTTCGCTCGCCGACGCCACCCGAGCTCTTGTGAGAATGCATGTCAGAATTGCCGCCCTTCAGCTTGGCGAGGCTTTCGCGCGCGACGACAATGTCGCCAATGCGCGCCGCGCCGATGGCTCGCGCCCAATACGTGGTGGAGGCATCGGCACCCTTCTCCGGCTTTAGCCGGGCGGCTTCTGTCCAATGATGCGTCTCAAGGACGTAACGAGCCACGAAATACTCCCGGTGATCCGTGATTTCATCCGCGGTGGCCTTCGGGGCTGAATCGAGATCATCAATCACACTCTGGGCCTCCTGGTCCTGTCCCGTCTGCAGGTAAGCGTACTCGAGAAAATCCATGGCGTGGAGCTGATAGCTTGCGCCCTGTTCACCGAGCCGCGCGGCCTTGGCAGCCACGCCCGCCGAAGCCAGGTTCGAATCGATCGATTCCTGCCAGAATCCGAGCCGTGAAAAAATGTGCGATGGCATGTGCAGGGCATGCGCCGATGCCGGAGCAATCTTCGCGTACGCGCGCGCCGCTTCCAGCGCCATCGGCGCCAGCTCCGGCGTGTCGTAGGCGTGGATCAGATAGTGCGCCGCGCCGGGATGGTTGGGTTCTTCGGCGAAGAGCTTTTCCAGGATTGCCCCGGCCTTTTTTCGGTTGACGAGCGGCGCGTCTTTCGGCGGCTCTTCGGCAATCAGTGAGAGACCATAGAACGCAGCTGCATCGTGATCCTGCGGGTAATGCGTGTAAAGTTGCTCCATCGCGCGGGCATAAGCAGCCGTGCGGGCATCGTAATCGTCTTTATCCGGGTCGCGGTAGAAGGCTTCGACCGCGGCAATATACTCCTGCTCCCGCTCGGTCTTCGCGCCTAATGATTTTGCCTTGTCGATATCGTCCCAGCCTTCTTTGCGGGTCTTCTGAGTGGGCTCGTTCCAAATCGGATAGTAGATGCTCATGGCCTCGCCCCAGTACGCCATCGCGCAGTGCGGGTCCTGCTCCGCGACCTGCTCGAAGGCCCGCTTTGCCGATGCGTATTGAAATGAATGCAGCCAAGCCACGGCGGTGTTGAATTGATCTTGAACCGCGGACGAGCACGAAGTTGAAAAGGCAACGCTGCCGAGATGCTGAGCCTGAGCCGTTTCAGCTCGATGTTCAGCTCCGGTCTTGCCGGCCGCTTTCGTCTGGGCGAAGTCCGTTGCGCTTGCGCAAAAGAAATAAAGCCCAATCAATATGATCACCGCGCATCTGAATCTCATTGAGACTTCTCCTTCGCGGCCAACCCCCGCCTGACTGCATGAATGATTGCTACCACCTTCTTTCTGAGATTTCAATTCAATGCTGACCGTCATCGGTCAGAAACCCCCCGCCTGGTTCACCGTCGCTCACTACAGGTTTGAAGAGGCGGGCTAAAACAGCTTCGGGCATGGCGGAGTGGAGGCAGGCATGACGTGCGGAGCTCGGTGCTGTCCGTTTTCCTCATGTTCAATCTGGCGCTACTTGCGGCCGAGGAAGCGGATGCGGCCGGTGAAAGCACGATGCTGAAATCCTCCGAAGGTCAAAAAGGTGGGCGAATCGACGTTATTATCAACCACACTGGGATTCTTCCTGCCGGTGACATTGTTGAATCCGCCGCGCAGCGCCCACTGGAATCCAAACAAGTGAAACTGCTTTTCGATGTGAACGTTCAGAGTCTCGTAATCAGGAAAGCGGGTGCGATCCGGCAGGCCGACGAGCTCCTGATTCCGATTGACCAAGCTGAACGCGTAGCCGGTGTGCCAGTCGAACGTGTAACCGAAGGTGAATGCATGGAGAAGCGGCACCCGGAAGGGCACCCATCCCCAGGCCAGCACGCGATTCGGCGAATCCCAGGGGAGCGGCCCCCCGAGTTGTGGGCTGAAGAAAGGATTGTCAAGCGTCGAATCCAGAACAGCGTTCGAACGCGCCGCCGACCGCGTATAGGAGACGAAGACCGGGTAAACCTGCCGAAACGTGCGCTTCACCGAGATTGTGACGGCGTCGTATTTGTCCTTGCGATCGTTGCGCAGGACGAAAAGGCCGCTGCCCGGCACTCCATTGGCCCCGATCACGCTGTTCATGAGCTGATAGTCGAAGCCGTTCATCCCGCGCTTTTCGATAAATTCGCCTTTGAGATAAATCTCCGCCGGCAGCTTCCTTTCGATGCCGACGCTCCAATTCCGGGAGCGAGACTCTTCCAGCGCGGCAGGCGTGGCCTGGAATTGCGTGATCACCGGCGGGAATATCGGCGTGAGGCCGTTGGGCTCGAAGAAAATGTCCTGGCGCTGACCGCCGAGCGCGCGCGTCAAAAAGTCCAGACTGGTGCGATCGTAGTAAAGTCCGATTCCCGCAGACAATTTCGTCTGTCGATCCGACGTGAGGGCGTACGTCGAGGCGAGCCGCGGCGAGAAATTCACACGGGCGAGCAGGTCATCGCCTTCGATCCGCGCGCCCAATTCGAGCAGCAAGCGATCGGAAACCGACCAGCGATCCTGGACGAAGCCAGCTGCATCGAGAATGGTTTGCTCAAAGCTCTGACTGCCTAGGAAGCTGACGGAACGCTCGAGCAGCGTGCTGTTCTGCGCCGTGCAGCCCGGCGGAGCTTTCGGCGTTGGGCAAGCTTGAATTGTAAACGGACGGCGCGCGGCGGACTGGTCGTCGGCGGTGCGCTCGAAATCGACGCCCGCAAGAAACTGGTGCCGGCCATGCCAGTGCGCCGGTGGCAGGTAGAGATGCGCCAAAGCCTCGAAGCGCCGCCCCGTCGTGTTCAACGTGCGATAGTAATTTCCGAGCGCGCTTCCAGGAATCACCATGTAGGGCAGATCGCCCAAGGGCCGATTGTTGTCACCGAATTGAACGAATCCGAACCCGGTCTCAAGCAGCATTCCGTTTGACCAACTGGCCTGATCTTTCAGCGTGGCAGAATAGGCGGACTGCAGATCGGTGGTGGTCGTCGAAAGCGGCTGGGTAATCGACAATCCGAAAAAATCATCGCGCGAGCGATTGACGACGAAGCTGCCGGTAAGGCGGTTCCCCGGCGTCAGATTCACCTGCGCGCGCAAGAGATTGCTGAAACGCCAGAAGTAATCGGCGTTCGCGCCGGCAGGCAATTCACTGAAGATATCCTGGTCGTATTCTCCTTCGACGGCTTCGTAGAACCAGGCTTTGCCTTGGTTGATGGGGCCGGAAAAAGTGAATCGCGGAGTCGTATTCTGGAATTTCAAGCCGTGATTGGTTTGGAACGACGGAACGAAATCGGTCGCAGAGAAGCGGAAGTGATCGTCGCCCATGCCGGTTTCAAGATTCAAGAAACCAGCCGAGCCGTGCCCATACTCGGCCGAAGCGCGGCTTCCCTGCACCTCGATCCCGCGGACCGCATCGGTGCTCACGCGGAGGTTGAGCAGGCCGCTGACGGGCTGGGAGATGTCGAATCCATCGAGAGTGTAGAGCGCTTGATTGCTCGCGGAGCCGTTGACGTGCACCTGGCCGCCCTGGTCCGGAAGGACGCCCGGCAGGAACGAGAGCACGTTGCGGATATCTCGCGTCGTGGGATAGGGCAGCTCGAGAACTTCCCGCGCATTCAAATTTTGCGTGGCCGCGACCTGCGCCGGATCGATGGCTTCGGCGGACGCAGTGACCTGCACGGATTCTCTATACTCCTGCGTGCGGTTGAGTTTGACTTCGATTCTCTCTGTTTGAGGAAGATTGACTTCCTGGAGCGTCACGGCATAGAAGCCTTCCTTCTCGATGACGAGGCGGTAAGCACCCGCCGAAACATCGCTGAACACCTGCCGGCCCGCTGCGTCGGTCCACCCTCGCAGCGGCGGAACCGCGCCTGGTGGGTAGAGGCTGACGTGCGCGGATGGAAGGACGATTCCGTTTTCATCTTGCACGATTACCAGCAGACGCAGGCGATGCGCCGCGGCTTGTGGGCTCATCTGGGATTTCGTTTGAGTTTGGCCTGCGGCAAACGATGCGCTCGCAAGAGCAGTTTGAAAGATGAGAAGAATCGTGGAGGAGAAAATAATGAAGCGATACCTGGTTTGTCTCTGAGACCCCATCGTTTCGTGCGTCCCGCACCCCAGGTTTCATCCCATGTAGGAATCTTAAGGCAGGGCATCGCCGCAAACCTACAGGAGTTTCAGGACTCTTCGTGGGCGGCGCCCTCAGCGGCTAAAGGCGCACTGATTTGATTGCGCTTGGCCCGAAGCGTTATCGAAGGATGTCAACAGAGCCAACACAACACTAGACGCGGGCGAGGGCGGCGGCTTCGTCTTCGACGATATCGAGGATGCTATCGAGGCGGACCATCTTCAGCAGCATCTGGACGCGTTTGGTCGGCGCAAAAAACGTGCACTTCCCGCCCGCCTTCTTCAGCGTCGTGAACATGCGAACGAGCGCGCCGATTCCGGAGCTGTCCATCTCCGTGACGCCGGCAAGATTGACCGCGATATGCGTCGAACCGGAATCGACGAGCTGTTGAACTTTGTTCCGGAAGGCTTCCTCGGCGTCGCCAAGCTTCAAAGCGCCTTCGAGATCGAGAATGGTGACTTGACCGGCGTTGCGAGTGCGGATGTTCACACATTCCTCAATGGGACGTGCCACGTTATCCGAATTAACCGCGCCAATCAAGAGTGGCGCGCGCCGAACGGGTCCTGCCTGTTGACGCGTATCAATTCGATTTGTTAGGCTGCCTTCGGTTTCATCCACCGTTCCTTCGCGGACCGCAGGCTGCAATTCGAATCGAGCAGTGAGGGCATCCACGCCGGGGGCGTCATGGATCCGTCTTCCGCGCTTCTCGAACTCGCCAGCGTGTCACTGGCCTGCCGAGACAGTGAAACCCTGCTGAAAACATTGGCAGCGCGTCTAGGCCCAGCCCTGGGCGCGCGCGCCGTTCTGGTTTGGCTTTCCGCTAACGGAGAAAACGAGCTTTCGTGCCGCGCTCGATGGATCGAACCAGGCGAAAGAATTGCGCCGGTGCAAAAATCCATCAGCGGGGGATTGCTTGCGGAGCTGTGCGGCAACGGCAAGACACTTCGCCTCTCGTTGAGTGAAATCGACCCCGCACAACTGGTGCATATCGAGGAAAGCCAGCGCGGACGCGTGAAGACTGCGCTTTATGCCACCCTTCACGATGCCGAAGGAGTCGCCGGCGCCGTCGAAGTCCTCAATAAACGCGCGGGCGAATTCACGGCCCAAGATGCAGCGTTTCTCGAGGAAGCGAGCCGCTTGGCCGGGCAAGCTCTGGCGAATCTCAAGGCGCAAGAGGCGGAGCGCGAAGCGCAGCTCGGGGCGCTCGAGCGACTCACCTCGCTTTACGATCTCAGCCGCGTCTTCAATTCCACGCTCGAGCTGCATGAGCTCTTGCCCGTTATCGCCAGTAAGGTCCGCGATCTTCTTAGAGCGCAAGCCTGCAACCTCTGGCTGGTTGATTCGGCGGCGGGCGATTTGCGGCTCGCCCAGCGCTCCGGTGAAGATCCCACGATCGAAGAAGGCGCCCGGGCGGCGCTAAATGAAGGCCATCTCGGCGAAGTGGTGCAGCAAGGCAGCGCGCAGTTGGTAGAAGATGCGGCGAGCGCCCCCGCGCTCGAGTCGCGGCGCAAGGCCGGCGGAGATTTCGAAATCGAGTCAGTGGCGTGTGCGCCGCTTCGCAAGGACCAGGAAGTGCTTGGCGTCGTCGAGCTGGTGAACAAAGTCGAGGGCGGCGGGTTCGATGAGGACGATCTCTTTTTCCTGGCGAGTGTCACGGAACAGGCAGCGGTGGCGCTGCACAACGCGAATCTGCTCGAATCCGAGCGCAAGGTCCACGTGCTCGACGCGCTTCTGAAGGTCAGCCAGGAAATTACCTCGACTCTCGATCTCGACCATGTCCTCACCACAGTAGTTCACCAGGCTGCGACGCTTGTGCCCTTTGATCGCTGCGTCATCGGGTTCTTCGATCGGAGCCGCTTCATTCTCGGCGCCGTCTCGGGCGAGACCGCGGTTCCGAAATCGCGCGAGATGGATGATCTGACCGACATCCTCGAATGGTCCGCTGGACAGTCCGAGGCTGTCTCCGCGGATCACTATGAGGAAGGCTGGGAAGTCACGCCCGAAGATGGACGCGCCCAGATCGTAGGCTTTCTTGAGGCGCACGAATACAACGGCTTCTACGCCCTTCCCCTACGAGATGAGCAAGGAACACTGGGCACGCTCGCGCTGCTGAGCAGCGACGCCGACTTCCTCGCGGCCAGTCATCGCGAGACGCTGGCAATCCTCGCCAATCAAGTGACCGTGGCCATCCGCAACGCGCAGCTCTACCAGCAAATGCCGCTGGCTGGGCTCTGGCAGCCGTTTGCCGAGAGAAAAAAGAAGCTGCTGGCGGCGGTGCCGCAGCCGCGCCGGGTCGAATACGCGTGGCGAGCAGCGGCGGTCGCGCTCCTGCTCGTCGTTGTTCCCTGGCCGATGCGCATGGGGACGAACGCGACAGTTGTGCCCGCGCAAAGGCGTATGGTCAGCGCAATTGTGGGCGGCGTCGCCCGGAAGGTTTTCGTCCACGAAGGCGACAAGGTGAGCGCCGGACAATTGCTCGCTCAGCTTGATGATGGCGAGGATCGCATCAAGCTCGCTCAGGCGCAGACCGACCTCGCGCTGGCGCGGCGCGAACTGGCCGATGCCGAATTTCGCCGCGACTTGGCGGACGCCGGGCAGGCTCGACTCCACGCCGCGCTCTATGAAGCGCAAGTGAAGCTCGAACAAGAGAGAGTGGAGCAAGCGCAGCTTCGCGCCTCGATTGCCGGAATTGTGGTGACGCCCAAGGTGGAAGAAAAGGTTGGAACTGCGTTGAAGCCGGGCGAAGCGTTTTGTGAGCTCGTCGAGCAGGATCGAATGGGCGCGGAGCTGAACGTGCCGGAAACTGCTCTTCCGCTGATCCGGCCGGAGGCTCGTGTCGCTCTCAAGCTGAATGCGTTTCCGACTGTAACATTCTCCGGAACGGTCGAGCGAATCGGCGCTCGTTCGATTGCGGAGGAGAATCAGCAATTCTTCGTCGTGCGCGCTCTATTTCAGAATCCGAGTGGACTAGCTCGGGAGGGCATGGCAGGCCGGGCGCGAATCCGCGCCGGGGGTGGATGGTTTGAGAGCGGATGGTATCCGGTGGGCTACGTGTTGTTCCGAACGCCGGTGCGGTGGGCATGGAGGAAGGCGTGGTCGTTGCTGCCGTAAGAGCAGCGAGGGAGAAATCATGAAACGGGCTGGGTGGCTTTTCGCATTCGCATTCGCGCTGTGCACATTGGGTTGCGGGAATTCGACGGATGCGCGCAATTCGACGACATCGGCCCCCAGCGCATCTGCCGCGAAAGCGGAGCCCGCGCCACGTGCGACCATCGGCGACCCTTTCGAGATTCTGAGCGTGCTCAGCGTCGAACATGAAGTGGACGTTCTGGCTCAGCGGGACGGCGCGGTCATGGAAACTTTGAAGGACGACGGCCAGCGTGTCCAGGCAGGTGAAATCCTCGCGCAGTTGGACGATCGAACGATCCGGGCGCAGCTCGACAAGGCCAAGGCTGATGTCGATGAAGCGCAGAACAACGTCAAATACAATGAAGCCGAACTGAACGCCAAACAGGCGAATTATCGACGTTACCAGCAGCTGCGCGAACTGGGTTTGGGCAGCCAAGCGGACCTCGACAACGCGGAGTTCCTGGCCAAGGGCGCTGAATATGACTTGAAAGCGCTGCACGCGGTCGTCGACCACCATCAAGCGGCGATTCGAGAGCTCCAAGTGGAACTGGATCGGACGCGCATCCGTGCTCCATTTTCGGGCGTGGTGGCGCGACGCTACATTCGCCAGGGGCAGGGCGTGCTCAAGGACGAAAAGTGCTTCCGCGTCAGCCAGCTCAATCCGCTCCAAGTGCAGTTCCAGGTGCCGGAGAACTCGGGAAGAAAGCCGCGGCTCGGAGACCCGGTGCAACTTTCGCTGGCTGAGGATGCCGGCCGAGTCTTTACGGCAAAAGTGGTAAAGCTAAGCCCGATGGTGGACCCAGCCAGCGACAGCTACGACGTCACTGCGCGGCTAACCAGCGCGGACCTTTCAGAATTGAAGCCGGGGATGGCAGTGCGGGTCTCCTGGTCCGGCACGGCGACGCCAAAGCCCTGAGGGAGTGCGCGATGCGTTTCGGACCCACTCGCCTGCAAGTCGCCGCCGTCCTCGCGAAGGGACTGCGCCGGCCCAAATTGCGCGCCGACCTGCGGATCAGCGAGCAAACCATCGCCGGGGCGAAAACCTACGTCATCAAGATTCCGGAAACCTCCATCTACAACCGCTATGGGGCCTACGAATATGAGCTGCTGACACTGTGCGATGGCGGCCGAACCCCCTCCGAAATCGCCTCCGAAATGAGCCAGCGGCACCCCGAAAGGGCAGTCGCGGAGAAAACGGTGCTCGAATTCTTTGACACCATGGAACCCGGGATGTGGGAACAGAGCTTGGGCGAAAAAAACCTGGCCCTCCTCGAACGAATCCGCGACGAACGAAAGAATCGCGTCAACCGTTCCAATCTTCTTCAAATTACATTTTCCGCCTGGGATCCCGATAAGACCCTCGCTCGCCTCGATCCGTATCTGGGCTGGATTTTCACCCGGCAGTTCGTGGTTTTTTCCGTGTCGCTGTTCGTGCTGACGGCGATCCTCTGGGCCACTGACTGGACTCGAATCAGCGAGGACACCGGGAAGTTCTACGATCTCTCGAGCAAAACCCCGGCCGATCTGGTTGTCTACTGGGTGCTGCTCCTTGCGCTCGGCGGAATTCACGAATTCGGTCACGGCCTGAGCTGCAAGCATTTCGGCGGGGAAGTGCATCAGATGGGCTTCATGCTGATCTATTTCGCACCGGCCTTTTACACGGATACGACCGACGTTTATCTTTTTGACCGCACCTCGAAACGGGAATGGGTGATCTTTGCGGGCATCTGGGTCGAACTCGTGATCTGCGGCCTGGCCACGCTGGTCTGGTATTTTGCGACGCCGGGCTCCGCTCTCAGTACTTTCGCGTACCAGGTCGTGCTTTTCAGCGGGTTCATGGGTCTCGTCTTCAATCTGGACCCGTTCATCAAAGCCGATGGTTATTACGCCCTGAGTCAGTACTTGCACATGGAAAGCCTTCGCGAAGAATCCTTTGCCTATCTGCGCGCGTGCTTCGAGCGATACATCCTTCAGCGCGATGTGGAACTTCCGACGGTGACGCAGCGCCAGCGGCGCATTTTTCTGACCTATGGCGTTGCCGCCTACGTGTACAGCGTGGCCCTGCTGGCATTGGTCTCCATCTGGTTGAAGAATACTCTCACGGGGAGTTTCGACGTTTGGGGCTATCCGATCGGAGCCTTGCTCATTTTTTTCATGTTCCGCAAGAGGATTCGCGAAGCGACTCCCGCAGTGCGCGCATGGATTTTGAGGAGAAGGGAGGAATACATGGCTTGGAAGGTTACCAGGGCGCAGCAGTTGGGCGCTGCCGCAATCGCTTTTCTCCTCGTTGTTCCGCCGATGCCCTCGAGAGTCTCCAGCGATTTCGTTCTGGAACCGGGGGACCGCGCGGAAATTCGGGCGGCAGTGCCGGGGCAAATCAGCGAGGTGCGCGTTCGGCAGGGTGAGTCTGTGCCCAAAGGCGCGGTTGTGGCCATCCTGCACAACCCGGAAATCGAAGCTCGCACCGCGATCCTTGAACAAGAGCTGGCGCTCGCCGAGGGTCGTGTGAGGGCCGCCGAGTCCCGAGCTAGTTCCGACGAAATCGCTAAGGCCGCCAGCGAGGCAACCCGCCTGCGTGAAGATTTGTCCGTGGCGCAAACGCGCCTGGGCGGGCTCACTGTCCTTGCACCTTTCGAGGGACTGGTTGCCACTCCGCAAATGGAGCAGCGGGTTGGGGAGTATGTCTCTGAGGGCGATACGCTCTTGAGTCTTGTTAACCGCCGCACGATGCGGGCGCGAATCCTGGTTCGCGACTGGGACCTTCAGCAGGTCAAAGAAGGCGCTGCGGCAAGATTGAAGGTGATGTCTTACCCCTTCAGAACCTACTCCGGACATGTGGGGAAAATCCTGCCCGCGGCGGCTCTCGACCGCCCTGTCTCACAGCCAGAAAAGGTGGAGCGCTTCGGCCAGGAATTGACTAACTACTTTGCTGTCATTCTGGAATTCCCCAATGCGGATGACTCCTTGCGAGAGGGGATGACTGGAACGGCCAAAATCTCAGGACGTTTCTACCCCTTGGCGTGGCAGGCCGGGCGGAGTGTTTGGCGGTGGATCAACACACAGGTCTGGTGAACCAGCATATCCATAAAACCCAGAGGGCTGCCGACCTGGGTTGGCAGCCCTCCTGACGACGCCTTCTGGACATCGTTTTCCGGTTGCTGCCTCTTGCCTACCGGACGTTCCTTGGGCCGTGCAGGTTCAAAACCGGCGGCTGGGCTTTCTTGCTCAGCTTCGACTTCTTGCTGCCCTTCACTGCTTTCTTCGCCATCTGAGTTACCTCTCTATTTTTTGAAATTGCCCCCCGGGGCGTTGATTGAACCTTGTCAATGCGGCCACCTGCCAGTCGAATCGGGTCCGCCGCGAGCCTTCGAGTGAAGGCTGCCAGAGCTGGATGGCAGCCTTACCTTCACGGTGCCCGCTCGGGCATCGTTTTACTCGTGTGACAGTTAGCGACGCCTCAGATTCAAGACCGGCGGCTGCGCCTTCTTTTCCAGCTTCGACGTCTTGCTGCCCTTCACTGCTTTCTTTGCCATCTGAGTTACCTCTCTGTTTTGAAATTGCCCCCCGGGGCGTCGTGGAAAACCCTTGCTTGCCGCAGTTTGCTATGATCCGCTCTGCTGGCACGCGGTCGTTCTGGGTCTCGATAGCGCCCTCAGGCGCCACCTACCTAGGCACGCCTTAGATTCAACACTGGCGGCTGAGCCTTCTTTTCCAGCTTAGACTTCTTGTTGCCCTTCACTGCCGTCTTTTTGGTCATTTGAATTGCTCCTCTGTCGGAATCGCGTCGTTGGGCGCGATGGAAACCAGCCCTCGATCTCATATGCTTCCGACCGCGCCGCCCGGTAACCGTGCAACTCAGGTACCAAGGCATCGGCGCTCGAGCGTTGAGCGAGATGCTTCAAAATGAATGGCTTGCAGATGCGGCATCTTTCGGGCGGGCACGCTGCTGAAGAAAAGGGAGTTGAATTACTCAATTGTCGTTGATTTTTTAAACCCTCGGAATGGGTTTTAGAGCCTGTATTTGCGACATAGATAGTTCATCCGGTTTTTGTCGACGCCCAGGAGGCGCGCCGCCTCCGCTTTCACGTGCTTACCCTGGTCGAGCGCAGTCTCGACCCACTTCCGCTCGTAGGCCTCCATCTCCTTGTCGAGATTGATGCCATCGACAGGAAGGCCCAGGCGGCCGCGACCCTCGGACCCGCCTGCCTGGATATCCGCCGGGAGGTCTTTCAGGGAGATGGAGTCGCCGTCGGTCATAAGGACCAGCCGCTGGACCACATTCTCGAGCTCCCGGACATTGCCGGCCCAAGGATAGCGTTTGAGGGCTTCCAGTGCGTCGTCTGCCACCGGGCGCCCGGGGAGCTGGTTAGCCGCGCAGTAGAGTCTGACGAAGTAATCGACCAGCAGCGGGATGTCCTCAACGCGCTCGCGCAGCGGAGGGACGAAAATCGGGACGACATGGATTCGATAGTAGAGGTCCTCCCGGAATCTGGCCTGGCGGACCATTTCTTCGAGGTCTTCATTCGTCGCGCAGATCAACCGGAAATCGACTTTGATCGGCTTCTTGCCCCCCAAGCGTGTCAGGGCATGCTCTTCCAGCACCCGTAGCAACTTGCTTTGAAGCGCTGGGGTAAGGGTGGCGATCTCGTCGAGGAATAGAGTGCCGCGGTGCGCCAGTTCAATGCGGCCTTCCTTCATCGCGACGGCGCCGGTGAATGCTCCGCGCTCGTATCCGAAGAGCTCCGCTTCCATGAGGCTTTCGGGCAGGGCCGCGCAGTTCACTCCGACGAACTGGCGGTTGCGTCGCGGACCCTGATCGTGCAGCGCGCGAGCGACGAGCTCCTTGCCGGTCCCGCTTTCACCCCGGATAACGACGGTCGTGCTCACCCGGGCCATCCTCTTGATGGAATCGAAAAGATGGCGCATGGCATCGGTGGAGCCAATCAAGTCGCCGAGCGAATCCTTGCGCTGGATTTCGTCCCGCAGGATGCGATTCTCGCGCTGGATGTTCAGCTTTTCGACCGCACGCTCAATCAGCATCTTCAGCACGTCTGTATCAACCGGCGTCAGGAAGTAGTCGTACGACCCTGCGTCAATTACTTTCAGGGCGCTCGCTTTCTTGGGGTCGGAGCTGAGGACGATCACCAGCGTGTCAATTTCGCTGCCGTCCAGGCGACCCAAGAGCTCGACGCATTCCCGGACACCGCCGGAGGGCAGCGGCAAGCCAAGCAGAAGGACGTCGATATCGGATTCCTGGAGGAGGCGATATGCCGCTTCGTAATCCTCGCCTTCGAGGACATCGAATTCTGCGCGCAGGGAAGCGTTGATCTTCGATCGGAGTGCAGTGTCAGTGTGAACGATTCCGATGCGAGGTTTCGGAGACCCGGAAGTCATCCTGGTCCTTTGCTGGAAGACAGGGGAACGTCTGCGGAGACAAGCTCGCAGGCGCCGTCCTTCGCCGCCGTGATTCTAGGAGCGGTAGAGCGGAGTGTCAACGGCGCGGCTTCACCCGACTCTTCACCGCTTGCGCGGCGGCAGGTACTTTTTCTCCACGCTCGCGATCACCACGTAATTGGGGTCCACCATTTCTGTCAGGTGGATTCTGGCCACCTTGGAGAGCAGCTCATAGGAGTCTAACTCCGATAGGCCATAGTCGGTGTGAATCCATTCCACCAGCTCATGGAAAGCGATGCGCAAGGCATCATCCAGCGGGCGATAAATGCCCGCGGTCATGATTTCCTTCTGATTCTCGAAGCGGGGCCAGTCGATGCGATGACCCTTGATAAGGTTCACCCGTAGCCGAACGGTGAGAGGCACTTCGATGGCGGTGCCGGCCACTTCGCCATCACCCATCGCGGCGTGGCCATCGCCCATGTACAGCAGCGCGCCGGGCACATTCACGGGCAGATAGAGAGTGTTCCCTACGCTCGCTTCCGGAGCGTCCATGTTGCCGCCGAATTCAGCGGGCACAACCGAGCTGCGCGCCTCGCCTCCCGCGGGCGCCACACCAATGCAGCCGAGAAAAGGATGCAGCGGAATCTTGACCGAATAATCCGAATCGAGCGCCTTGAAGGTGGCCGTGCCGTTGGCGTGATCGATGGGATAGAACCAGATGCGCTCGGGCAGCGGGGGGTTCAACATGGGCGTGTAATTCGTCGAATTAAGCGCGCCGAATCCGGGCGCAGAGGCGCCAAGTCCCTTGTCGCTGTTAACCTCCAGTCTCAGGATATCGATCGCGAGCGTGTCCCCTGGCTCCGCGCCTTCGATAAAGAAAGGCCCGGTCAGAGGGTTATCGCCCTTCACCAGGCTCAGCGTGTCTCCCGGCTTGTGAATGGCATCCCCAAAACAGTCCAGCGTATTCGTTTCGAGGGTATCGCCGGAAGAGAGCCGCGCGACTGGCGTGGCGGGGCCGTACACGTACTTCACGTTTTCGATCGTCCCTTGATAGCGCACGGTCCGTGACTGCGCTTCGGCGGGCTTCGCCTGACCAAAGCCGGCCTGCGTCGATGCGAGCGCAAGCGCCATTGCCAAGAGAATGCGGAATTTCATCGCGCCTCCTTCTGTATTAAGAGCGGTTGAACATCCATCGCGGCGCGGCGGTCGAAACGCCGCCTCGCAATCCGGGATGAAACGATCTTTTAGTCACCAGGGCCGCTGGGATAGGCCGGCAGGTCCGGAGGACGCGGCGGCAGTTGCTTTGGATGCTCCTGCATTTCCTTCATGACCACCTCGATGGCCATTTCAAGCTGCGGGTCGTGGCCCGCCATGACCTGATCGGGCGTGTTGTCCACGACAATATCCGGTGCGACGCCGCGATTCTCGATCAACCACTGGCTATCGAGTCCATAGAGCGCGAACTCCGGACGAGTGATATAGCCTCCGTCCAGAAGCGGAATTTCGCCGCGGATGCCGCGGACACCACCCCAGGTGCGCATCCCGATCACCGGCCCGATCTTGTACTTCTTGAAAAAATAAGTGAAGAAGTCACCGTCGGAAGCCGCGTACTCGTTGGTGACGCAAACCATCGGGCCGTAGAAAACGACGTCGGGGACTGTTCCGCTCTCGAAATTGCGCGCGGCCGCCATCCCCGCGAGAACGCGGCGCAATCGCTCAAAAATGATTTGGTCCACGAAGCCGCCGCCATTGTAGCGCACGTCAAAAATGATTCCTTGCTTGCGAATCTGAGGGAAGAATTGCTTCACGAACTCGTTGAGGCCGGAAGCGGACATGTCCGGCAGGTAGACATAGCCCACACGGCCAGCGGTGGCCTGTTCCACTTTGCGGCGATTGGTCGCGATCCAATCGAGCTCGCGCAACTTGAACTCGCTGGCAATGGGCTTGACGACGACCTTGCGGCTGCCCTCCTCCGTGGGCCTGGAATTCACCGTCAGCGTTACGTTTTGACCCACTGTGTTGACGAAGGGCTCGTACGGATTCTGCGGCACGAGCAAGGACCGTCCGTTGACTGCAAGGAGATTCTCGCCCTCCTTGACGCTCACTCCCGGCTCCGTGAGCGGTGAACGAAGAGCGGCGTCCCAGTTCTCGCCGGGATAGATCTTTTTGAAGCGATAAAAACCGCTTGCCGCGTCACCTTCGAAGTCAACGCCCAGCACGCCGACGTTCACCGGGTGAAGATCCGGAGAGTCGCCCCCGCCGACGTAGGTGTGTGAATTCGAGAGCTCGCCGATCATCTCGCCGAGAATATAGGTAAGGTCGTAACGATCGGCGACGTGAGGCAGAAGCTGCGCATACTTGTCACGCTCCTTGGCCCATTCCACGCCATTCATCGAAGGCTCGAAAAAGTAGTCCCGCTGCTGCCGGTAGACTTCGTGGAAGATTTGCGCCCACTCCGCGCGCGGATCGATTTCGGCGCGCATTCCGCCCAGATCGAGCGCGCCATCTCCGGGCTTGTGGGGGCCGGAAGGAGCCGGAGCAGCATCAATGATTCCGTAAGTGTGTTCCAAGTTTTCCCCGCCGCCTCCCTCGGCTTTGGGCACGGAATAAAGCAGTTTTTTGCCATCAGACGAAAGCGCAAACGCGTCTGCCTCCGCAATGAGGATGCTATCTTTCCGCTCTTTCATATCGAAGACGTGCAGGGAAGGCTGCTCACCAGGAAGAGGTCCTGACAAGCCAGCGACCGGGGTCGTCTCGTAGTAAACGAAACCTTTTGCCGCCGCCAAGTTGCTCATCACCGCCGGAGGGATTGGAAGGGCCACCACACGATTTCCGATGCCGTCGAGGTCGATTCGGAAGGGTTCCTTTTTTTCGGATTCGGCGGTTTTCTCACCGCCCTTGTCTTCCCCCTTTACCGCTTTCTCATCCTTCGGTGGTGTTTCGGGGTTCTTCAGGGCCACTTCATCGCTCTGCGGAGCAAACGGGGAAGGGGAGTCAGAGCGCAGGGTCGCTACGTAAACCCGCGTGGCTTTTGGATTCGAAAACTCAAAGTCGTAAACGCCGAGGACTTCGTTGTAGTCGCGGTTGGAGAGGAAATAGAGGTACTTGCCCTCCGGATCGAAGATGGGATTCCAACTGTTGGTGAAGCTGGTTGTGACCGGAGTGATCTTCTTTTCCGCCACCGAATAAAGATAAATGACGCCGTACTGATTTTCCGACGCTTTGGAATAGGCGACCCATTGGCTGTCTGGCGACCAGGAGTAATCGGTCAGGTCGGCGTATTTCCCTTGATCGATCAAGACCGGCTTCTTGGCATCAATATCCACGTACCAGAGCCGCACGGCTTTGTCCGCGTAGAGCAGCTTCTTGCTGTCTGGCGACCAGACTGGTTGAAGGCGGAACATCTTCCCATCGGTGGTCACGCGGATTTCCTTACCCATGCCGTCTTGCGGCATAAGGTAGAGCTCATCTTCGCCAGATCGGTCGGAGATATAAGCGATCCATCGGCCGTCGGGAGACCAAGTGGAGTAGTTTTCGCGGATGCCGGGCGTCATTGTCAGATTGCGGATACTTCCTTCTTTGGCGGGCACGGTATAGATATCGCCCCGCGCGCTGAATACAGCGCGCTTCCCTTCGGGCGAAATATCAAACGCGGTGATCCATTTGCTTGTGTTCTGCCAATGCTTTCGGGCGAGGTCGCGGTCGCCCGGCAGGGATACCGTGATTCTTCGGGGCTGCTCGGTCGCGAGATCGAAAACGTAAAGGGACCCGCCGTTCTCGAACACGATGGAGTCCGGCCCAAGGCTCGGCCAGTTCACGTCGAATTCCGTGAAGTGAGTGAGCTGCCGCATCTCCTTCGTTTTTCGGTCGTAGGCGTAGAGATTCATGCGATGTTCGGGGCCGCGGTCGGAATCGAAGTAGACCGTATCCCCATGCCACATCGGAAATGTGTCGTTGCCGTCGGGGTCGCTGATTTGGTCGTAGCGGTTGTTCGTAAAGTTGTAAAACGAGATTTGCTGCTGCATTCCGCCGCGATACCGTTTCCAGGTGCGGAAATTGCGGAAGATTCGGTTATAGGCGATTTCATTTCCGTCCGGGGAGAACGACGTGAGCCCGCCCTTGTCGATCGGGAGGCGAACGGCCAAGCCGCCGTCAATCGGAACCGTGAAAAGGCGTCCAAACCAGGTATTAAAAGTGTCCTGCCGGGAAAGAAAGAGAATTCGCTTGCTGTCGGGGAGCCAGTTGATGACCTGGTTGTTCGGTCCCATGCGTTCCGGCGAATGCATTGGGTTCGGCAAGAAGGTGAGCTGTTTCGGTTCGCCGCCTTCGGAGGGAATCACATACACATTAAAGTTGCCGTCATACTGTCCGGTGAAGGCGATGGACTTGCCGTCCGGGGAGAATTTAGGAAAGAGCTCGAGACCCGGATGCGTGGTGATGCGGCGCGCGACGCCTCCCGCAGTCGGGACAAGCCACAGGTCACCTGCATAGCTGAATACGATCTTGTCCTTATAGATGTCCGGAAATCGCAGAAGCCGCCCCTCATGCATTTCCTGGCTGTAAGAATTACCGGCGCCGACGAGTACGAGCGCCAGAATCAAAGCGACGTGACGAATCGAAAACATCCGCTCACCTCCGGGCGGCTATCTTACTGATGAAAGCCGGTCCCCGCCAGAGAACTAGAGAAAAAATTCGGATCAGGCTCCGCGGTTCTCCCGGAACGGCATGCAGAAGTCGCGGCGCGTCTAATCAGGCTCTTGGGTGACGATATGGACATCGACGGCGGGGGCATCGCTCAGAAACTTGTTGATGGCATTCAAGTAAGCGAGCTTCCTCCAACCCTCCAGGGCCGAGCGGCCGAAAATCACCTGGGTAATATGTTTTTCGCGCGCAAAGGCAGCGACGGCTTCCGCGATACTGTCGCCCTTTAGCCGAACGGCTTTCGCTCCGAGACTTTCGGCGAACTGCAGATTTGCGGCGAGCTTTTTCTCATCCTGCGCGTCATGGTTACTGCTGGTGTCGACGTGCACGACGTAAACTTCTCCATCCATCCGACGAGCCATCCGCGCCGCCCGCGCAATCAAATATTGCGCCCTGGGGCTCTCACTGATCGCGACGGCGATCCGCTCGCGCACCGGCCAGCTCTCGCGGATTTCTTTTTGCTCCATGTAGGATTCGAGGCTGCGATCGACCTGTTCGGCGACCTGCCTCAGCGCCAGTTCCCGGAGCGCGATCAGATTCCCGCGGCGGAAAAAATTCTTCAGCGCTTGCTCCACCTTCTCCTTGGTGTAAACATCGCCCCGCTGCAAGCGGTTTTGAAGGGCTTCGGGCGTCAGGTCAACCATCACGGTTTCGGTGGCGACCTGCAAAATCCAGTCGGGCAGCGTCTCGCGCACGGTGATTCCAGTAATGGCGCGGACCGTGGGCGCGATACTCTCGATGTGCTGGATATTTACGGTGGAAAGCACATCAATCTTTGCGTCGAGAACTTCGAGGATGTCTTCGTAGCGCTTGCGATGTTTACTTCCGGGAATGTTGGTGTGGGCGAGTTCGTCCACCACCACCACCTGAGGCTTGCGCGCCAGGATTGCGTCCACATCCATCTCTTCGAAGATGGTGCCTTTGTAGTCGATCTTCTTGCGCGGAATGGCCTCCAGTTGCTCTGCCAGCTCGGCGATTCCTTTGCGGCCATGAGTTTCGACGACGCCGATGACGACGTCTTCGCCGCGACTGTGGCGCCGGATCGCTTCGCTCAGCATGTTGTACGTTTTGCCCACACCCGGAGCATAGCCGAGGAACAGCTTCAGAATTCCCTTGGTCTTCTCGGCGGGCGAAGCTTCCACCAGCCATTGCTCGGGGGTCTTCGGCATGGGCCTATTCTAACTTCAGAGGCCTTGAAAGCTACGGTAGAATGACGCGGTGCGCGAGCCTTTCGCTACTCGTGCTTTGCGCTTCGCCGCGGCCTTCGGGCTGGTGCTGCTAATCACCTTCTTTTATCGGAGGGTGATGCATGCGAATGCGACCACCGTCGCGCTCACGTTCCTCCTGGCAATCCTGGCCGTTTCAACCGTGTGGGGCATCGGGGTCTCGGTGTTCATGTCGGTGGCCTCGATGCTGGCTTTTAACTATTTCTTTCTGCCGCCGGTGGGCACGTTTACGATTGCCGACCCGCAGAACTGGGTGGCGCTGTTTGCGTTCCTGGTTGTTTCCGTCCTCGCCAGCCAGCTTTCCTCCCGTGCCCGCCGGCAGGCGCAGGATGCTTCCGCGCGGCGGCGTGAAATCGAAAAGCTCTATACCTTCAGCCAGCAGTTGCTCGAAACGGGCAACGTGATCGAGCTGCTGAACCGCATCCCGGCGCAGATTGTGGATACCTTTGAGGTTGGCGCAGCCGCGCTCTTCCTAGCGGAGAAACAGAAAATGTACCGCTCCGGGCCCATCACTCCGCAGCTCGATGTCGAGCGATTGAAGACGATTGTAGCGCGCGAAGAACCCGTCATCGACCAGGAGAGCGGCGTCTGCTTTGTTCCGGTGCGGCTCGGTGTGCGCTCCATCGGCAGCTTGGGAATTTCGGGGTCGGCGCTCTCGCGGCAGACACTCGAAGCCCTGGGCACCTTAATCGCCGTCGCTGTGGAGAGGGCACGGGCGATCGAACAGCTCGGGCAGACAGAGGCGGCGCGCGAAGGAGAGCGATTGCGCACGGCGTTGCTCGACTCCGTCACTCATGGCTTGAGGACTCCCCTGACTTCCATCAAGGCCTCGGTGACGACCTTGCTTTCCAACCCCAGTTTGAACGACGCCCAGCGCCAGGAGCTCCTCACGATCATCAACGAAGAGAGCGACCGGCTGAATCGGCTGGTCGGCGAAGCGGCGCAGATGTCGCAATTGGATTCCGGCGAAGTCGAGCTGAAATTTGAACCGCATCCCATTGAGGACATCATCAACGCCGCCCTCGGACACTGCAAGAGCGCGTTGGGCAATCGCCCAGTACGGATTGAGATACCGCCGGACCTTCCTCGCGTTCGAGCGGACCTCCCTCGCGTGAGAGAAGTCCTCATTCATCTTCTCGAAAATGCCAATCAGTATTCGCCGCCGGGCGAACCCATCACGATCACGGCGGAAGTAAACGGTAATTTCGTGGTGACGAGCGTGGCCGACCACGGCGGCGGCATCGAAGACCCGGAACAGGGGCTGATCTTCGAGAAATTCTATCGCGGCCAGGACCAGCGCTATCGAGTCCAGGGAACGGGAATGGGCCTCCCGATTGCCAAAGCCATCGTCGAAGCGCATGGCGGTACGATCGGCGTCACCAGCCAGCTTGGTCATGGCTCCGTTTTTTCGTTCACTCTGCCAATCGATCGCAGCCGGCCATCGCAATGAATTCCGCCACCATCCTCGTTGTCGACGATGAGCCTCAGATCCGTCGGGTCATGCGCACGACGCTCGCCGCCCAGGGCTATACGGTCACGGAAGCGCGCAGCGGTGAAGAGGCGCTGGAAAAAATCCGCAGCGAGCGCGCCGACCTGATTGTTCTCGACATGAATATGCCGGGCCTGGACGGACTCGAGACCTGCCGGGAAATCCGCAGCACCAGCGATACCCCGATCATCATGCTCACGGTGCGCAATTCCGAGCGCGACAAAGTACAAGCCCTCGATGCCGGAGCTGACGATTACGTCGTAAAGCCGTTTGGGGTGCAGGAATTGCTGGCGCGCATTCGCGCCGCGCTTCGCCGGGCCGCTCCGGCCGAGGCTCTGCCCTCCTTCGTATCCGACGACCTGACGATTGATTTCGAGAGGCGCTCCGTCCTTGTGCGCGGCCAATCGGTCCGGCTTACTCCCAAGGAATTCGAGCTGCTGCGGCTTCTTGTCGCGAACCAAGGCAAGTCGCTGCCGCATCGCAAGTTGCTTCAGTCCGTCTGGGGACCGGACTACGGCGAGGAAGCCGAGTACTTGCGAGTCTTCATCAACCAGCTCAGAAAGAAAATCGAGCCGGATCCGCGCCATCCCCGATACATTCGCACCGAGCCCTGGGTCGGATATAGATTTGAGCCGCCCCGCGAGCGCGCCACACGTCCGAAGCCAGGCGATAAGCTCTGATTCCGGCGGCGGTCGAAGCTCCCACGAACGTCTCGTGCGTATTTCGCATTGGCGTACGATATTTTCGCGAGAGATCCTTCGCTGCGCTCAGGATGACATCGCTCGGACGGCGTCGGGGTCGTCACCCTTATAGACTCTTCCCTAGAATTCCATGCGCAGAGCGACTTGACCGACGCGGTTTCCGCTATTTTCCGCGGACTGCACGCTGGTCGTCTTCCCAAACGTGCTCGGCGAGGATACGTCGACGGAAGGTGGCGCGAAGTTGGGATGGTTAATCAGGTTCGTGAACGTGGCCTCGAGCCTCATCTTGAGACCCTCGCGAACCCGGAAATTCTTGGACAATCCACCAGCGATGGCCACCGTGCCCGGACCAACAAGAATGCCGACGCCACAGTTTCCTACCGGTCCACTTGGAAATGGATTAAAAGCGCCGATATTGAAGTAGTTGTTGGGAGTCGGGTGGGCTAAGTTGCCGTTGCCGACACAGTCAGGCCTTTGGAACGCACCTCGATACACGAGGTTGAGGTGTCCGGGATCATCGCTCGGACTGGTGATCGGGGTCAGGTACGGTCCAGTCTGCCACATGCTGACGGTGCTGACTGACCATCCCCCAAAGATCGCCGCGGGGAGCGCCCTCATGTGGCCGAGAAACTTGCGATTGTTTCCGACCGGCAGTTCATAAACTGCGGAGACCAGAACGCGATGCCTCCGCGTTGCGGCAATGTTGCCTCGATTTGCCCGCAGGTCGAATCGATCGGCCACAGGCGTTCCATAAATCACTTCAGGAGAGAAGGCGGTTGGAGCGTCTCCGCCCACGTTGCCGAGACTTTTCGCCCATACATGGCTTGCCTGCAGCGTGAATCCGCTTCGGAAGCGTTGGTTGATCTCCGACTGCAGACCCTGGTAATTCACGTTTCCCTCATTTTCAGAAGAGAGAATCCGGCCCCAGTTGAGGTAGGGCTTGGGGTTTGGGTTAGGAGACAGAATGCTGGGCTGGAGTTGATTCAGGTCCACCGTTTGGCTCATGCGGTAGGAATTCATCCCCACGTAGCTAACGCGCAGTGTCAAATCGCGAATGAGTTCCCGCTCGACGGTCAAGTTCCATTGAGCCGACTGCGGGTCGCGGTAGTTGATCGGAGTGTTTTGGTAAAAATCTCCGGTTCCGGCGACCGTCAATACGTTACCGGGCGTTCGCACGGCTGGGAACTGATAGGCGGGCGGTGCGTTCGAAAGCAGCGAGTTGCTGGTCGTCCGGACCACAGACACGTGAATGTTCGTAGTGTTGAACGACAGTTGCCCAAGATTGGTCATGGTAAAGATCCCAAAGCCTCCTCGAACGACTGTCTTGTTGTCGCCGAACGGGCGGTACGCGAATCCGATGCGAGGCTGGAAGTTCTTTTTGTAGAATTGCCGAAGGCCAGGTCCCAGTCCGACGCTGCTCGCTAGCTCCACCGGTCCGCAAGGAAGCGCGGGGTTAGAATTCGACGCAGGGTTGATCGGCGGACAAGCATTGATGGATTCAAGGAATCCCAGCCGTGGCTGGCTTTGTCCGGGGTAGATGATGCCGCCATTGCGCTTGTCGAAGGCGGTGAGATTGCCCTGGTCGCTTACGAAGGGCGGCAAAGCCTGCCAGCGAAGTCCGAAGGTCATCGTCAGCCGGTCGCTGATGCGCCATTCATCTTGCCCGTAAAGGCCGGTTTGGATGGCGTGCGCATGAACGTCAGGTCCCGATTGCGCGATATAAGACTTGGTGGGCAACCCCAACAGGAAATCCGCAAAAGCATTTCCGGTGAAAGTCCCCTGATTGAACGTGAACGCCCCGAAATCATCGGAGCCGCCGAAGCTCTCGAGATCGACGTAAGCAACCCGGCGCACGTCGACTCCAAATTTCATGGTGTGCTTGCCCTTGATCCGTGTCAGGTTATCGGTGAACTGGATGGTCTGCGACTGCGTCGTTCCCGTCTTATCTCGACCGATCGGTGTGAACCCGGTGCCATCGCTGAAATCGAAGGTTGGGAACGCGTTCGTATTCGGGTGATCGCTGATGTCCAGGCCCTGCAGTCCCAACTGGGTGATGGCTCTCGCGCCTTTGATCGGGAACAGGACGTTCAGGTCGAAGAGTGATATGCCGAACCGCGCTTCGTTAACCAGCGAATCGGTGATCGCGTAGTTGTGAGATACGATTAAGTTCCGGTCGCTCTCCAAGTCACGCTCGCTCGGCAGCAGGTTATTGGGCACAGTGGTGTCCAGATGCTTCCAGCTCCAACGGCCATAGAGAGACTGCTTGGCCGTGAGGGTACGATCGATTCGGACGTCATAGCCGTTGGTGTTGCTTGGAGTTGGGACTTGCTGCCGAAAATTCGCAAAGGTATCACCCGGACTACCGGAATTCGGGGACGGGATGTAATTCTGAAGCAATGCTGCCGAGACCGGATTGATGCAATCTGGTTTGCTGCAATTGCTCGGAATGACATTTCCAGGGAACGGCAGGCCGGTGAACGGATCAATGATGGGACCACCACTCGCACTCGATACGCCGGAGAGATTGCCTGCGCGCATTGCGGTGGTTGGAACGTTGAGAAACTGGGGAGTTGCCACTCGGCGCCGGTTGCCTTCGTAATCGGCGAAGAAAAAGGTGTGGGGCGCGCTGTGCGCGACCCCGGGGACGCGCAGTGGTCCGCTGAAACTGCCGCCGAACGTGTTGAAGGCTTTGTGCGGCTTCACGTCGGAGCCATACGTCGTTGCATCCAGCGTGCTGTTCTGCATGTACTCGAAGAGACTTCCGTGGTAGCGGTCGCTTCCATTCTTGGTTGTAATCGTTACGTCCCCGAGTTGAGCGAATTCCGCATTGTTATTGAACTCCGTGACCTTGAACTCGCTGATCAACTCCGAAGAGGGATTCATGTTGCCTAACGCTCCGTTTTGGCGGACGTTGACGGTCGAAGCGCCGTCCACGGAGTACTGCACCTGCGACGGGAGCCCCCCGCCGATAGAGACGTTGCCATTGGCGTCCTGTTGAGCTCCAGGCACGGTGGCAAGCATCGCCAGAGAACTGGTTGTCGCGCCCCGATAATTCACAGGCAAACTGCTGAGCTGTTGGAAGTCCTTCGTATCGGAGATTGTGGCATCCTCGGTGTTGATGATCGGTCCTGCCTCCACTGTGACCTCCACACTTTGAGACGTCGAAGCCAGTTTGAGTTGAACATCAACCCGGAGGGTCTGCCGGGAATCCAACTGCACGGAAGAAATCTTGAAATCGGAGAAGCCGTCCGCGTGAACGACCAGTTCGTAGTGGCCTGCTTTCAGGTTGACGAATTGAAATGCCCCGTCGGCATCCGTGCTACTCGCGTGTTGGGCCCGATCGTCCAGATTGGTGAGAGTGACTCGGGCGCCGGGTATTACCCCTTGACCCGGATCCCTGACGACTCCAACGACGCCGCCAAACGTCGACTGCGCCAGCTCAGGTTCAGCCCAACAAAATACAAGCGCGAGAAGCGCAGTAAAACACAAGCAACGGCGAAACCTGGAAGGCGTTTGAAGCATGCTACACCCCCACGTGTTTCTTCTGTGAGATTAGCGACTTCGGAATAAAGAACGCATAAGGAGAACCTACGGAATTCATAAAACTGACGCGGCATCGGGTACTACGCGTTCTTCCAGAACCTTGACGACCTCAGCGATGTCGCCAGGTGTCGACTGAGCTGCTAGCGGGGACGCAATGTACAGTGCAACACAGACGAGGAGAGCGAGCCCACAACAGACTGACATGCGATCTGTTTGAACCTGCTCCGGAAAGGCGTCCGGAGTCCGGAAAATCGTAGACGCGGTTCGGCTCCGCCCAAGGGAGCGAACTTAGGTCCTCACCGGCCAATCAGATGCTCGAAGACGGGACCCATGGTAAGAGCG
Organism: Candidatus Acidiferrales bacterium; assembly: GCA_049644285.1. GTDB lineage: Bacteria > Acidobacteriota > Terriglobia > Acidiferrales > UBA7541 > CAVRXT01. The sequence goes on along the minus strand of JBARRP010000310.1, from coordinate 49,609 downwards.
GGAAAGAAACTCAGCCCGCCCACGATCAGCGCGGTGGCCACCAACAGAGCAGCGAATAACGGCCGATCCGTCGGAACCGCGCTTTGTGTCTCTAGCCTGCGAATCTGACCGGCGAAGAGTCCGGCCAGTGCAAGAGCGGGAACTGCCAGTCCGAAGCGTCCCATCATCATCACTACAGCCGTGGTGAAGTTGTAGAAAACCGTGTTCGCATTGAGGCCAGCGAAAGCCTGGCCGTTGTTCGTAAAGCAGGAGGTATACGCATAGAAGATTTCGGTGAAGCCATGAGAGCCTGTGTTGTTAACCAGCCCCGCGCGCCCCGCTTTCGTGGCCACCGCAAGTGCTGTGAAAGGAAGTATCGCGAGCGGAGTCGCAAGCGTGTACAGCGTGATGAACTTGGTTTCGAGCGGGCCGATCTTCTTACCCAGATACTCCGGCATCCTGCCGATCATCAGCCCGGCCAAGATCAATCCCACCAGGGCGATCATAATGATGCTGTAAATGCCGGTACCCAGTCCGCCGAATATGATTTCCCCCAAGAGCATATCGACGAGTGGCACTGCCCCGCCAAGCGCAGTGTAGCTGTCGTGCATCGAGTTCGTGGAGCCGGTCGCACCATTTGACGTCACAACCGCGGCCAACACAGACCCGCCGATACCGAAGCGGACCTCCTTGCCTTCCATATTGCCGCCTGATTGAGCTCTACTCGCCCTTGCAGCAATGCTCGCGTTCCGCGCGAGCAACACATTGCCCTGCTGCTCCCTCCATCCGCACAGGAACAGCCCGGCTAAAAACAAAAGCGCCATCACGCCGAGCAAGACCCAGCCCTGGCGGGGTTTTCCGACCATTCTGCCGAATGTATTCGTGAACGCTGCCGGAAGCAAAACGATCGAAAGCATCTCGAGAAAATTGCTGAGAGGCGTGGGATTCTCATACGGGTGGGCGCCGTTCGCGTTGAAGAATCCGCCGCCGTTCGTTCCGAGATTCTTGATGATCTCAAGAGCGGCTACTGGGCCTTGCGCAATCGTTTGTCGCCCTCCCTCGAGAGTGGTCGCCAGCGTATAGGAGTGCCAGCTCATGGGCACTCCCTGCCAGACCAGAAGCAGGCTGCCCAATAGAGACAACGGCAGGAGTATCCAAAGCACAGACCGGACCATGTCCACCCAGAAGTTGCCCAACTTGGATGTTTGATGCCGAGCGAAGCCTCGGATGAAGGCCACGCCAACCGCCAGCCCGGACGCACCCGCCAGAAAATTCTGTACCGCAAGGCCGACGATTTGGCTCGTGTAGCTCATCGTCGTCTCGCCACCGTAGGCTTGCCACGTCGTCGTGGTTGAGAAGCTGATGGCCGTGTTCATGGCCAGGTCCGGCGTGAGAGGCGTGGTGGCGTAGGCGGGAGAGAACCAGGGCAGGAGCCGCTGGAGGCGCAGGATTCCGTAAAGGAAAAGCGTCCCGATCAAACCGAAGAGGATGAAGGATGTGGCGTAGTCCTTCCAGTCCATCTCCATCTGCGCGTCAACACCCGTCAGCCGGTAGATCAGGCGCTCAAGGGCATTCAGGAGCGGATCGAGGAATGTTTTCTGGCGGTTAAAGACCCGACTCATGTAGCCGCCGAGTGGTTTCGCGAAGACCACCACGACAGCCAGAAAGAATCCATACTGCAGGAGGTTCGCGGCGCTCACCGCTCCACTCCTAAAGCGAGCTTAGAGGGTGTGAAGACGCTTCTCACCGCAGCGGATGCTGCGCATCGAGATCGAGATTCAGCTCGAGGACGTTTACTCGCGGCTCGCCGAGGAAACCGAATTGCCGGCCTTCGGTGTGCCTCGTGACCAATGAACGCACGTCCGCTTCACTCATGCTGCGCTCTCGCGCCACTCGCGGGACCTGAAATTCGGCCGCTGCGGGAGAAATGTGTGGGTCGAGGCCTGAGCCCGACGCAGTCACCAGATCGATTGGAATCGGCGTTTTCTTGTTTTCGGCTTGCAGCGCCTGAACACCGGTGGAAACTCGATCGAGCAATGCCTTGTTCGTTGGGCCGTAATTTTGAGAGCCGCCGCCCGGTGCCACAGGGTCGTATCCGGCCGTGCCTGCTCCCGACGGCCGCGAGTGGAAATATCCGGGCGCGGTGAACGGCTGGCCGATCAGGTGCGAGCCAATCGTCTTACCTCCGGCGGTAATGAGGCTGCCATTCGCCTGCGCGGGAAACAGCACCTGCGCCAGGCCTGTCACGATGAGTGGGTAGATGATTCCCAGAAGCACTGTAGTTGCCAGCGTCATCCAGATCGAAATCAGCAGTTGTTTCTTCATATCGTTGCGCCTCACGCCCAGTGGAGCCAAGTGATGAAAACGTCGATCAGCTTAATGCCGATAAATGGCGCGATGACTCCGCCGAGGCCGTAGATCAGCAGATTTCGCCGCAGAAGGGCCTCGGCGCCAACGGCCCGGTAACGCACTCCGCGCAGCGCCAACGGAATCAGCGCAATAATGATCAGCGCGTTGAAAATCACGGCCGACAGGATGGCCGACTCCGGCGTCCTCAGGGACATAATGTTCAAAGCTTTGAGCTGTGGGAACGCGCCTGCAAACATCGCGGGAATAATCGCGAAATATTTGGCCACATCGTTGGCGACGGAAAAGGTGGTCAATGCGCCGCGCGTAATCAGCAACTGCTTCCCGATTTCGACGATCTCGATTAGCTTGGTGGGATTGGAATCGAGGTCCACCATGTTGCCTGCTTCCTTGGCGGCTTGCGTCCCGGCGTTCATTGCCACCCCAACATCTGCCTGAGCGAGCGCGGGTGCGTCGTTGGTTCCGTCTCCCGTCATTGCAACGAGTTTCCCTTTCGCCTGTTCGCGGCGAATGAGCGCCAGCTTGTCCTCCGGCTTGGCCTGGGCAAGGAAATCGTCCACGCCCGCCTCGCGCGCGATGGCCGCGGCGGTGAGCGGGTTATCCCCGGTGATCATCACCGTCCGAATGCCCATCGCTCGCAATTGATCGAATCGCTCGCGCATGCCGCCCTTCACGATATCCTTCAGGTGAACTGCGCCAAGTACCCGGCGATCCTCGGCCACGAGCAGCGGCGTTCCGCCAGCATTGCCGATGGCCTTGACAACCTCCTCCATCTCGGGCGGTACGCGATTGCCATTCACGGCAACATAACCGGCGATCGCATTAGGGGCGCCTTTTCGAATCTCGCGACCATCGAGATCGACTCCGGACATGCACGTCGTCGCCGAAAACGGAATGAATGTCGCTGCCATTGAGGACAGCTCGCGGCCTCGCAAGCCGTATTTTTCCTTTGCGAGCACGACGATGGAGCGGCCTTCCGGCGTCTCGTCAGCCAGTGACGCGAGCTGTGCAGCGTCAGCAAGATCCGTTTCCTTTACGCCCGGCGCAGGTATCAAATCCGTTGCCCGGCGGTTGCCCAGCGTGATCGTGCCTGTTTTGTCCAGGAGCAGCGTGTCCACATCGCCGGCGGCTTCGACGGCTCGGCCCGACATTGCCAGCACGTTCCTCTGAACCACGCGATCCATTCCGGCAATTCCAATCGCCGAGAGCAATCCTCCAATGGTCGTTGGAATCAGGCACACTAGCAGCGAGACGAGAACAAAGAGCGATTGCGGTGCTCCCGAATAGATGGCCATCGGCTGCAGGCTGACCACCGCCAGAAGAAAGATGATCGTCAAACCCGCCAGCAGAATATTCAGGGCAATTTCGTTGGGTGTCTTTTGGCGCTCGGCGCCCTCGACCAGCTTGATCATGCGATCCAGGAACGTTTCTCCCGGATTCGACGTGACCTTCACGGTGATTTCATCGGAAAGCACGCGAGTGCCGCCGGTCACCGCCGAGCGGTCGCCTCCCGCTTCGCGGATGACCGGTGCGGACTCGCCGGTGATCGCCGATTCATCGACAGAGGCCACGCCTACGATCACTTCGCCATCTCCCGGGATGAATTCCCCTGCCCGGACGACGACCAGGTCACCGGCGCGGAGCTTCGAGCCCGCCACTGTTTCATGCGTGCCATCCGCCTTCATGCGCCTCGCCATCGTTTCCGCGCGGGCCTTGCGCAAGGTGTCCGCCTGAGCCTTCCCGCGTCCCTCGGCCATGGCTTCGGCGAAATTCGCAAACAGAACCGTGAACCAAAGCCACAGCGTGATTTGCAACGCGAATCGGAAGCCGGGGATGTGGTGCGCCAGATTCCAAACCAGCTCAATCGTGGTCAGCGCCGCGCCTACTTCGACAACGAACATCACCGGGTTCTTCATCAGCGTGCGCGGGTTCAGTTTCAAGACGGAGTCCCATAGCGCGCGACCGACGATTCCCCAGGTCCACAGAGATTTCTTTCCAGGGTTCGATCTTCCGTCCATGGCCTTAAAACACCTTTCCAGCGTTCATCAACAAGTGCTCGAGAATGGGCCCCAGACTAAGCGCCGGGAAAAACGTGAGCGCGCTCACAATCAGAACCACCGAAACGAGCAACACGCTGAAGAGCGGCGTTGTTACCGGGAACGTTCCGGCGGATTCGGGCACGAGCTTCTTGCGCGCCAGGTTTCCGGCAATGGCCAGAATGGGGATCACCGCAAAGAAGCGGCCCAGGAGAGTGGCGAAGCCGATGGTCGTGTTGTACCACGGCGTGTTGGCACTGATTCCGGCAAAGGCCGAGCCGTTGTTCCCGGTCCCGGAGGTGTAGGCATACAGGATTTGTGACAATCCGTGAGGGCCTGGATTCGAGATGCCGGATGTCCCGTAAGTTGGCGATACCACGGCAATGGCCGTGAACACGAGGATCGTCAAAGAGAAAATCAACACCGAAAGCATGGCCATTTTCACGTCGTACGATTCGATTTTCTTGCCCAGATATTCCGGCGTGCGGCCGACCATCAGTCCCGCAATGAACACGGCGAGAATCGCAAACACGATCATTCCGTAGAGCCCCGATCCAACGCCACCGAAGACAACTTCTCCCAGCATGATATTGATCAGCGGGATCATTCCGCCGAGGGGCGTGAACGAATCGTGCATGGCGATCACGGCGCCACAGCTCGCGTCGGTCGTGACCGTGGCATACAGGGCGGAATTGGCGATCCCGAAGCGGACTTCCTTTCCCTCCATGTTTCCGTCGGATTGAAGCGCGGTGGTCTTCTGGTTCACGCCGCGCAAGAGAGGGTTACCGCGCGCTTCCGCCACGTATGCGCTGGCTGCGCCCGCCGCGAACAGAACAGCCATCGCCGCCCACACCGCCCAGCCATGCCGCTGGGAGCCGGTCATCCGGCCGAGCGTGTAGGTCAGTCCAGACGGGATGGTGAAGATCAAAACAAGTTGAAGAAAATTGGTGAACGGAGTCGGATTCTCGTATGGATGCGAGCTGTTCGCGTTGAAGAAGCCGCCTCCGTTCGTGCCGTAAATTTTGATGGACTCCTGCGAAGCCACCGGCCCCTGCGGGATCACCTGTGCGGTGACCTTCTGCTGGGTCGCCTTGCCGTCCGAGCCGGTAACCGACACGGTTTGCGGGTCAACTAGCTCCGCCGTCACATACGGCTTCAGGTTCTGGATCATTCCTTGTGAGACAAAAACGAGCGCCATGGTCAAGCACACCGGCAAGAGCACCCACAGCATCGTGCGGGTCAAATCTACCCAGAAGTTGCCGATCGTATCCCGCTCGCGCCGCGCGATTCCCCGAATCAGCGCGACGGCCATGGCGATCCCCGCGGCCGCGGAAGTGAAATTGTGGTAGGCCAGTCCCGCCATCTGCGTGAAATAACTCATGGTGACTTCGGGGACATAAGACTGCCAGTTGGTGTTCGTTGTGAACGAAGCCGCTGTGTTGAACGCCGAATGCGGCACAACGCCGGCGAGCTTCTGCGGATTCCACGGCAGCCAGGCTTGCGCTCGCTGGATCAGGTAGAGCAGCAGCATCGAAACGCCGCTGAAGAGAAGCATGGCAAGCGCATACTCCGTCCAGCGCATTTCCTGCGTCTCGTCCACCCCCGTCAGCCGATATAGCAGCTTTTCGAGCGGGCGCATCACCGGGTCCAGGAAGGTCCGCTCGCCGCTGAAAACCCGCGTCATGAAAACGCCCATGGGCTTCGCCACGGCAAACGTGACAACCAGGAAGAAAACGATTTGTGCCCAGCCGTTCGCCGTCATGGTCAGAACTTCTCCGGCCACAGCAGGGCCATCAGCAGATAGCCGAAAACCAAAACGCAGATCGCAAGGAGTAGAACGTTCCCCACCATTGTCGAGAGCCTCTCTACTTCAGCCGTTCACAGCCGTACACGTAAGCGATTCCGACTGCAAAGAAAACCACCGTCGCCGCAAGAAATAGAACATCCATCATCGGTTTTTCTCCATCTTCAGGCCGCGCGCCGTTACCATGGGCCCTGCTTTTGACCAAACCACCAGACAAGACCAATCGTGGCGGTGTTCTGTTCTTTCTTCAGGATTCCCGGAGCGCTCGTGCGAAAGAAAGGCTGGTTCGAGAAATCGCGCCGCCATTCTTGCCGCACCAGAAATCCTTCGGCGAACTCGTATTCGGCGGTCAGCGTGGTCTCCTTCAATGTTTGCGTTGCCCCGCTGAACAGTCCGCCGCGATCCGAGAGATACTCAGCGCGGGCGGCCAGCGCAAACTTGGGCGCGAATTGATAGCGCGCATAAGCCGCCCCTCCGGAATCATGCCGAGGAGCGGAGCTCGAGAACACGCGCTTGATGAGGTAATCCGCTTCGCCGGCGAGTGTCAATCGCGGCGTGGCACTCCACGTCACGTAGCTGTCGAAGATGTGCAACCGGCCGTTCGGCACCGGCGTAATGCTCTGCACGGGCAGGCCCGGCTGCGTCGGACCGGTCGGTAATCCCGGATTCAGCACCGGCACGACGTCGCGCTGCTCCTGCCCGAAGTAGTAGTTCATGTTCCAGGTCACTTGACTGGCGGGCTTCAGAGTGAAGATGAATGCTTGCGACTTGAACCCGTTGAAATCCTCCGTCTGCTCCGCGCCGTTCACCAGCCAATACGCGACATTGATTCGCGGCGTCAGGTTGTAACTGGCACGGACGCCCATGTGATAGAAGGGCAGAAAGTCGAAAAGTAACGACCGCGAGTAATTGAACTGGTCTTTCGTGTAATTGTTCTCGATGCCGAGCGCGCTGGCCCATTTGCCGAAATCGATCGTCAGGCCGCTGCCAATCGGCGCCACATACGTCCCATAGACTTGAAAGAGCGGGCGGTACACCTGCGGACGAGGTTCGTTGGCTGCGGAACCCTGCAGCGTCTCCGTCGCCTGACCGTATTGAAGATCGAGGCGCACGCCAAAGCGACGATCCTCGGAAGGATTGGCGGCCCGCTCGATGACGATGGCCGCCTGATTCAGACTGAAGCTGTTGCTGCTGACGTCGTAGGCGCGCAGCAGATTGACGCGTCCAATAGGGCGATCGAAGTTGTATTCGTAATAGCCGTCCAGGGTCACGTTGAAAGTAGTCTCGTGCAGAAAATCGAGGACCTTGCGATCCCGGATGACCCGTCCTTCGGCGGCTGGCGGCGCCGGCACTGTCGCGATAGGGCCGGTTCGGGCCGTCGCAGAAGCCGGCGCAACTGTAAGAGAGGCCGATCTGATGTTCCCGGCGCCGGCGCTCAAATCGGTAATAACAGATGGCACTAGACGGCTCGATTCCGTTTCGCGAGCAACGCCCCTATCGGTTTGAAGAGTGTTCAATCGATCTTCCAAGTCGCTCACCCGTTTCTCGAGTCGCTCCACGAGACCTTCCAGCTTCACGACCTGCGCCTGCAGCCCGCGATCGCCAGCCTGCTGACGTTCGGCTTGGCCCAGTCTTTGTTTCTCGCGGCCGGAAGCGATCCTGCAATTGAGAAACAGCAATAGGAGAATCGCAAAAACCCCTACGATGATCTTCTTGCTCCTCTCCCGATTCCGAATCGACCGCATTTCACTAACGGCTTCGAGCATTGCTTCAACCTCCCCCGAACTCGGCTGCGCATGCCTGAACGCGACCAGTTTAGAAGCGCTATGATCGCATCTATCGCAAACATGAGCTGACCTTTCCGGGTGCGGTTGTTCTCTGCGCCATCGCTAGAACTTGACGAGCAGCGCGAGATTGAACCGGTTCTCTATTTTGCGGAGATCCGGAGTAAAGCTTGGCACCAGTGAACCGGGCGCGCCGGTATTGCCGCTAGGAGGAGTGATGCCGCCTGGTCCGGAGAAATACGGGACGTTCGCCGCACGGTGATCGAACTCCCAGCGGAAAGTAATGTACTGGCTGGGCATGTAATCGAAGGTGGCAGATGCGTCCCAAGCCTTGTACGGGTCGCCAGGATTCTCCGTGAAGTAGGGCGTCCCTGAGGATGCGGTCGCACCGTTGATTGGCGGCAGCAGCACCAGATAGCGTCCGGGATTGTTGATCTTGCCGCCGCCGAGCGTCAGACCAAACAAGTCCTTATGGAACCAGAAGCGGTTGTAGAACATGTAACCGAGGAAGCTCTGCTTGGGGCCCTTCTTCGTGTTGGTGTAGCAGCTCACGCCACCGCCATGTTCACATCCCATATCGCCGGTCAGCGAGAAGGCAGCCTTGTCGAAAAGGTTCGAAGGGTTGTCATAGTATTTGATCTCGATGCTGTCGTCGGTGTGATACCGCACGCGGCCTGGGACGCCCAGCGCCTCCTCACCCAAAGCGTACTGATTTCCAAGGACCGAAAGCCACCCGTTCGGCCGCCACAAGATCTGCAACCCAAAGCCGGGCCGATTGTTGAACCGCCCATAGGACTGCCATCCGTTAACGAACCAGGGCTCAATCTTTAAATGTTCGGTGGGAAAAATCTGCACTCGCACGCCATTGAAGAACCACGGAGTGTTAGAGGAAACGTACGAGGGTTGATAGGCCCAGTTGTCGAAATTATAGTAGCTGAAGAGGCCGATATACGACATGAAGATGCCAGCATCGACGTTAATGCCGTGCATCACGTTGAAGTGGTACCCGCCATACGCTTCCGAAAGGTAACGGTAGGCGTCCGCAAGGTTCCACTGGCCGCGTGCAGGGCTGGCGTCGTTTCGTGGCGTCGTCTCCGAGTACAAGCCAAACTGCGTCATCAAGCGCGCGCGGACGTTGTCATAGTGGAAGTCACCGCCGACGCCAAGCTGCGTCACATGAACTTCGTTCGACCGAAAGACCTCGCTCGACCCGCCAATGGTGTCATCTTTGGGACGGTTGAAATCGTAGATGTAGTCGACGTCGGCTCTGATTTCCGGCGTAAAGAATTTCGTATCCATCGCTGGCTCTTTTGTGCGCGCGTTGCCGTTCAACCAGGTGAAGTCGGCGAACGCAAACGGCTCCGAGGCCTTGTTCGAGGGCTCGACACTCCGAGACGGCAAAGGTTTGGCCTCAATTTGTGTGTGCGCAGGCAGAGTGCCCGTGCTACTCATCCCGCCGAAGCTCGCTAACGCGAGAGGCGCAGCCTCGGCCGATTTGGTTTCGATGTCGCTATGGATGGATGCACTCGCCTCCCCGGAAGCGGTTGAAGTGACGGGCGCTGGCTCGGCCGCCTTTGCGGAAGCTTCCACGGCGGCGGTGGTTGGCTGCTCTTGCGCCTTTCGATTCTTCAGCTCCGCTTCGAGCTGCTCGATGCGCTTTTTCATGGCCTCAAGCTCTTTCGCGACCGCGGGCGGTATCTGCTCATCTGCGGCGCTGGCTCGTTGGTTGGGCGATTCGCTGCTGCTTTGCGCGAAACAAGGGTATTGCCAAAGTGTGACAACAAGAATACAGGCGGCGAACTGCTGCTTGCCTTGCAATAGGAACTTCAACATGGAAGTCCTCCCCTCTTTTGAATTCCATTTCACCCGCCACTTGGCTCTCAGCTTTCCGGCCTGTCGTCGCTCTCTTGCTCGAAGACTTCGCCCGCCCCGCAATCTCGAGCCTTGCGACCTGGTGCTGAATGGGTCTGTCGGAAGGCCCGCCGGGAGATCTTGTTTGCGCGTGTTGCCCCTCGCGTCGGAATTGAACTAACACGTATAAGAGGAACGCGCAACCCGCGAGTGCCAGTGCTTCGAGAATCTTGATCGCCATCCGGCGTCTCCTGGGTCCCCGCTGCCCGTTTCAGATGTGGAGGGGAAACAATCTGTGCGGTAGGGAATAGTCGCAAAGAGGCCGTTAGGAACGCGTAAGGCTTTTATAAGGATTTTATTAGCAAGAAAGAGGAAAACCTCAGGGAGAAGTGACCTTTGAGGCGTAGTCGATGCTCTTCACACTGCCGGGATCGACAGGACTTCGTAGTGCGTGACGTTTGGCTCCATCTCGAGGAGGAACTTCGCATCTTCCGGGTAGTAGACTGCTTTTTCGTACTCCGGCCCTGCGAATTTCTGAATGGCGTCGAGCGAATCCCAGAGAGAAATCAGCAAGAATTCCACCTGTTGAGGGCCTATCTTTCGCAGCGTGTAGACTCCGCGGTTGCCCGGGATCGAGCGATAGTCCTTCAGACCCGTCTCGAGAAGGTATTGGAAATAGCGATCGGCATCCACCGCTCGCGTGGTGCCTCGCCAGAGACGCGCGATCATATGCATTCCTCCGAATTTTCCGGCAATCATTCCTCCAGCGGATCCGGGCGCATGGTCAAGACGGATTCTTTTTCAGCGGCTGATTCGGATGCGCCGCGCGTGTTCACCAGCGCTACCCCGATCAATATCAGAGCAGCGGCCACAATCGTTCCCCAAGTGACCGCCTCACCGGCCATGCTGCATCCGAGGAACACCGCGACCAGAGGGTTTACGTATGCATACGTGGAAATCCGCGAGGGTGAGCTCACCCGCAACAGCCACACGTAAGAACCGAAAGCCACGATCGAGCCGAAGAGGATGAGATATGCGAGCGAGAGCATCGAGCGCGGGGTCACGGCGTTCATGTGCACTCGGCCCGCCTCGCCTGCCAGGATGCCCGCGACGAAGAGAAGAGCTCCGCCCGAAATCATCTGCATCGCCGCCGAGAGCAGCGGCGAGCTCGGGAGCTGCGCGCCACGAGCGTAAAGTGAACCAGCCACCCAGAGAATCGCGCCAAACAAGATGGCACCCACTCCGGCCAAATAACTCCAACCGATCTGTCCGAGCGCACCGGGTCCCACCAGGAACGCGACCCCCGCGAGACCGAGCGTCAGCCCTGCCAGCGCTCGAACGCTTAGCCTTGGCTCGATGCCCTTGAGTCGAGCCGCTGCGACCATCCAGAACGGCAGCGTAGCTGACAGCAAGGCCGCCAACCCCGAGGGAACGCGTTGCTCTGCCCAAGCGAGAAGTCCGTGATCTCCTAAGAACAAGAAGCTGCCGGCGATGATTGCGCCGACCCAATGAATGCGCTCCGGCCTTGGCGCACCGCGCCACCGCATCGTTACGTAGAGCAACGTCCCCGCAATCAAATGCCGCGTGCCCATCATCAGAAATGGAGGCAGCACTTCGACCGCATACCGGATGGCGAGGTACGTGCCGCCCCAGATGAAATAGATCGCCGCGTAGGCTGCGGCGAGCTTCAGTAGTGAAGGTCGCTCGACTCCTGCCTGTGTCGGCATCGGCATTTTCCCTTGGTATGGTTCGCCGCGGTTCTAAACAGCCCCTCGCCCACATAACCTATTAAGCTCAACAAACAGGTTAGAGGCTAACTCGTTGGGTTTAACCTGTCAAGCTTGATTTATAGGTTATAATCCCCATTGAGAACGAAATGGCTAAGACCACAAAACCCGCTCGGGGGGCGCAGACCAACCGCCCATTCGAACTCACCGGCGGGAGTGTCTGCCTCGATTTCGTCAACACCGTCGACAACCGCCCGACTCTCCGCCGCCAGGACCTTCTCCAGAATTTCGCCGACTTGCTGCGCTGGAGCCGGCAATCGGGAATTTTGATGCCGCAGCAAGCCCTGCGACTCTCGCAACGGGCTCAACAACACCCCCGTGAAGCGTCCGTTGCGCTCATCCGGACGAAGGCCTTTCGCGAGGCTCTGTTTCGAATTTTCTCTGCGATCGCAGACCAGCAAGCTCCACCGCGACCCGATCTTGCCGTGTTGAACGGCACGATTCGCAAGATCGCGCGACGCGTGCAGCTCGCAGCCGGACGAAACGGCCTCACTTGGGAATGGACTGGCGGGGAGGATTCCTTCGATCGGATTCTCTGGGTCATCGCGCGCTCGGCTGCGGACCTTTTGACCTCGGATGAACGAAGCCAAATCCGGGCATGCGCCGCAGAAGAATGCGACTGGCTGTTTGTTGACCACAGCCGCAACCGGAAGCGCCGCTGGTGCGATATGAAGACCTGCGGCAATCGGGATAAGGTGCGCCGCTTTTATGCGCGGCGCAGAGCCACTGCCGCCTAGCTCCCCCAAATCACTCTGGGGACGCGCATTTCTGACGAGTCGAAGAATGGGCACGGTCCGCCGCGGCGGATGCCCTACGGCTGCTTCATCGGGGTTACGCGGGGGCGGAAACAAAAAAGCCCTGCCGCTGTCTCGGCAAGGCTTTTTGAACGTGCTTGATCCAGAGAGAGAAAGACTTTATGGCCGGCGGAACCTACGGCGGATCAGGCCACTCAACCCAACCAGTCCAGTGCCGAGAAGCGCCAGTGATCCGGGCTCCGGCGTCTGCGCTGAGAAGGAGTCCACCAGAACGTCCCCGGTGGGCGCGGTGATGCTGATGAAGGAGTACTCACCAACGTCAGGGATCGAGAACTTGGTGCCGTCGAGGCTGCCGTGAAGCAATAATGTCCCGAGCACACCCTTCTTATTAGAGCCCCAAACGTCGTAGGTTTCCCCTGGTTGAACGCTGCCGATTGCGAGCTGATAGTTCGTGTATCCGGAGTTGATCAACTGGGTCAGGTCGAACTGCACGAATGTCTTGCCGGCTATTTCCTCGTCGGATCTTCCCAGGAGGCCCAGTCCGTTTTCGTCTCCACCGGCCGTTTTTCCGAACAGGTCTGTCGGGGTGCCGCCATTGTAACCGTACGCGGTGATGGTGGTGCCGTTGGCAGTGTACGTCTCAGAAGTTCCGAGCGGCCCGCTGGGATTGTCGAGGTCCCAGTTGACGGTGTCCGCCCGAACCGGGGACAACCAAAAGAAAGTCGCTGCGGCGAGTATCATTGCAATCTTGAAACGCATCCATTTCCTCCGGGTTGATGGAAGGCAGCCAACCGGCGTTTCTTGCTCGCTGCGAACGCCCACCGAAGAGTCGCTGCCAACGTGAACTACGAACTCCCTCAGGTCGCTTGAGAACCAAGCAAGTCGACGCCCGAACCCCAGCCAAGCGGGATAGGTGTAACTCTCCAAGAATCCGCGCGTTGCGAATGTCTCAAATTGATAACTTCACGCGCGAAGGAAATTTTCACGGCAGAGGAGGAAGCACTCTTCTCGTCGCGCCCGCGGTTCTATATGGCTGTAGTGCTAAAGGACTAGGAAGGTTATCGTCGTGCGGAAAAGCGTCACCGTTCTGAATGTTGAGGAAACCGCGCTCATTTCAGGCATCACGCAATCATCCGTTTCAAATGCGCGTTGTGCCCCACGGCGGGATATCATTGTGATCTTGGGGGCAGACGATGAAGGCGTGTTTGTTGCGTTCAGTCGCGCCGATCGAGACAAATCCTCTCCAATTCACCGACGTCCCGGTTCCGCAACCGGGCATGGGCGAAGTCCTCGTGCGCGTGAAGGTTTGCGGCGTCTGTCGCACCGACCTGCACGTGATCGAAGGCGAATTGGCGCCGCGCAAATCGCCGATCATCCCCGGCCATCAGGTTGTTGGCACCGTTGAAAAACTCGGCGAGGGAACGAAGCGCTTTCAGACTGGCGCGCGCGTCGGCATCGCCTGGCTGCACAAAACCGACCAAGCCTGCGAATACTGTCGCGCAGGCAAGGAAAACCTTTGCGACCATCCTGCATTTACGGGTTACACCGTTGATGGCGGCTACGCCGAGTACGCCGTTGCTCCAGAGGACTTCATCTACGCCATTCCGCAATCTTTCCCCGATGAGCAGGCGGCGCCGCTCTTGTGCGCGGGCATCATCGGTTTCCGTTCTCTTCGACTATCGGAGATCAAATCCGGGGGTCGTCTTGGATTCTACGGTTTTGGAGCAGCGGCGCACGTGGCCATCCAGGTGGCGCGCCACTGGGGCGTCGAGGTGTATGCCTGCACTCGCGATGAACGGCACCAAAAGCTCGCGTTGGAGCTTGGCGCAGTGTGGGCCGGCGGGGCTGCCAGCGACCCGCCGGCGAAGCTCGACAGCGCCATCATCTTCGCGCCGGCCGGGGAGCTTGTCCCCGCGGCATTGAAGGCCCTCAAGAAAGGCGGAACCCTGGCTCTCGGCGGAATCCACATGAGCCGGACCCCGCCGCTCGATTACGATCTGCTGTATCAGGAGCGCGTAATTCGCAGCGTGGCCAACAACACTCGACAGGACGGCGTCGATTTCCTGCGCATCGCCGCGGAGATCCCTATCCGCACGCACGTGCAGATTTTCCCTCTTGGCGACGCGAATCGAGCGCTCAATTCCCTGAAGAACGACGCCATCCGCGGCGCCGCCGTCCTCGATTGCAGAGTGTGAGTGGAGTGACCGTGCCAGAGGGCGCGATCGCCCTCATCGCGCTTCAGATGATGTCTCGATTGTCATCAAAGGTGTACTGGCGACGCAACGCTGCCAGACCGCATCTAAACCAATCTGTTACATACTGGACCGGCAGTCCGTATTTTTAAGTGGCGGCGTTGCAAGCATGTCAGACCTAGATAGAACACGGAGGTTAACCTGGTGCGGGGCTCCTGGGCATTCATGGCTGTGCGTCTGTTATTTCTGGTCGCAATTCTGCTTATCACCTTTCTGATCCAGCGATTTTGGTTTGCTCGTGCGTGGGGCCTGATCGAGAGTGTGCCGCGGCCAGGCTGGCGAGTCCTCTTGCAAGGCTTGTGGATCGCCGCTGCGGCTCTGCTTTTCGTCACGGTTCTCAATTCCTTTGTCTGGCGGTTCCTCCCGCGAGGGGGCGCGGCGAGTTGGATTCTCGCGGCCGCGAAGCTTTGGCTCGCTGCTTCTTTCTTCGCTCTCCTTGCCGTGAGGTTTGTCGTGGCGCTCGACTGGATCTCGAAGCACGTTTCGGAGGCAACCGGTCCTTCACCGCGCGAAAGCATCGACCATGCACGCCGGCAGTTCTTCCGGTACGCCGCTTATCTTGCGGGAAGTTTGCCGTTCGTTGGCGGCGCGTACGGCTTCCTCAAGGAACGCCTGGCCTACGGGGTCCGCAAGATCGAGATCCCGATCGCGGATTTGCCGAAGGGCCTCGACGGCCTGCGGATTGTTCAACTCAGCGACGTCCACATCGGTGATTTCATGCCGCGGGAGGAAGTTCGGCGGGCCGTAGACATGGCAAACGCGCTGTCCGCCGATCTCGCGGTCGTCACTGGAGATTTCATCACCAGCGAGAACGATCCCCTCGAGGATTGCATCGCGGAGCTCAGCCGGTTGCAGGCGCCGCTGGGCGTTTGGGGATGCAACGGGAATCATGAAATTTACGCCGATGCCGAGGCTGCCGCGCAGCAGCTCTTCCGGCAGTACGGGATGCGGCTCCTGCGCAAGGAAAATGCGGAGCTTGCCTGGCACGGGCAAAGCTTCAACCTGATCGGCGTGGATTACCAGCGCGAGCGCAGTCGCTCCGGCAAGAAACTTCCCATGCTTCGAGGTGTGGAACCGCTCGTTCGCAAGGATGTCCCCAATATTCTCCTTTCGCACAACCCCAATTCCTTCGTGCGGGCAGCCGAGCTGGGAATCGAGCTGAGTCTCGCGGGTCACACTCATGGCGGCCAGGTTCGCGTTGAAATTGTCGACCACTCCTTCAGTCCGGCGCGCTTCATGACGAATTTCACTGCTGGATTGTATCGACGCCCCGCCGGCAACGGGACAGCGACATTGCATTCCGAGACTTCGAATGCAGTGGGTCCGCAAGCCGGGGCCGCGGACGGCTCGCACAAATCTGCTTTCCTCTATGTCAATCGCGGCTTGGGAACGATCGGAATGCCGGTCCGCATAGGCGTCCCGCCAGAGATCACGCTGATCACCCTGCGCTCGGCCGGTTGAGGACACCCCATCGCGCGGCCGCAGCCGCATGGGTTCAGATGACTGCGTCTTAGCCGAGGAAACCGAGGGTGGGGTTCGAAAAGTTCGGTAAGTTCGGGAAGAACGGCCGGTAGATCGGCGTCGGCCACTCCGAACCATTTCGCCAGAGTCGCGCCGTATTGATCCACGGATGTGTTGGGGATCCAGCGGCCGTTATTGCCTGCATCATCGGGACCGCCGAGCGCGAACGAGGGGAACTGTCCATAGGTATCGGACTCTGCGACTTTGTCGCTCCGACACACCCCACCGTCAAACTGATCAGGAGAATGGCGATCGCTGAAATTCCCAAGCGGCGCACAGTGGCCCCCTGCTTGAACGATCTGGATCCCGATGAGGAATCCGTCAAACCCCGGCCGGACGCAAAAGTCTCGGCACGGGGTTCGCTCAACAAGCCGGATTCAATTGTTGGGGCGGGAGCGTATCAAGTCATCTAAGAGTAAGGAACTGTCCTGAGGTACGGATGGAGCCGCTCGGGCTGCTAAGCCGAGCGAGGGAATGACTAACGAACCCGTCACGACGGCGACTCCACCCGCACTCCTTCGAGCACGCTCATTAAGGAACCTTCCACCGGGAGGATCCTCGTCAACCTGAATCCGGCCGCCTCAAAGAGGGACCGGAATTCTGCATCGGTGCGTTCGCGGCCGCCGGGGTT
This sequence comes from Candidatus Acidiferrales bacterium, assembly GCA_049644285.1. GTDB lineage: Bacteria > Acidobacteriota > Terriglobia > Acidiferrales > UBA7541 > CAVRXT01. The sequence continues at coordinate 32,842 of JBARRP010000310.1, read as the reverse complement.
CACGAGCATGTTGACGTCGCTCCCGGCGATGAGCTGGCTCATGGGAGACTGATCAATGCGCTCGGGTAGCACCAGCTCAACGAGAAGCAGCTTGCCTTGCGGCGCCATTACCCGATGGCAGTTTTTGAGAATCGCGAGACTGCGCGCGTCGTCCCAGTCGTGAATCACGCTCTTCAGGATGTAGGCGTCACGGCCGCCCGGCACTCCTTCGAAAAAGTCTCCGGCGACAACTTCACAGCGTCCGGCGAGTGCGGCGGTTTCGATCCGCTTTTTTGCGCCCGCGGCCACATGAGGCGCCTCGAAAAGAGTCCCAGCGGAGCGCAGGATTTGCCTTCAAGATGGAGGCCAGCAGGATTCCGTGCCCGCCGCCGACATCGACAATCGTGCCAAGCGCCGAGAAATCATAAGCAGAAGGGATAGCGATGGCAGCCTGGGTTGAGCCAGACGTCATGGCGTCGTTGAACATCGCCGCCTCCTCCGGGTGCTGCGACAGATACTGAAACGCTCCCATCCCGAAGGCATGCTCGAAGGCGGTCTCGCCGGTCTTCACGCTGTACAGCAGATCACCCCAGGATCGGTTCACGAGCGGTCCAGTGAACAAGAGCGCTGTGGCATGAGATGAACCAGGCACTCCGGTCCGCAGACACTCGCCGACCGGCGTCAGCGCGAACCGTCCGTTTTCCTGCTGGGCGAAAATTCCCGCGCTCACGAGCAGCCGCATCAAGCGATTCAGCGACGGCCCATGCGTCCCAGTCGCTTTCGCAAGCTCGTTGCAATGCTGCGGCTCCTTGGCGAGCAGGTCGGCGATGCCAAGCGTGGCGGCCACGTAAATCGCATGGGAGACATAGTGAGCGGTTATCATCTGAAACAGAATCAATCGAGGAGGCAGCTCACTTGGTTTTGTGAATTTCGGCTGTGTTGACATAGGCATCTCCGCTCGTTGGAATGACGATTCTGCTCCCGCGTTTCAAAGCGACGGGGGCCTGTGCCCCTGAGTTTCTCACTTTTGTCCGAACAAGGCAGCAGCGCGCTTCTGCATCTCTTCGCGTGACACATCTTCCTTGCGGGTCGCGATCCACCAATTGTGCCCAAAGGGGTCCTGCAATTTGCCGCCGCGGTCGCCGTAAAACTGATCCTCGATAGGCCTCAGCACCTTCGCTCCGGCGGCGAGTGCCTGCTTGGCCAGCGCGTCTACGTTTTCGACGTAGAGCTGGATCGAAACCGGTGCTGCTCATGAACTTTGCACGCGCTCAGAATTGCACGTCCCTGATGTGCGTGGCGATGAACCATTGGTTGCCGAACGGGTCCGTCACGCCCGCTGACCGGTCTCCGTAAGGTTTATCCTCGGGCGCCGAGAGCGAAGTCGCGCCCGCTCGAAGCGCCCGTTCGTACAGAGCGTCCGTATCCTCGACGTACAGATGAATCCCGCACGGCATCGGCTGGTACGGGCCATGGGCCTCGCCCATCTCCAGGATGGAATCCCCGATTCGGACGCTGGCGTGCACAACCGTCCCGTCGGGCGATGTCGCCCGCGAGGTCTCCTCCGCTCCGAACGCCTCCTTCACGAAATCGATCATCTGCGCTGCCCCTCGAGGATGCAAAGAGAGCGTCACGCTGCGCATGCCTTCATGGATCGGTCTGCCACCGAAGGGCGTAGCGATGTACCAATGGTTTCCGAACGCATCCACCACGCCCGAACCGCGTTCGCCATACTCGTGTTCCATTGGCGCGTAGATCGAAGTGGCGCCCGCCTCAAGCGAACGCTTGTAAGCCGCGTCCACATCGCTCACCTGAAGGTGAATCGGGGCAGGCTTTGGCGGAATCTGCTCCGTTGCATCGGCCAGCTCGATCATCGAGTCGCCGATCTTCACTTCGGCGTGCATGATGGCGCCGCCCTCCGGCCTTCCTACCCGGCCAACTTCCGTCCCGCCGAAGGCTACCTTCATGAATTCGATCAATTGAGCTGCCCCGGGAACGATCAGATATGGGGTGATGGTGTGAAACCCTTCGCGAATCGGTTTGACTGCCTTCTTGGCTGCCGTGCTCATGGATGCTCTCCTTTGTAGATCAGTCTTAAGACGCGCTTTGAAATCTTGGCGGGGAAGATCGCGCAGGTCAACGGCCACCCGCAGAAGCGCCACGAACCTCGGCCCTCCCCGGGGAACGTCGGAATCGCGGCGCCCGAGGATCGCTTCCACCGCCCGGTCGAGTTCTTCGATGGGAGAGCGCTTAGGCATTGGCACCACCCATTCGGTCCCGCAGATTCTGCAAGGCCCGGAACTGAAGCTGCTTCACGGCCCCCTCTGTGCGCCGGAGTCCCTGCGCGATTTCACGGATGCTTTTTTCCTCTGTGAAACGCATCTCGATCACGTGGCGCTGATCGGCGGGAAGGCTGTTGACGAGGCGAAAAAGCTTGGCGCAGTGTTCGGTTTGCTCGAAGTCGAGCGGACTGATCTCCTCGGGACCCTCGCGCGTTGGATTCCCGGTTTCCCTGGCTGCACTCTTCCAACAATCCGCGATCGCGTTCGCCGCGATCCGGAACAGCCACGCAGCGAATGGCACCCCGCGCCATTCGAAGCGTCCGATATTTTCGAGCGCCTGATGAAATACCTCCGAGGTCAGATCCTCGGCTTCATCGTGGTTGCGCGCGCGTCTGGCGATGTACGCATACACCCGTTCGAAGTTGTTTTCATAGAGTTCCGCGAAGCGGCGCGGGTCTTTTTGCGCGGCCTCGACCAGAAGCCGCTCGTCAACTTCCTTCGCTTGAGACTTCAACAGGTTCTCCGCAGCTCGCGTTCTCAATAACATAAACTGCCGAGCCGTGGAAAGGTTACGCGTAGGATGCGGGCTTCGGCGGAATCCGTCGGAGTTGAACCGGAATCTGCATTTCTTGTAGATCGATGCAGGGGCTTGACTTAGCGGTGCGAATAACGGCACCGGCCTGGGCGTCGGTCGTGCTCAACTTTCACGTTATAGAGGTTTAAAGGTCCAGCTCCCAGGTTTCCGCCACCAAATCGTGGCCGAAGCTGTGGTGCTTCTCCTGGTGAACCAACCGGAAGCCGGCTTTTCTGTAGATGCCCCGGGCGGCATAAAGCACGCTCTGGGTCCAAAGAGCGACCTTCTTGTATCCCGCCTGCCGGGCAAAACGCACGCATTCGTCCACTAAGCGCTTGCCAATGCCGAGTCCCCGCGCTGCCGGCTCCACCAACAGCAGGCGCAGCTTGGCGACTGCCTTGGACTTCCTGACCAGGAACACGGAGCCGGCGATCTCGCCGTTCCGCTCGGCAATCCAGCAGCGCTCCCGCTTCGGGTTGTAGTTCTGGATGAATTTTTCGACGATGCCCGCCACCAGCGCCTCGAACTGCTCGTCCCAGCCATACTCTTGTGCGTAAAGCACGCCGTGCCGATGGACGACCCAGCCCATGTCGCCCGGCTGGTGTGGACGCAGTATGTACGGGACCTTCTCCACCGGCTGTTTGTCGAGAAGCTCCTCGATGGTTTGCATCGCCCCGAGCAAGCGGCGCTGTTCACCCGCAGACAGATCGCGCAGCATTTTGTGGACTTCATCGCTCGAGCGGGCGCTTAACTTGGCGAACTCCTTCTGCCCTCGCGCAGCCAGCTTCAACAGGCTTTGTCGCCCGTCCGTGTTGGAGCGCTCTTTCTTGACCAAGCCTCGCTTTTCGAAGCCGCGCAGGATGCGGCTCAAGTAGCCTGGATCCAATCCCAGTTCCTTGCCGAGTTCGGCTGCGGTGGGCTTCTCCCGATGCGCGAGCTCGTAAAGCACTCGCCCCTCGGTCAGCGAGAATGGGCTTTGCAGCAGGCCTTCGTGCAACACCCCAATTTGTTTGGTGTAAAAGCGGTTGAAACGCCTGACGTCCTCAATGCGCCGATCAAGATTGGCATCAACCACGGTGGTGACCTTCGAAGCTTGCCTGCCGCAGTACGATGCCACTGTCACATATATGTTTGACTATGTCAACTATCGGCGTGGCGCTTCTGCGGCGCCCGGGGACAAGGAGAATCTAGGGGCTCAACCGCTTCGGGCCGCTCACAAACAGGTTTCCGCGCTCGTAAAACCGGCGCAGCCGTTCGACTTCGCGCGTCAGTCCAATCCGCGCGCTCTTGCCGATGGCTCCCGTCGGCTTCACTGCTGAGCCGAGCCAGAGCGGCCCACCCCCGCAGAGGTCGATGCCGTCGAAACGTTTGTCGACGCGCATCGCAGCGGCCAGCCGTCCCGGGCCTCTCGCGAGGTCGCGCAATCTCACCGCGCCGCGCCGATGTTTCATCAATGGGATTCCCTCCAGCGGCTCGAGTGCGCGCAGCAAAACGCCGGCGCCGATCCCGGACTTTTCGCTTGAGACGTTGAGCATGAAGGCGGAGCCATACGTGAAGTACACGTACGCGCGGCCGCGCCCCGGAAATAGCGATCGATTGCTTTGCGTCAATCCGCGAAAGGCGTGTCCGGCTGCGTCGCCGGGAGGATATGCTTCTGTCTCAACGATGCGCCCGCTCATCCTTCCGCCTCGCACGTCGTGGACCAGCGTTTTCCCGATCAGAAAACGCGCCAGTTCGATCGTAGTGATGGGCAACTTGGCGCGACGAAGACGCCGAATCCGGCGTGTCGCCTTCGAAATCACTTCTGCCTTGACCTTGTCTTTCGTTGCCGGGTATGGATGGCCCGGGATTGCGATTTTTTCGCTGGACCTGGTGCCTCGTCCACCCAATCGAATGAGCGCGTTACCGCTTTTCTCCACAATCGATAACCTTCTTTGCGAGCCTTCTCTTCCATGCGAGGTTTCCAGGTGCGATCGACGGCCCAGTTGGCGCGTAACTCTTCGACATCCTTGAAGAAACCGACTGCCAACCCGGCCGCGTAAGCGGCCCCGAGCGCGGTCGTCTCCTTGATCACGGGACGAACCACCGGCCGGTTCAGAATGTCGGCCTGGAATTGCATCAGCAGATCGTTCTCGACCATTCCGCCGTCAGTCCGAAGCACGTCAAGCGGGATCTTCGAATCCATCTCCATCGCCTCGACCACCTCGCGCGTCTGAAACGCCGTCGCTTCCAGCGCGGCCCGGGCGAGATGTCCTTTATTCGCATAGCGCGTCAGGCCGGCAATCACGCCGCGCGCCGTCGCTTTCCAGTACGGCGCGTAGAGGCCGGAAAACGCCGGGACGAAATGAACGCCACCATTGTCTTCCACGCTGCGGGCAAGCGTCTCGATGTCGGAGCTTCTCTCAATCAGACCAAGATTGTCGCGAAGCCACTGGACCAGCGCCCCGGTGATCGCGATGCTGCCTTCGAGCGCATACTGCGCCGGCCTGTCGCCGATCTTGTAGGCTACGGTGGTGAGCAAGCCGTGTCTCGAGTGCACCGGCGCTTCGCCGGTATTCATGAGCAGGAAACAGCCGGTCCCATAGGTGTTTTTTGCCTCTCCCGGCTTGAAGCACGTCTGGCCCACCAAGGCCGCCTGTTGGTCACCCAAGATTCCGGCGATGGGCACATCTTTGACTGCGGCGAGCTGGGCTCTGCCGTACACTTCACTGCTCGAACGGATTCCAGGCAGAATTTTCTCGGGGATTCCGAAGGCATCGAGGATTTCTTTGTCCCAAGTAAGTGTTCGAAGGTTCATCAACTGCGTGCGGCTGGCGTTCGTCACGTCGGTGATGTGGATCCCGCCGTTAGGGCCTCCCGTCAGCCCCCACACGAGGTATGTATCGACGTTCCCAAAGAGAACATCGCCGGCTTTGGCTTGTTCCCGCACCCCAGCCACATTGTTAAGAATCCACCGTATCTTTAGCCCGCTGAAGTACGTCGCGAGCGGGAGGCCCGTCTTCTTCCGGAAGCGGTCTTGTCCGCCGTTACGCGAGAATTGGGCGACGGCATCCTCCACGCGGGTGTCCTGCCAGACTACGGCGTTGTAAACGGGCTTACCCGTCTTGCGATTCCACAAAACCGTCGTTTCGCGCTGATTCGTAATGCCGATGGCGGCGAAATCCTTGGGACCGAGGCCCTTTTGCTCCATGGCGTCGGCGACGACTTCTTGCGTGCGCTGCCAGATTTCCTCGGGATCGTGCTCCACCCACCCGGGCTTCGGATAGATCTGTTCATGCTCTTTCTGCGCCGCGGAGACAATTCTTCCGGCCTTGTCGAAGACGATGAACCGGGTGCTCGTCGTCCCCTGATCAATCGCGCCCACGTACCTGGACATAACTCGTCCTCTCCGGTAACCCAGCCTTCGACTAAACGCTGGCGCAACAGTCTATGTCGAGAGTGTCTTATGGGGGAAAGATTTCAGTCCATCGACAACAAGCAAGGCTGATGAATCGGTGTCAGCTTCATTGTCGCTCGATCACCGCTGAAACCCGGCGTCCTGTGCAACCAGGAAATCGATCTGCGGCGGCTGAGCGCCGAGCTGTCTGAGCATCGTCGTGATCTGGCCGCGATGGTAGGTCTGGTGGTTGATCACATGGAACAAAGTCCGCCACAGCGGATAGGTCCACCTCTCGCCTTTCAGGTTTGTGTAGGCGAGAGGCTGGGTCAACTTCTCTTCGGTCAAGCCGGCAAGATACTCACGCTCATCGCGTTCAACGGTGCGCCAGCGTTCTTCGAGCAGGCCGACGGCCGGAAACTTCTCAGCGGCGAAATTCGCTGCTTCGCGCATCGACGGCGAGCGGCCAAGCCATCGCTCCAGCCATACCCACTCCGCCCCGAGCAGGTGAGCGAGAGTATCCCGCAGTGAAGAAAAACTGCTTCCCAGCGGGCGCAGGAATTGTTCATTCGTGAGTCCGGCGCAGGCGCGAAGCTGGAGGTCGCGCGCCCAGTAGTTATATTCGAACATCTCTTGCAGCACGCTGATGGGAATCATCTCGGCCTTCCAACAGGTTCGATCAGGTTACGCTGCGCGTCGTACTTCGGTCGCAGCTCAGCGGCCTGCGCCCTCGCCTCCGAGCACTTCCTCGGCGACATGAAACGCTGCGTTCGCCGCCGGCACGCCGCAATAGATCGCAGCTTGCAGCAGCAACTCTTTGATCTCTTCCCGGGTGACGCCGTTATTTGCCGCCCCGCGCACGTGCATTCGGAATTCCTCTCCGCGATTCAGCGCCACCAGCATCGCCAGCGTGACCAGGCTGCGCGTTTTTCGCGGTAGACCGGGCCGCGCCCAAGTTTCACCCCACGCGTAGCGCGTGATCAAATCCTGGAATTCCTCGTTGAACGTATTTCGATGCTCGAGCGCGCGGTCGACGTGTTGATCGCCGAGCACCGCGCGCCTCACTTCCATTCCCTTCGCGTATCGCTCACGCTCGTCCATCGCTTCTCCCCTCTGGAAACAGAAATCTCATGACTTCCTCCGTGAATTGTCGTGGCACTTCGATGTTGGAGAGATGGGCGGCTTCGAGCTCGACGTACCGTGCCCCCGGAATTCGCTCAGCTAGAAACCGTCCATCCGCCGGCGGAGTCGCCACGTCTCGCGACCCGGAGATCACAAGAGTTTGAGCGCGAATACGCGCGATCGCATCGCGCAGATCCGTATCGCGGATGGCCACACAGGTCGCCACATAGGCATCCGGCGGGATTGCGAGGAGCAACTGCCGCCCGCGATCCGCGGTAGCGCGCTCCTTTTCGAGAAACGGCAAGGTAAACCATCGCTGCAGCACTCCCTCCGCGATCGCTGCCATGCCATTCTTGCGCACCGCGTCGATACGAGCGTTCCACACGTCAGCGGTCCCGATTTTTGCTCCCGTGCTGCACAGCAGAAGTTTGTTCAGCCGTTCAGGCGCGTTGAGGGCCAGCCACATGCCGACCATTCCGCCCATCGACAATCCGCAAAAAGATACCGTCCGGATTGCCAGACAATCGATAAGGCTAATGACGTCTTTCGCCAGTCTCTCGATGCTGTATTCGCCGGGCCCCATCGCAGACGCTCCGTGCCCGCGACTGTCGTAACGCACCACGCGGAAGTGCCGCAGCAACGCCGGCATTTGCGGCTCCCACATCGAAAGATCGGTTCCTAGAGAATTGGACATGACCAGCGCCGGCGCGTCCCGCTTACCGTCAACGCGGTAGTGAATCCGGCCGCCCTCCACATCCAAGAATCCCTCATCCGGCTGATCATTTCCCATCGAAAGCTGATTCCTCTCCGTCCTTATTTCCTCGGCGCCAGCCTGATGTTGGAGAGATACAGAGGCTGAAGGCAATTCGGCTGTGTGCCGGCAATGGGCGCCGATATCCCGGCCGTTCAATCATGGCGCAATGGCGGGTGAATTATCCGCGGAATGGAAAGTGCGCCATCGGAACATCAGCAAAATCGCATGGATCATATCGCAGGCAGCCGCCCATTTTCTAGACCACTCACAGCCTCTTTGACGCTCTCCTCTTTAGATGCGAGGCATTCCTTGTGAACGCTTTGGTAAGTTCCGCTCACGTGTCTCGCAGGATGGTCAATGAAAGTCGTGGGAAGCAGTTTCTGCGCGGGTGATGGACAATGGCTGGACGCGAACGGCTTTGACGGAGACGACATTGTCCTGATTCTGCAGTTGGCCCTCGATGAGCAGGAATTGCTGGTGGACGACGACCACATGGTCTCGCGCGAAGAGTTGCGGCGTGATGATGGCATTGGCGATGCCGGTTTCGTCCTCGAGGCTCAAAAAAACAAAACCCTTCGCGGTGCCCGGGCGCTGACGGGCGATCACCGCTCCGGCAACGCGGATATGAGTCCCGTCAGGGAGCTTGGGCAGCTCGATGGCGGAGCGAATGCCCTGGCGCTTCAGTGCGGCGCGATGGTAGGCCATGGGATGCGGGCCAACCGTCATTCCGGTGCCGCGAAAGTCGGCGACGAGGCGTTCTTCCGGGGTCATGGGGAGGAGAGGCGAGAGTGCCGGAACATCGAACCGCAGAGGCGCCGAGGATCCGCAGAGGGATGTTTCGGTCGAAGCGGATAAGTCGTCCGACGGTTGACGTAGCGCCGGCGTCCCGTCGGCTCTTTCGCCTTTGTCCGAATCGCCTTTCCCTGAAATCTCTCCGTCGCAAGATGGTCGTGTAGGGACACGGCATGCTCCGCCCTGTACCGCATGGTACAGGGCCGTGCCCGGCTCGTTGTCCGAAGTCTCGGTTGTCTCGAACAAAGGACCGGGGCGGCGGGCGGCGCGCTCGACTTGCCAGAGCGCGTCGCGGCGATGGATGGCCCGCCCTCCTTTGCCACGAGAGCCGCGCTTGCCGGCGATGAAATTCCTTCCAATAAAATTCAGCGCCCCAATTTCCGCAAGTGCGGCAAGCTCGGACTTCTGGATTGCTGGGACGCGAAGCTTCAAATCCTCAATCGAACGAAACGGGCGAATAGCTCGTTGGCGGCTAATTTCCTGAGCGACATCTTCGCGTAAGCCCTTGACGTAGCGAAGACCGAGACGAACGGTAAAGGATCTCGAAACGTCCGACAATCCCCTCTGAGCACCCTCTGCGTCCTCCGCGTCTCTGCGGTTCGACGTTCCGTCTGATCCGCTGTCCGTAGGGGCACGGCATGCTCCGCCCTGTACCGCATGGTACAGGGGCGTGCCCGCTGACGGCAAAGAAGGGGAGCCCGAGTTTTTTGTGGCACAGGCACTCTTGCCTGTGCTCATTCGCTCGAGGGTGCAGAGCCACTCGGAGCGGGTGACGTCGATCGGGCGGATTTTCAGGCCGTGACGCTGCGCGTCCTTCACGATCGTGGCAGGCGAGTAGAAACCCATGGGCTGATTATTCACCATGGCGGCGGTAAATGCGGCGAGGTAATGGCATTTCAAGTAGGCGCTGGCATAGGCGAGCAGCGCGAAACTCGCGGCGTGAGATTCGGGAAATCCATAGAGGGCGAACGAAGTGATGGATTGAACGATTTTGTCCTGGATCTCACCGGCGATTCCTTTCTTTTCCATGCCACGGCGAAGCTTTTTCTCCACTTCCTTCATGCGCGCTTCGGAGCGCTTGAAGCCAAAGGCGCGGCGCAACTCCTCGGCTTCGCCTCCGGTGAATCCCGCGGCGATCATGGCCATGCGCAGCAACTGCTCCTGGAAGAGCGGGACGCCCAGTGTGCGCGCGAGGACGGGTTCGAGCGAGGGATGGAGGCAAATGGCCGGCTCGCGCCCCTGGCGGCGCTTCAAATACGGATGGACCATCTTGCCAACAATCGGACCCGGGCGGATGATCGCGACCTGCACGACGATATCGTAAAAACATTTCGGGCGCAGACGCGGCAGACACGACATCTGCGCGCGGCTCTCGACCTGGAACATGCCGACGGTATCCGCTTTTTGTAGCGCGTCGTAGACGGCGGCATCGTTCGCGGGCAGGTGGCCAAGGTCGACTTCTTCGCCGTAGTCATCGCGAATAAGTTTCAGCGAATCTTCCAGCACAGCCATCATGCCGAGGCCGAGCAGGTCCACCTTCACAATGCCCATGTCGGCGCAATCTTCTTTATCCCACTGCACCACGACGCGCCCGGGCATGGTCGCGGGTTCGAGCGGAACGACCGAATCGAGCTGGCCCTGGCAGACAACCATGCCGCCGGAGTGCTGTCCGAGATGCCGCGGCAAATCCTGAACCGCAAGGCAAAGCTCTAAGAATTTGCGGATCTGCGGGTGCTCGAGTTCGAGGCCCGCATCGCGGAACTGGGAAGCGAGCGTGTCGTTGGCGTCCTTGTATTCCCAGGCGCCGACCAAGGAGGCGAGACGGTTCAGGGTTTCTGGGTCGAACGAGAGCGCCTTGCCGATTTCACGAGCGGCCGAGCGGCCGCGATAGGTAATGACGTTGGCGGTCATGGCCGCGCCCAATTTTCCGTAGCGCTCGTAGACGTATTGAATGGCGCGTTCGCGCTGGTCGCCGCTGGGAAGGTCGATGTCGATATCGGGCCACTCGCCGCGCTCTTCGGAAAGAAAGCGCTCGAACAGGAGGTCCATGCCGACGGGATCGACGGCGGTGATGCCGAGGGCGTAGCAGACGGCGCTGTTGGCGGCGGAACCGCGTCCCTGCGCGAGGATGTTGTGCTCGCGGCAGAAGCGCACGATGTCCCAGACAATCAGGAAATAGCCGCCAAGGTCGAGCTTCTCGATCAGGTCGAGCTCGCGATCGATTTGTTTGTGTGCGCGCTCGTTTTCTAGATCGTAGCGCCAACGCATGCCTTCGTACACGCGCTGCCGCATGAATTGCATTTGCGAGCCGCCATCCGGGACCGGATACTTCGGGAATTCGTAGCCCAGATCCTTCAAAGTGAATTGCAGGCGTGAGGAAAGAACCTGCGTGTTGACGATAGCTTCCGGAAGATCCGAAAATAGATGCGCCATCTCCACAGGAGATTTCAAGTGACGCTCGGAATTGCGCGAGAGAAGGCGGCCTGCGGTAGCGAGAGTGCGGTGATGGCGAATGCAGGTGAAGACGTCGAGGACTTCCCGCTGCGGCGGCCGCGCGTGGCAGACGCCATTGGTGGCGAGCAGGGGCAGGCGCAATTTGCGGGCAATCTCGGAAGCGGCCTGGTTGCGCGCCTCTTCGTCGCGGCGGAAGTGGCGCTGCAATTCGACGTAAACATTCTGAGGGCCGAAGAGTTCGCAGAGTTGCTGCGCGCATTTTGTGGCAGCCTCGATTCCGCCGTGGGCGAGCGCGTGCGCCAGTGGTCCCTCTTCGCCTCCCGTAAGACAAATGAGGCCGGCGGACTTTTCAGCGGCCTCTTCGGGCGTGACGTAGCCTTCTCCTTTGCGTGCCCGCAGTTTCATGCGCGTGATCAGGCGGCAAAGATTCTGGTAGCCCGCGCGAGATTCGACGAGCAATGGGTAGCGCCAGCCAACAGCAGACGTGACTTCGGCGCCGATGTGCGCCTGAATGGGAATTTTCTTCGCAGCCAGATAAAAGCGGGGCGCTCCATAAACGCCGTCGCGATCGAGCAGGGCCATGGCCGGCATTCCTTTTTCCGCGCACACGCCCGCCAATTCTTCGGGAATCGAAGCGCCTTCGAGAAAACTGAAAGCGGAACGCGCGTGAAGTTCGGTGTATAGATCAGCGCGCATCAGTCGTATATGCCTCGCACAAACCAGCTCTGGAGGAGCGAGTCGTAATAGATGCGATACAACCCGCGCTGCTGCTCATGTCGCGGGGCCTGTTGCGAACCGTATTGCGGAGAAATACTCGAGGCTCGCTTGCCATAGACCGAAGAAGAAGATGAGGCCGAATGGAAACGAATTTCGAGATCCCATTCGTCATGCTCCCAGGCATCTTCCCGCCACCAATCTCCGGAAGTGCGCCACGGCCCGGAAGCGGCAATCACATCGCCGCGCATGCCGCGAAACCCAACGCGCACCGGGTGGCCTTCTCGCAGCTCGACGTGCGCCGGCAGCGGAGGCCTGAAAATGCGGAACGTAGTCGCGGGCCTGCGGGTTTTGGGACGGGGCTGCACAGGCAAGAATGCCTGCAGACGACGATTTTCCGATACGTCGCGCGCAGGGCGGAATCGGTTCACGCGAAATTCCCCGGGACGGTGCGTGTCCATCAATTCGGGCGAGCCAATATTGGAATCGCCGACCAAATTCGCTAGGCGGGCGATGGTTAGCTCCAATTTTTCGGGATCAGGTGCAGCCGGAAGGAAAAGTCCGCCTTGAGCCACACGTGAGCGGGCCGGATCGGCGGCAATAAAGATTTTTAGAATAGGCGCTGGCGGAGGATCCGATTGCAATTGCAGACGAATCAATTTCAGGAGCATTTTGGAATCCCGCACGGGCACGGGCAGAGTGAGGGCCTTTTCATACGCGGTCGAGGCAGTCTTTTTGTGAGAACTGCCGTTCGAGCGGCGGGAATTCTCGTTCGGGGATTCGAAACCGGTTTCGGAAGAAGGCTCCAAATCGAATCGCAAGCGAATGGCGCAGGCAGCGAGCGAACGCGCCGTCAAGCGCGCGCACAATTGATCGAGCAAACGGCCCAGGAGAAACGACAGAGGCTCGAGCTCCGCGACACCATACTCGAGCGCCATTTCTTCTTCGAAAGAAAGGTCCGGTTCGGCCGGCACCAGCGAACGCTGGCTCGCGCCACGCGCCAATTCGTGCAGGCGGACTCCTTCCTGGCCGAGGCGTTCCGAAAGCTCGAGGACAGGCAGCGCCGCCAGGGCCTCGCAGGTGCGCACGCCCCAACGGTCAAGGGTTTCGAGAGTTTCCGCGCACGGCGAAAGCGCGTGGACCGGGAGTGAGCCCAAGCGCTTCGATTCCTCGCCCGGAGGAATCAAAGTGATCCCCGGGAAGCCGCGTGCGGCGTGGATGGCAACTTCTATGCTGGAAGCAACAGCGACTCGTGCGATCAAACCGAAGCCGGCTGCGCGCTCGAGAAGTTCATGAGCGATGTTTTCGTCAGGCCCGAACAACCCGGCGAGGCCGGCAAGGTCGAGGACGATTGTGTCCGGCGCAGTGTCTTCGACTCGCGGGGAAACGGACCATCCCAGATCGAGCAAAGCGGCGTGGGCAGCTTTCTCCTGCGAATGGGAACGATGGCGAATCTCGACGCCGCAGAATTGCGCCACTTGCGATTTCGTCATGCCCAAATCGATTCCGGCCTGGAAGGCAGCTTCGTTGGCGGCTACAACGCTGCACAGCGGAGGAGTTCCATCCACGAGCGCGAGCGCGCGGTGGCGAAGGGCGGGCTCCGTACGCAGCACCGCTTGCACCAGGAAGCTGGGAACGTGAATGGAGGCAAAAGTCATAAAAATCCAATTTTGAATTGGATGGCGACCGCAGCGAAATCTTCACCGCAGTGTTCTGCATCATTTCGATTTCGTTTTCAGTTCTGTTCCAGTCGGCAGGCCGCCGGGATAATCCGCAATTGTCTTGGTGTAACTCCACATCGCTTTTGTTTCAAAAATTCCGGCGCTGCCGGCCGCCGCGGCCGGAGCGGCTCTATTTTTCGGAACTGCACCATCGTCCGGAAAGACGCCCTCGTGAAAACTTGCCGCGGTTACCGGTTGTATGCGAGAACGGAGCACTTCGGCGCGGATTTGGAAGCCATCGAGCAGGCACGCAGATGGATAACGGCAAAAATCCGCCGCGTGAGTTTCGAGCGTCATTGACCATCGAGCAGGCCCGGCGCCGAGCCGCAGCACCAGCGAGGCGCACGTTTTCGCATTGGCCTCCTGCTCGAGAAGAACCAGAATCGTGGGCGTATCCTCCACGGCGCGCCGGAAACGGAACCAGGCGTTGAGCGGAACGTAACGCACGGTTTCAGGAGGAATATCGCTTAGATCAACCGCGATTAAACCGAAGCCCCCGCCCTGCAAGAGCAGATCGGTGGCGCGAAGAGCCTGATCGATGTTCCGGCATCGCACCCACAGCAACTGTTTCAGCGCGACGCCGGCTGCTTCCGCAGAATGGGGATCGAAGGCATCGCGTCCATCGACAAGGGCGCACACCTCCGCGTGGGCTGTTCGCGAGGCTAAAGCCGAGACCAGCAAGCTAGTCCGGCCGGAGCAGGGCGGACCACAAATTTCCGTGAGCCCCCCGCGCGGCAGACCTCCCGCCAAGGAATCAATTTCCGGGATGCCCGCGGGAACAGTTTCGATGAGCTTGCGGTCGCGATAGGTGAAGGGCGCAGGGATGCGTCCGGCGAGGGCCGATTCGACTTCGGAGCGTAAGGCAGCGAGGTTCCGGGCCATCGAGGATCCTTGAGGCGAGGAAAAGAGGGGGTCACTGTTTTCGCTTTTTCTTCGCCTATGCGGATTTTGCCTGATTCCGCAAGACGTTGTCAAGAGTCTGGAGAAGTTCCGGCGGTTTGCGTGCCCGGGTTAGAATAGATCGCAGGCAGCCATCTCTATCATGTCAGCAGTTTCTGTATTGTTACTGCAGAGTTGACTAGGCGGATCGTTAGGAGGAGCACATGGATTCGAAACAATCCCCTCGCAGGCGATTTCTGAAGAACGCTGCCGCGCTGGCCGGTGTGGCGGTGGGGGCGATACGCTCCGCGAGCGCCCACACACTCGGATCGGAGATACCCAAAGTACGCCCGAAGGATTTGCACGCCTATGGCGAGCGCTCCCATTTCGAAAACTCTGGACGCGTCGGCGGCCTGGGCCTGTGGCCTCCGGCGGCTGGGCCGATCCGCGATTATGGGTTTAGGACGCCGCTTCAGAGTTCGGTCGGGATCATCACGCCCGCCTCGCTCCATTTCGTGCTTTCCCACGGGTACGACCCTCCGGACATCGATCCGCGGAAGCATCGTCTCCTGATCCACGGTATGGTGGACCGTCCTCTGATTTTCACAATGGACGACCTGGAACGCCTGCCTTCCGTATCTCGCTTTCATTTCCTCGAATGCCACGGAAACAGCGCCACGTCCGGCCCCACCGGATACCTCCGGAAAGTGCCCACAGCGACAGTTCAGGAAACGCACGGCCTCACCAGTTGCAGCGAATGGACCGGAGTGCCGCTGTCCCTCTTGCTCCAGCAGGCCGGCCTGCAAAAAGGGGCGAGCTGGCTGGTGGCGGAAGGGGCGGACGCTGTCAAGCATTCGAAGAGCATTCCGCTTGAGAAAGCCATGGACGATATTCTGGTGGCCTACGGCCAAAATGGCGAGTCGCTGCGCCCCGAGCAGGGTTACCCATTGCGATTAGTGGTCCCCGGCTGGCAAGGAATCAACAATGTGAAGTGGCTCAGGCGAATCAAGGTGGTGGACCAGCCTTACATGAGCATGATGGAAAGCACCAGGTACCCCAGCCCCAGGCCGGACGGCAAATCTCGTTGGTTCGAATCCGCGATGGGGCCAAAATCGGTGATCACCCGTCCTTCCGGTGGACAACGGCTGCCCAGCCCTGGATTCTACGAGATCACCGGCTTGGCTTGGTCCGGTGGTGGCGTCATTCGTAGGGTTGAAGTATCCACCGATGGCGGGCAGACCTGGAACGACGCGAACCTTCAGGAGCCCGTAGCTCGCAAGGCACATACTCGATTTGGCTTGGACTGGAATTGGGACGGCGGAGAAGCTGTGCTCCAGTCCCGTTGCACGGATGAACGTGGAGAGGTTCAACCGACGATCGCTCAGATCGGCAAGATTTGGAACGTCGACTTGGACTATTTCCGGTCAACATCACCCGGAACGGTGGATATGGGTAACTTCAATGCCATTCAACCTTGGAAGGTGACCCATGATGGGAGCATTCACAATGCGCTGCTCTAGTCTTCTGGTCCCGGCGATGGCCCTGGCAACCTGCGGCGCTGCGCTCGCGCAAACGCCCGCTTACAGCAACGTGGGCCGGACCCCAACCAAGGAAGAAATCCGTGCCTGGGACATCTCCATCGGTCCCGAGGGGAAGGAACTTCCTCCCGGGAGCGGAACTGCAAAGGAAGGCGCTGCTATTTATGCGAAGAAGTGTGCGGCATGCCACGGGCCGACTGCGGAAGGGAGCCAACTCGCTCCCCATCTGCTGGGAGGCAAAGGCACGCTCAACACCCTTTACCCCGTCAGGACCATCGGGAGTTACTGGCCGTTTGCAACGACGGTCTGGGACTATATCAACCGCGCCATGCCTCCAAACCAGGGAGGATCACTGAGCGCGAACGAGCTTTACGCTCTCACCGCCTTCGTGCTCTATCGCAACGACATCATCAAAGAGAGCGACGTGATCGACGCCAAGAGTCTGCCGAAGGTCCAAATGCCGAATCGTGATGGATTCATTCCCCTGCGGCTCGAGGATATCCATGACGTCGATAAGCGAGATTGCGGCGCGGGACATTGCCCTTGAAGCACCCTATGGAGTCGTTCACCGCTGCACCAAAAACCTCTGCACCCGCTTCCCGGTATCCACTTCGCCGGTATAGACGTTCCCTTTCGAGTCCGTCGCGACCATGTGAAGCCAGTGGAAGCCGCCGCCACTGTGACCGAAGAAGCCGAAGTGGCCCAAAACCTTGCCATCCTCGCGGTTCACGATCCACACCACGTTGTTCATGATGTCGGAGATGTAAATGAAGCGCTGGTCGGGTGGCGGTGAAAACGTCAGGCCGCCGGTCGAGCCGCGATCGAGTGTCTCCGGCGCCACCTGGAATTCCCTCACGAATTTGCCCTGTTTCGTGAATACCTGCACCCGATCGTCCTGGCGATCGGCGGCATAAACGAACCCATCGCGGGAAACCGATAACGTCAGGTGGCCCATGAAATCCTTAGCAGGAGGATTCTTCGGGTCGTATTTTTCGGTCGGATTCGTGTTGATCTCACTCAACGGTTTCCCATACGCGCCCCAACCCCGCTTGAATTTCAGCGTATCCATGTCATAGACCAGCACGCGTCCCTTCAAATAGTTGTCGCTGAAGAACAATTCCCTGCCACCCTCATCGAATTCACCGCCTTCGATATTCCCAACCACCATTTGTGTATCGGGAGGATATTGGCCCGGCTTGGGATTTGTCTCCGGCACGCGAGCAATCTCGCCGAGGAGTTTCCCATCCTTTGTGTACTTCCGAAGGGTGCTCGAACCGATCCAGATGTTGCCCTCTTGATCCGCGATGATCAGATGAAGTGCCTGGCTGGCTGCATCGACTGGGTTCCAGCTCCGCACGAGGTTGCCTTCCTGATCGAAAGCGAATACCGCCGGCGGCTTCACGCAGCACATTGCAGTAGGCGGGTTCAGCGAAGCGTAATTCTCCGTCTTTTCCGGGACATGGAATATAGGATCCATATCGAAGTCGCCGGGACGGTCAAGTACCCAGACCACATCATCTTTGTCCACCGTCAATCCGGTGATGCCTTCGAACGTCCACTTGTTCGGCAACGGCAGCTTAGGCCAGGCTGCGTCGTACTTGAAACTTGGAACGCCTTGGTCGCGCGACACGGACTTCGCGGTCACATCTTTTGCGAGTTTCGCGGTTTGGCCAAACCCCAGAGCCACAGCGCAGCAGAGTCCGGCGAACAGAGCAACAGGGGTGTTCAATCTCTTCGTAATAAGCATCGCATGACACCTCCGCGCGCAATGTGCCCCAGTCTCGATGACGAATTTCCGCGTAGTCTAATCCTCGCCAGTCAGCCGCGTCAAACAATGCGAATCGCTGCCCGCACCTCGCCTTGTGCGTCGCCCGGAGCCCGCTAAGGCGGGCGGCAGAGGTCCTTGTCTTGGTCTTGCGTTTGGAACGGCCTACACTTGTGCGAAACCGCCATCCACAAACAATTCCGTTCCAGTGATGTAGCTGCTGTCGTCGGATGCGAGAAACACGACGGCCTTCGCGATCTCATTGGGAGTACCGAGCCTGCCGAGGGGAACACCGTTGGAAATCATCTTCAAGCGTTGCTGGCCCGTCTCTGTGGAAGCCAGCAGGTCACTCAGTCCGGGCGTGTCGATGGAGCCTGGGCTCACCGCGTTCACGCGAATGCGGCGATCCTTTAAGTCGGTTGTCCATGTCCGCGCGAATGATCGCACGGCGGCTTTGGTGGCGCTATAAACACTATTCGCCGACAATCCTTTACTGGCGACGATCGACGCATTCAGGATGATAGAGGCGCCATCCGGCAGCAGCGGAAGCGCCTTCTGCACCGTGAAAAGGAGGCCTTTTACATTGATGTCGAAGATCGAGTCATAGATCTCCTCAGTGATCTTGCCGAAGGGGGCATACTTCGCAACACCGGCATTCGCGAACACGATATCGAGCTTGCCCTTCTCCACCTTGATTTGCGCAAACAGGCGATCAAGATCGTCAAGGTTCGACACATCGCCTTGTACGCCGGTGACATTTCTTCCGATCTCCTTTACCGCCGCAGCCAATTCCGGATCACGGCGCCCCGTTATGAAGACGTACGCGCCCTCGTTCACAAACTGCTTCGCCGTCGCAAGACCGATGCCGCTATTGCCACCAGTAACGAGCGCAATTTTCCCTTCAAGCTTCCCCATGGATTTCTCCTTGTCGTCATTTTTCCGTTGTTCTTCGCGAGCCTCCGCACTTCCGAGGGATCTCGACCTTGCTAATCGTCATGTTTCCTCTCCTGGGTGGCAGGCAGCAGGGCCAGCAGCTCCTCGGTGATCTTCTCGATCCCCCGCTGTGCCGGCTTTCCGCCGCTGTTCGAGTTAGCGACGCTTGCGTGCAACGCGCTCAGCATCACGCCCGCTGCCGAGCGGGTGCACCAATCCCGTATCGGGGTGCCGGCACGGGGTTACCGACCGCTGCGAGATGGCGCGCGGCCTCGAATCCCCATTGGTTACTTAGCCGGAAGGCGCACTTCCGTTTCGAGATAGCTGTCGAGATGGGCTTGGACGGCGCGCAGCGCTTCCTCATTTCGTTCAAGGCGGTAGAGCATGATTCCGCCCTCGAGCGAAGAAATGATGAGAGTCGCCAGCTTCTTTGCGTCGACTCTGGGGCGGATTTCCCGCGCTTTGATTCCGGTACGGATCATCGAAATAATGTAGCTCTGCCAGCCACGCAACGCCTTGCGCGCACGCTCGCGCAGTACAGAATTTCCGTCATCGGTATCGATCGCGGTGTTGAGCAATGGACACCCGCCGGGAATAATTCCGCGCCGCTCAACAAAATTCGCAACCAACTGCTTGAGCCTGTCGACGGTATTCGAGATGGCATCCAGATCCTGGATCCGTGCGCCTAAAGTTTCTCGCCAGGCATAGTCAAACGCCTCGGCAGCTAGCGCCTCTTTGCTGGAGAAGTGCCGGTAGATCCCGCCTTTTTCGAGACCCGTCGCCCGCATGAGGTCGGACAAGGCCGCTCCGTCATAGCCTCTCTGATTGAAGATGGGCGCCGCCTTGCGAATGATTTCTTGCCGGGTCCGCTCGCCTTTGCGCATTAAGTCCCCCTAACCAGCTCTGCGACCGACTGGTCGCTTATTGCATTGTACCAGATATTAGATGAGACCGAACGGTCTCTTGTTGCATCCAAGCAGCCAGGCACCCGAATGAGCGCTGCCGCTGCTTCCATTTCCGTTCCCAATGTGGCCGCAACACGGCCCGGCATCAATCCCTGGTTCATCGCCGTCACCGTTACCCTCGCGACCTTCATGGAACTACTTGACACGGCCATCGCCAATGTCGCCTTACCCCATATTGCCGGCGGCCTCGCCGTTAGCTATGACGAGAGCACCTGGGTCTTGACAAGCTATCTGGTATCCAATGCCGTCGTACTTCCGCTTTCCGCCTGGTTGAGCCGCGTGTTCGGGCGGAAACGCTACTACACGCTTTGTGTCGTCCTCTTCACGTTGAGCTCTCTGCTGTGTGGCCTCGCTCCCTCGCTGGGCTTGCTCATCTTCTTTCGCGTTCTGCAGGGCGTCGGAGGCGGTGGCCTCGCTCCGGTCGAGCAGGCCATTCTCGTGGACACGTTCCCCCCGCAGAAGCGACCCGCCGCTTTCGCTCTCTACAGCATGGCCATCGTGACTGCCCCTGTAATCGGCCCGCCGCTCGGTGGGTGGATCACAGACAACTGGAGTTGGCGGTGGATCTTCTTCATCAACATTCCCATCGGGATTTTGTCCCTGATTCTCACCAGCCGGTTCGTCTCCGACCCGCCGGAGTTCACGCGCGAAGTTGCGGCGGCCCGCAAAGGTGGGAGGCTTCAGATTGACGGCCTCGGTATTCTTCTCGTGGCTCTCGGCTTTGCGTGTCTGGAGGTCGTTCTGGATCGCGGACAAACCGAAGACTGGTTCGAAAGCGGTTTCATTGTTTTCTTCTTCTCCGTTGCGCTCGTGGCGCTGATTGCGGCTGTCTTCTGGGAGTGGCGCCATCCCGACCCCGTGGTCGAAATTCGCCTGCTCGCAGACCGGAACTTTGCCATCGCCAACGTTTACTATTTCCTTTTTGGCTTTGCTCTGTTCGGGTCCACGGTGTTGATCCCCCAGATGCTCCAGAGCCTGTACGGCTACACCGCTACCGATGCAGGGCTCGTTCTTGGACCTGGCGCATTCGTCATCGTGGCCCTGGCTCCGCTGATCGTGAAGATCCTGCCGAAAGTTGGGATTAAGCCACTCATTTTCACTGGATACATCATTTTTGCCATTGCCATGTGGTATTACGCCGGCATTGATCTAAATTAGGTACCGACTACAAGCATGTCGCTCTTGCCCGGGCCATCCAGGGGCTTGGGATTGCCCCGCTGTTTGTGCCGGTGAGCCAACTGGCCTATTCCTTCTTGCCAAAGAATAAAAACAACAAAGCTTCGAGTCTTACCAATCTGTTCCGGAACCAAGGGGGAAGCGTTGGTATCGCGTTCGTTACAAGCGTTCTTGCGCGACGAACGCAGTATCACCAGTCGGTTCTGGTTGCTCACGCCACTCCATTCCAGCAGCTCTATCAAGAAACACTCGGCGCGTTGTCGCGATATTTTATGACGCACGGCTTCACGGCCCCGGACGCGGCGTTGCACGCGAAAGCGCAATTGGCGCAAATGATCCACCAGCAAGCGGCATTTCTTGGCTTTCTCGATTGTTTCTGGCTGCTGGGCTGCGCCTGCATGATCGGAGCGCCTTTGGTTTTCTTCACGTGCAAATTCAGGTCGGTTGGTCCTGGTGCCACGCACTAAGGGCCGGACGGTAAGTCCTGCGGCAGATCCATTTCCTTTCAGCGGCGAGCGCGACCAAAAAGGCTCCGGAGACAAGGCAACCCGTGTAGAATGCCGCCTGCCATCGGATTCAAAAAGGAAATCCTGGCCAAGGAGGAAAGCATGAGGAAACGTTTTCACTTCCGTGCCGCTGTTGGCCTGCTGCTGATGATCATTTCGCTCACCGTTGTCGCGCAGCAGACGAAGCTACTGCCCGTGCGCACAACCTTGCCGGAGATGAATTGGCCTAAGACGCCAACCAGGCAACCCGGATCAGCGATGCGTCCCGGTTTAGAGACCGTCTTTTTGACTGGGGACGGCAAGCAGAAGGAACTGTACTCGTTAGTGTTCAAAGCACCGCCAAACACGGTCATTCCACCGCATTCGCACCCGGATGATCGCTCTTGCTTTGTGCTCTCCGGACTTTGGTTCTTCGGTTATGGAAGCATCCGCAGCGAGGGGGACCTGAAGGCTCTCCCGCCGGGCAGCCACTACACAGAGCCCGCTGGCGCCGCTCACTTTGCTGGTACCAGGGAGCAGGAGGCGATCGTCGAATGCACCGCAGTGGGGCCGACTGGAACGACTTTCGTCAACCCGGCCGACGATCCGCGTAACAACAAGTGACCGCCATGAAGCGGTGTAAACTCTTCCGCGAGAACCCTCCTGCCGGTAGAACCCTTGCACCTTGCATGGTTTCAACGCCCATCTGATTTAGGTGCGGCCGAGCGCGGCCAGAACACGATTCGGTGTGAGCGGGTATTCCTGGAGCCGCTCGCCTGTGGCGTCGAAAAAAGCGTTGGCGATCGCCGCGGCCGCTGGCCCCAACATTTCTTCACCGGCGGCGTCCGATTTCTCGTCCAGCCGCTGCACGACAATCGCGGTCACCTCCGGGCATTCCTCAAAGCGCAGGATGGGGTAACTGTCCCAGTCGAGACTCGTGACGTTCGTCTTCGTAAACGTCACTTCCTCCTTGAGCATGCGGCTTGTGGCCTGAACCAGCATTCCGGTGATTTGGTTTTCAACGAAACCCGGATTGACGGCAAGACCCGCGTCGAGCGCTCCGTACATGTGTTTTGCGACAATTCGGCCGGTTTCCTTGTCGACCTCGATTTCGGCAACCGCGGCGCCGTACGACGTGAGATGAGTACCGAGCGCAATTCCTCGCCCCTTTACGACTTTCGCGTCCGACAAGCTCGATGCCGCTTTCCGGGGCGTCCACCCGGCGGCCTTCGCGACGCCGTTGAGAACTTCCAGCCAGCGCGCGCCCTTGATGTTGCGCTGCCGGAACAGGAACGGATCCATCTCCGCCAGATGAGCAAGGCCGTCGATCGCCTGTTCCGAGGCGAAGGAAAACGAGACATCGAGCGGCGAGCGCAGCGACTGTCCCTTAAGGTATCCATGGCCCGGCACGCGGTGATTCACCAGACGCATGTTCGGGATGTCATACATCCCGCCTAGATTGCATGGCATCACCGTCTGCGAGGCCCCCCGCGGCCGGCCAGGGGATGCGGCAGTTTCATTCTCGCTTGCGGCCGTTCCGAGCGCGAGCTGCTCGGAAGTTTCGGTCCTCATCCAAATATGTTGGGATCCGTGGTACTCATACGCCACGATATTGCCATCGCCATCGATTCCAGCGCGGACCTCAGCGAGATGAGCGGGGCCGTAATTGTCCCAACCGTGTTCGTCCCAGCGCATGAACTGTACCCGCACCGGCTTCCCAACCGCTTGTGACAGGATGGCCGCCGCTTGTGCCGCATCGTCATAGCAACTGTGGCCGAAAGTGCCAGCGCCCTCGTAGTACCGAATCCCAACCTTGTCGACCCGCATTCGCAGCACTTTGGCAACCTTCCCCCGCGTGTCGTAGATGTTCTGCGTCGAGCACATCACCAGCGCGGAGTCCGCCTTGACGTCGGCGAGCGCGCAATTCGGGCCAAAGGGTGCGTGTGATTGGTAGGGACCACGATAAGTCTGAGAAATGACATGCGCGGCGCGGCCAAGCGCCGATGCCACGTCGCCTCTCTCCAGCATTACCGTGTCAGTCGTCTTTTCGGTCCGCATTTTCTCGTACAGGCCAGCGTTGCCAGGCAGAGAAGGCGTCGTGTCCCAGGTGACTTTCAATTGCTCCGCCGCACGGACAGCATCCCATTCCGTCGGGGCGACTACGCCGACGAAATCGCGCTTGCGCACGACTTGAGCGCCCGCAACGTTGCGGATCGAACCCTCGTCGATCTCCACCACCCGGGCTCCGGCTCCGTACGCGGCTTGCCCGCGCGGCCGCACGATGCGCCCATGCAGCATGCCCGGCACGCGCACGTGCTGCATGTAAACGTATTTGCCGCTGACCTTGTCAGGGACATCAATCCGCGGCACCCGCGTACCAACGATTGTGTACGTGCTCGCCGGCTTCAGCGGAGCTTTTCCCGTAAACGGGACGCCCAACGGCTTGCCGCCCACGAGTTCGCCATACGTGACCGACTGTTTCGGGTTGTCGACGACGGAGACGACCCCCTTCGACACCGCCAAGTGGCTCACCGGCGCGTTCAACTTCTTCGATGCGAGTGTGAGCAGGGCCAGCCGTGCTTCGGCGGCGGCAGCCCGGACCCGCGGTCCGCCCCTCATAATCGCGGAGCCTGCCACCGTCCCACCCTGATTAGGCGCCGAGTGCGTTTCCACCCTGACCGACTTCACCTGAGACATCTCCAGGTCGAGTTCCTCCGCAGCGAGCTGCAGCAGCGCTGTCGAGGCGCCCTGCCCGAGTTCGACGAAGCCAATGAAGATTGTCGCGGTGTTGTCGGCGTGGATCGCAAGCCACGTGTCCAGCCGGTTCGGATCGGGTTGGTCCGGCCCGGCGACGAATCCGACCGCATCCTCCTCCTGAGCGAAGAACGGGCCGGCGCAGCTGAAACCGATGATGAGCGCTCCACCGGCTTTCAGCAGATCACGCCGGGGAAACGTCGTAGCCTGGAACGCGCTGCTCATTTCGGTGCACCTCACGTCGTCTGCGAAGCACGCACGATCGCCTTCAGGATTCGTGGATACGTCCCGCAGCGGCACAAATGACCATTCATCGCCGATCGGATCTGCGCTTCGCTGGGTTGCGGGACTTTCGACAAGAGCTCGGCGGCCTTGATGATCATGCCGTTGTAGCAGTAGCCGCACTGCAGCGCCTGCTCGTCGATGAATGCCTGCTGCACTGGATGCAGCGCGGGCGGCTTCGAAAGTCCTTTCTGCTTTGCGTAGAGCGCCGGGAGCCCCTCGAGCGTCGTCACCGACTTGCCTGCGACAGCCATAACCGGAATCACGCACGAACGCATTTCAACGCCGTCAACGAGCACCGAGCAGGAGCCGCACTGCGCTAGACCGCAACCAAATCGCGGTCCTTGTAGCAGCAGTTCGTTTGAAAGGACATACAATAGAGGCGTATCTGGACTGGAGGCAACCGGCCATAAACGATCGTTTACTTTGATCCTGAGTCCAGTGGACATTTGGCAATGCCCCGCTCAGCCTATCTTGTGCGCTGAAGTCTATACCCATCAGCTTCCCAGGTACAATCGTCTTCATCGCCTTCGGAACCTTGTTGGCCGGCACTGGCCACGGCACTTGCATTAGCATGTGGGGTATGGACCGAAGATGCGGATTTCTTCGGAACTGGCATCGCGGTGTGGACCACAAACGGCGTCGAGATTTTTCTCAAGGAGCAAGCAAAGTCACTTGAATCTCACGAGGAATGAGGAGGACGACGTGGGCGACAATCGCGGCGACATGCCTTCGGAAAGCGACGGCGCAGTCCTGACGCGGCGCCGGATGTTGCAGGGTGTGGGCGGATTCATCGCGGCCGCGGCATTCCCGGCCAAGAGCGCGGCGGGCTCAGTGCTTCCCCGCAGTCAGGGCTCTCGGAAGACGCCTCCGACGGCGGCGAGTGCCGATATCACCGGACGTCTAGCGCGCTATATGGTGGAAGCCCGGAACCGAACTCTCCCGCCGGCGGTCGCGCGGGAAGGCAAGCATCGTATCCTGGACACGCTAGCGGCGATGGTTTCCGGAGCCCGTCTCAAGCCCGGGGAAATGGCGATCCGTTACGCGCGAGCACAAGGCGGCGTTCCAGAGGCTTCGATCCTCACTACGGACATCATGACGTCCGCCGTCAACGCCGCTCTGGCCAACGGCATGTTCAGCCACGCCGACGAAACAGATGACGTCGAGCTACTAACAAAAGCGCATCCCGGTTGTTCCGTAGTTCCAGCCGCGCTGGCCATGGCGGAAAGGGAAGGCCGCTCAGGAATGGAGCTGCTCAGGGCAGTAACGCTGGGCTACGATCTCTGTTGTCGTTTTCTCCTGGCTCTGGGACCAGACTTGGTGCGTGCCACTCACCGCAGCGCCGAGGGCACCGGCTCCACGTTCGGCAGCGTTGCGGCCGCAGCCTCCCTGGCTCGCTTGGATGAAGCCGGGATCCGCTATGCCCTCTCCTATGCCGCACAGCAGGTGTCCGGCATCTGGAGCTGGACCCAGGATACTGAGCACGTAGAAAAAGCCTTCGACTTTGCCGGGATGGGCGCCCGCAATGGGGTCACCGCAGCCATCATGGTCCAGGCCGGGTTTACCGGTGTCCGGGACGTGCTGGATTGCGAGCACAACGTGCTCCAGGCCCTTTCCCCCCAACCGCAGCCGGAGGAGATGGTGGCGGGTCTGGGCAGCCGGTTTTTTGTCACGGAAACGGCCATCAAAGCGTATCCCGTGGGCTATCCCATCCAAGCTCCCTTGGACGCATTCCTCAAACTCCGCCGGGAGAACGGCCTGCTCGTCGACAATGTAAAGCGCATCGTCGTCAGGCTGCCGGAAGATGGTGCGCGTATCGTCGATAACAGCTCCATGCCCGACGTCAACTGCCAGTACATCATTGCCTTGGCTTTGGTCGATGGCGCCGTCTCTTTCTCGAGCAGCCACTCCCACGAGCGCATGGCGGACCCGCAAATACGCGCCGTGCAGGATCGCGTCGAACTGGTGGCCGATCGAAACCTGATGGATCCGGACGCGCCACGCAGCGGCTTCGTCGAGGTAACCCTTCGCGATGGCCGCACCGTGAGCCAATTTACCCGTTACGCCCCCGGCTCGAGGGAAAACCCCCTGAATACGGATGGCTTAAACGCGAAGGCGCGGGACCTGATGGCGCCGGTACTCGGCGCTGACCGCACAGAAGCAATCATCGAACGTGTGCATGCCCTCGAGGATCTGGGCAATGTCCGCGAACTTCGGCCCTCCCTCACACTCAACACCTAGTTGTAGCTCACCGCTTGCCCTGAGCTCTGCCGAAGGGTCCCCGCCCGACGATGTGTGTCGGGCCTGACGTGAGGCTTCAGCGCTCTACGCAGAGCCTCGCAGGTATAACTCCACTCGATCCGTAGTCCAAGTCGGAATTCCGCTTCCGAAAAAATCCTGATCCTCCGTCCACACGGGTACGTCTAACAGCAGCGCAACTGCCACCACCGGCCAGTCGTCCGGGTCCCGACGCTGGATTCGCTCGCGGGCAAGCTTCTCGTGACTCTCGTACAGGCTTCTGTCCACCGCCACCACCATGCCGCGCACTTGCTCAAGCACCGACACTGCAAGCGAAGAATCGACCCTGCGACGTTTGGCAACATCAGGGATGTATTCTTGGGCTTCCTCGAAGCACACATCGGGACTGTAGAAACCAGCTACATCTTCGTAGGTCTCCAGCAGTTGTCTTACCCGAGAACCGAATACCGCCCGAAGCAGGATGTTGGCATCGAGGACCAGCCCTTTGCGGAGATTCACTTATGCCTGCCGGCACGCCAGCGCTTGAAATCCGCGACGATCTCTTCTTCCGAGATGCCTTCGGCTTCGAGCATTTTCTGCAAACGAGAGGCAGCTTCCTTCAGCGCCGTACGCTCGGCTTCGCTGCGCTTGCGGCGCGCCGGAATATAATAGCCGACTGTGTCCCCGTGGCGAGTGATCGCCACTGGCGTATCGGACTCCAGCAGATAGCTGGCCAGCTTTTCCCGAAACTCCCGAATTCCCACTTTGACCGCTGCCATCGGAACACCTCCACACGTACACTTGCGTACACAAGTGTACCATGAGGCACGCTCAGACTCAAGCGCCGCAAGTGTGACACGCGCAGTTAGCTCGGGCATTTGAGTGCCCAGCCGATCAGAGCCAAGCTGACCTTCTCCAATGGGCGGCAACATCTCGCTTGACAGGATCCCGGCTTAAATGTACGTTTATGAATGCGGAGCGTACGTTTAGGAGGGCGCCATGCCGAGAGCTTTCATCGACGTCAAAAAGGTCACAGCCACCCGCCTGCGGGACAAGCTCAAACATTACTTGAAAGAAGCGAAGGCGAACAGAGTTGTGTTGGTCGAGAATCGACGCCAACCTCCAAAGTACTTAGTGGACAAAGACTTTTTGGACGCTCTCGTGAAAGAGCGTGAGTCGATCATTGCCACTCTGGAGATTCTTGCGGATCGCGAACTCACCGACCGCTTGCTCGCTCTGTCCAAGACCATCGATGAAGACCTTGCCGCTGGCCGGCTGCTCACCACCGCAGATGTTTTTGGCGAATGAGCAAAGGGCGAAAACAGCCCTCGCCCTCACCTCCCTCGACAGAACAGGCGCCTCCCAAGCCTTCCTTCGAGCTTCGATACACGTCGCATGCCGCAGCGGACATTAAAAACCTCGACGGAAGCGTGCGGAATCAGCTTCGAAGGGTTTTGGAGAAAAAGCTGGCCATTGACCCGGAAGGGTACGGACCGCCATTGCGCGGCTCCCTCGCGAGCTATTGGAAGCACCCATTCGGAAACCATCGCGTCGTTTACCGCATTTACCCTGAACATCATGTTGTAGTCGTCTGCGCTGTCCGCGTTCGCAAGCGGGGTGATGCCGAGGACATCAACCGGCAACTCGAATCAGTTGCCAAGACGGGCCGTCTTGCTGAACAACTGGCGTCCGTCCTCAAGAATCTTTTGCCGCCGCCGAAAAAATGACACACGGCAAGACTTGAAGCTCTTCGGTCAACTCTGCTATAACTTGCCGGAGCCGAGGGAAACCAGCAACTTAGAGCAAATCACCAGACCTTCTGCAGGTTCTTAAGCCCCTGCAGGTAGTCTTCTTTCTCCAGCCTGCTTTCGACTCCGAATTCCGCCAGGATCGTCATCATCTGTCCGACGGGCACCCCCGCCAACTCCGCAGCTCTGCCAAGCGAGGCCTCTCCCTTCTTGTATCTCTCGACCGCGAGCAGAATTCTTCCGCGAGTCACCATATCCCGAACGGCTTTCGACAAGTCACTCCCCTCTTCCTTTGTGATCTCGTGAAGGAAATCGTAGTTCTCGCGATCCATGCGAACGCTCATCGTCTTGCTCACGGCTTTGCCTCCAATTTCAGTCCCGCGTCCTCGATTATTGAATCCCGATAGCGCCCGTGTTTCGCCAGCGACGCAAGCTTCTCAAGGGCCTCAGGCTCTTCCAGCAATCCCTTTTCCCGGCTTCGAATCAAGATGCCCACCGCCGTGGTGAACGGGACACCCAGTAGCTTGCACGCGTTCAACCCATTCTTGTCGTCAATGCCCAGGAGCTGAGCCTTCTCATTGAGCGCAAGCGCGATGGCCTCCGCTTCGCCCCTGCCCAGGCTGAAGTCTGCCTGCAGTTTGGCAACGAGGCGGCGATTCTTGACCGCGACCCTTTTGATTCGCGCCTCATCCAACGCTTTTTGAATGATCACTCCATCCAGCGTCTTTTTGGAGCCGCAGCATTCCTTCGCAACTTCACCGGGAATCGCTACCGGCACGCTGATGTGCGCAAGAAATACCTCAAGCAACTCGCCTTTGGCGATCAAGATCAACGTGGACGCGTCGAAGACGATCATTATGACACAATATGACAAACGTAATTGTAGCATCGATTTCAGATCGATGCCCCAAAATCTGCAACCCGGACTCGTTTCCGCAAAGTCCAATCCCTGAGCGGGAGCCCCCTAACGCGGGTGCCAGAAAATAGCCCAGGGGCGTGAGCCCTAGGATCGAAGCTCTTCATTACTCCCCCATCCGCCACTGATAATAGAGGTTTAATATCCTAAAGTCATTATTAACCTGCTTTATTTCCGAGCAAAGCCCGTTGCACGATTTTGATCGAATTGCGCTGCCCTCGTCTGCACGAAGCATGGACTCCCACGGCGGCCAATTACGCTCTATCTTCCAGCTACCCGAACAATGGCCCCGAGAGTAGCCGGATGCAGCCCCAGCCAAGTGTCTGGACAGTGTCTTGACTGTTCATTTTCGCCCTAGTAGTATAGCTGTATGGCTGGCAGATCAAAAGTTGTCGCGCTAAAGGAGGAGGGTACCCACCCTCCCGCCGAAGGCATGCTGGCCCGCTTTGCCCGCATACACGGCGTCAAATCGAGCGCCGACGCTCTCCTCCTGGTAAAGGAGCACCCTGACGTCGTCTTGATTGACATTTGTATGCCAACTTTGCAAGCCCAAGACATCGTTGAAGCTCTTCGAGACCAGCTCTCGCATGCGGTGATTATGTTAGTTGATTTCGAGCAATCCCCGGGCAGACTACGTCGACAGCTAAGCCACTTGGCCACCGTTGTTGCACCCCGCCGCGCCATGAACCTTGATATTCCGCGCATCGCCCGCATCCTGCGTACTTCTCAAGAAGCTCTCAGTCGCATACTAAACGTGTCGACCAGGACGGCGCATCGCTGGATGAAGGGAACACGCCCCCGACCGAAGCCAGAGCTGGAAAGACTTTCTCAAATCGTTTCATTATTGCTGGAGAGTCTGCCAAACGGCGATGCCATTCGGAGCTACCTGAACCATCCAAATCCCAGTTTCAATGGTGACACGCCCATGAGCCTTCTGGCTCGAGGGGAATTTGACCGCGTCACTGCAGACATTCAGGCGGTGCGAGAAGGAGTTTACGTCTAGTTGCCGGACTTGCATGACGCGCCCCGCTCGGTCGTGTCTGCGACAGTCTACCGAGTGGTCCATAAGGGGATTGATCCTCTCTCGAGCCGAGGCAGTGAACTGAACGGCGGCCGTTACAATTTGCCCGGCACGAAAGGCATTTTGTACGCGTCTTTCGAGAAAGTTACTGCCGTTGCGGAGATCGCAAAAGGCCTGAAGGCGCGCGGTATCAACCCAGAGGAATACGGGCCTGATGACTGGTGGGCCTACGAACTTGAGCTGACTTCAAGTCGCGTGCTCGACCTTACAGACGCAAAGGTCTTGGAAAAGCTGCAAATTAGCGCGGCTGCCATCGTTGGGGACGAAGTTGCCGTCACCAGGCAGGTCGGCAAGCAAGCGCTCGAGGCGGGATATGAGGCAATAGTTGCTCCTTCGGCCGCCCGCGGGGAAGGGAAAAATCTTGTGATTTTCTTAAGCACTGCAGCTCAGGTTCCTACCGTGAAGGCTTCCACTCCAGTTGACTTATCGCAGGAGGCTGCTTCGCAGTGACGGATGCGCCGTCTGAATAGCGCCCGTTCTACACAAGTACCCATTTGACGGCTGTGTACTCCAATGCTATCGTGCCCCGTGAATCGCCGCCACACAATCAAATCCTTCCCACGCGCTCCCGAGTCAGCTCTTTTTCTAACCTCTAACATCCAACTTCTCACCTCTAGTTGCATCTCTAGAAGAATCACATCCTTGCCCGACCCCACCGAGGAACTCCCATGGAATCACATCGTTACAAAAAACCTAGGGGGGACGGGGTCTTATCACGCCAGAATGGAGGAAAAATTTGGCTCCCCTTCGTTGACACGTATCGAACTTTCTGTCTCGCTCCCGATCCCCAAGCAAAACGACTGCTATTAGCGGTCGAATCTTTCACATCTCACCAATTGGAGGTTTTCGTGCGGCTCAATGAAGAACAGAGCCGCCGACTATTGCGCACACACGGCGTGTATGTCAGTGACGTGTGCGATCGATGTGGCACGGTTATCGGCCTGATTCGCTGGACGATCCGCGGCTGAGCCGGGCTTGTGGTGCTCGCGCGCCTGCCGGGATGGTATCGATCACAAACTGGGCGTCTGCCGTGGCTGCGGCACGTCCCTGGTTGGCAAGAGACGGGGAGCAATGTACTGCGGCCGGACCTGCCGTATGCGCAAAGTACGAAGGGACGTCCAGGACTGCGCAAATATCGTTAACACGCCCACACAAAAGAAAGGAGTTGCAGACGCGATTTCAGCGTTTGGCTATGGAGGTATCAACCCGGAGTTAGGCCATGACCATGAACTCTCGAATGAGCGCGAGCTACGTACATGAAAAAACAGCGACATAGCACTCCAATATTGGAGTTGCCCAAATTTCCCAAGCCCGTTCGTCGGCCAAAAGCGACGAAAGCCGAAGCCGAGGCAATGGACAGAAAGGTGGTCCGCATTGTCGGGGAGATGAGGTCGAATTGGCTCCGGCTAGGCTCACTGATCCGCAAGATAATCGATACCCAGGCCTACGAGGCCTTAGGCTTCCGAACCATGCACTCTTGGATGAATGCAAGATTGGGGGAGAGCATGTCAGCCGCTTTCTCGGCGGTCCGTAGCGTACGAGCCCTTGAGGGCGTACCCGAGGAAAAGTTGAAGCGGATTGGCCGAGCGAAACGCTCATGTGCTGACCTACCTCTCTGAGAAGGATCGCAAGAGCGACGAATGGATCGAAAAAGCAGCCACTCTTCCAGCCAAGGATTTCAAACATGTGGTCAGGGCGGCACTTGAAAAGAAAACTGGGTTACCGCAGGAAAGATTCAAGACGTGGTCGATTGCCCTGCCCGAAGCGGTCTACGAAAGCATGTGCGAGGCGAAGAAAAAGCTGGCTCGGTCGCTTGGTTTCGACATCGAGGTCAAGCCGGGGAGTCGCATTCAGGTCTGGGAAGCCTTAACACAATGGATCCTGCAGACCGATGAGCAGACGATCAAAGTACAAACCGAGGGAATGTGAAGAAGCGGTCCACAGGTCGGGACACTGTAAAGTTTACAGTGATTTCAGAGCCCGAGGACTCCACAAATCATCGGCCATCTGGAGCGTAGGGACCTTGTACTCCAAGACAGCAGATTCCGATGACAAGGAGGGCAAACTGCGATCGGCAAGTCTGGCGTCCATGAGGAGCGACCGATGCCCGAGGAAAGACCAAGCCGAAAAAAGCGGCGTGGGCAGCCAATGTTGACCCCGAAGGAACTGAAATTTCTGAAGGCATTTGTCAAGACAGGTAATCAACGGCAATCCGTTCTCTCCGCGGGATACTCTCCGACTAACCCAGATCAGAGCGCGAATTGCGTAATGAAGCAGTTGCGCCGGAAGGTTCCCGAACTGCTTGAACACGTTG
>JBARRP010000309.1:0-14953 GCA_049644285.1 Candidatus Acidiferrales bacterium | reverse complement strand
TGTAGCGCTTGTGACTGTCAAATGCGATATATTCCTTCATGCGCGACTCCTTTCCTTTCCTAAAAGGGATCTCTACCGCCAGCCTACGCTGACGGCAGGAGTCGCGCTTTCATATTTTCATCCCGAGCGGAGCGAGGGATCTGCTTTTCCATCGGATTGCTGCTTCAGGAAATCGGAGGGCGCTTGGTGTGCCAGTCAGTATGCTCCTGGAACAGCTTCCCGGCGTACACGACCACGCGATCGTTCCGCAACCGCGCGAGAAACTGAATCCCAAGCGGAAGTTTCTTGCTCGTGAATCCGCAAGGGACGCTGATTGCGGGAAGGCCGCAAAGGTTGCCGATCGCGCCGAGCGGATCGGAAAAGTTCAGGTCGGTTTCGAGATTGGTGTCGAGCGTGGTAGCGGCGATCGGGAGAGAAGGCGCCGCGAGAAGATCGAATTCGTTGAACAGCGCGTCGATCTTCTGCTGGAGAATGCCGCGGATCTGAAGGGCGCGCATGTAATCCGAAGCGGAAATTTGCTCGCTCACGTATCCATTGATCTTGCCGAGCGGATCGGCCAAGTCGGCCACTTTCCCCGATTCGATCAGCGAGCGAAACGCGGCAGCGCCTTCGACGGCAACGATCATGTTGGCTGCCGGCTCGTATGGGCCTTCGGGCAGCTTCGCATCGCTGAAGCGTGCGCCGTTCTTTTTGAGCACCGCGACAGCGGCATCGGTGGCCTTGGCCACATCCGCATCGACCTTCTCCCACGCATTTGTGAGCCAGCCGATCTTCGGGGAGAAATTCGGGAGGGGGGAGTATTGCAAAGAGGCCTCGGCCTGCGGAAGAGAACTGCGATCTTTGGGATCGTGGCCGGCAATCGCGGCGAGGATCAACGCGCAGTCATCCGCCGCGCGCGCCATCGGCCCGATCTTGTCCATGGAGTAAGCCAGGGCCATCGCTCCGTGCCGGCTAACGCGTCCAAATGTGGGGCGAACGCCGGTGATGCCGCAGAAAGCAGACGGACAAATGATCGATCCCCACGTTTCGGTTCCAATCGCGAAAGCAGCAAGCGCGGCGGAAACAATGGCACCGGAACCGCTCGAGGACCCGCAAGTCCAGCAGCCTTCATTCCACGGATTCTTTACGGGACCGGAGAGCGATGCCGAAGCGAAGCGATAACCCATGCCGCCCGCCAACTCGATCATGGCCGCTTTGCCGATCAGCACCGCGCCAATGCGGTTCAAGCGCTCAATCACGGTGGCGTTGAAATCGAATGTCTGCTTCGCGTACGGCCGCGCGCCCCACGCGGTGGGATAGCCCTTGACGGCCAGCAGGTCCTTTGCCGCATACGGGATGCCATGAAGCGGCCCGCGATACTTGCCCGCCGCAATTTCTTTCTCCGCGGCACGCGCCTGCTCAAGCGCGAGATCGCGCGTCAGCGTGGCGTAGGCGTTTAGTTGGGGATTCAACCGCTCGCTTCGAGCAAGATAGCTCTCGGCAAGCTCGACGGGCGATATCTGTTTCGTCCGGATTCGCCGGCTCAGTTCCCACACAGAAAGATAAAGGATGTCTTCACCGAGCATCGGAGAATCCTTCCTCAGCGCGTCCGTCCGAGGTCAGGGACAAGTTTCAAAACCAGAGCCGGCTGGTCAGCATTCTCCAGCGGAAAAGCACGCAACTTATCCAGCGATTTTTGTCCTTCCGTAACCAGCCGCCGAATGTCCGTCTTTTGTTGTTCGCTAAGCCGGTTCCCGTATTTGGCGAGGATAGCCCGAACCTTGGCATCGACTTCAGCCTGGCTCGCAGGAGAAAGCTTCGATTCCGCCGAGGATGCTTGCGCGGTTGGCACCGCAGCGGTCTGCGCGAGAATGTCGCCCGGCTTGATCGCTGCTGCTGCTGCCGCGAGTGCAGCGGTGCGAGCGAAGTCGCGGCGTGATATGCCGCGCGGTGACTTCGAAAGCGGTCTCTTTGCCAAGTCAAAGCTCCTTCCCGGATTCGCCCGAACCTTCGCGTCAGGGAAAAATGAAGAGCGCGGAATGTGGCTGCCAGTAGATGCGCGGCGAGAGACTACTGAAACCGCCGTGCGCAGTCAACAATTCGACGGGGTTCTCTACCTGACCCCTAGCTCCCGTGAAGGATTTTGTGCATCCGGAGTGTATGTATATGCATCTATCTGGGTATGAGCCAATCACTCTTGCCGACACTGCCGTGCATGTGTGGCACCTTCCGCCGGACGTCGCGGGCGCTCACTCAGGTCTATGAGCAGGCGCTCCGTCCGTTTGGGCTGCGGGCTACTCAGTTCACAATCCTGCAAGTGCTCTCGCGTAGCGGAGAAGTATCGCAGGGCCGGTTGGGCGAAATGCTCGCGATGGACAGCACAACCCTTACTCGAACGTTGCAAATCATGAGCCGACAGAGCTGGATCGCAGAGCGTCGTGGCGAAGACCGGCGAGAACGATGGCTGCGTCTGGCCAAAGCCGGAGAGGCGCAACTCAACCGTGCTCTGCCGGTCTGGGAGAAAGTTCAATCGCGCTTGCGCCGTCGGGTGGGGGAGCAGGCTTGGAAGAACCTTCTGCAACTCGCGAATCAAGTAACAGGCCTAGTCACGACTCAAGGAGACTCGATATGAAAAGCTATGGAAAACTCACCGCGGGGCTGATCGCCGTCTGGTTCATCTTTGTTTTCTCCGCTTCGGCCCTACATCTGTTCAAGAATGATTCGAATCGTGTCGGACTTGCGGTTGCGCTGGCTGCACTGACACCGATTTTCTTGTTCTCGCTGTGGTTTGCCACCTCAGAGAAATTTCGGCAGTTCGCGTTGTCTTTGAACCCGCGCACTTTGACATTTGTGCAGTCCTGGAGAATTCTGGGGTTCGTATTCGTCGTATTGCAGGCGTATGGCGTCCTTCCGCCAATATTTGCGCTGCCCGCAGGATATGGCGACATGGCCATCGGGGCGACAGCTTCCCTCGTAGCATGGAAGCTTGCCAATCCCAGTCATCGCAATATCTTTATTCTTTGGCAAGTGCTTGGAATTGCCGACCTGGTGGTGGCCGTGGGCCTCGGCACGACTGCCCGCCTGCTTAGCCCGTACGGCACTTCGATGGTCGCCATGACGGTGCTGCCATTAAGCCTGGTTCCGACGTTCATCGTGCCGTTGCTTCTGATCCTTCATGTTATTTGCATAGCCCAGGCGAGGGCTTGGAAGGGCTCTTCCGGCGACACGCGTCAAACAGTAAGACGTATGCAGGACTTAGTGACAGACGGGTTTCAATCTCACCGAAGGGCGTGATGAAACAGAATCGGAATTCAGGATGAGGGCCGGCGCGGAACTGACAACCGTTTGGCGGCGCAGCGGAGGACGGATGAAAGAATTGGTCGTGAGGGGGGGTGGTGCACCCTCCACGCCGCGCCGGTGAGCGCCCTAAGATTTTAAGGGTGCATCCTTCGGTTTTTGAAGGGTGCGGGCTTTGAATCGGGAGGACGCAAGAAAAGGCGGCAACTCGAGAGGGATTCGAGCATCTACAATGTATGTACAGTTTAATAGTCGGTTCTTTACGCCGGCCAAGGAGACTTTTCTCTGCGGCGATCCTGGTTCTTCTCATTGCTGGTCCGGCACTGGCCCAGGACTTGCGCTCGGGCGCCCTGCCGCGCGGCACATGGGATTTGGGAGTCTACGCCGGCGGTGGTACCGGGTTATTTGCGGCTTCCAACACGCAATTCTTTTTGGCCGGGGGCCGTGCCGGCCGCGTATTGACTCGTGACCATCTGCGGGGTTGGGTCCGCGGAAATTTCGAGTACGCCGCGGAGTTCATGCCTGTCTTTCTGGTCTTTCAGCGGGGGCAGACAGTGTACGGAGGCAGCTTCTCACCGGTGATCGGGAAGTGGAATTTCACAGGGAATTCGAGAATCACTCCGTACATGCTTCTCTCCGCCGGCGGGATTGTCAGCGCATCGAACGTGCCACCCGGCAAGACGTCCAGGGTGAATTTCATGCCCGGTGGTTCCGTCGGCGTTCACATCTTCACGCGTCGCAATCACACCCGCGCGCTCACGCTGGAAACGCGTTGGGTGCACATCTCGAACGCAAATTTGGGCGCGGAGAATCCGCAGCTCGTGTCGAATTTTCTGTTTACAGTCGGCTACACCTGGTTCAAAGCTCGCTCGCCTGACTAGCGTCTGGTGCTGTCTGGGTTTTCAGTTCATGCGGGGTTGCTGCGCGACTTTTCCTGCGCGATTTCGGCTTGTAGTCTCTTGAGCAAGGGTCTGCCCCAAATACTACGCGACAAGAGAATAATTAGAAACGCTATGACCAAATAGATTGTCTTGAATTTCTCGAAGAGGATCGCTAAACACTCAATGAGGGCGCCTCCCCCCAAGAGAACGAGAAGCATATTTCGGAGAGTTTTTCGATTTCTGTAGGGGCTCTGAAAAAACCACACAAGGAAGCCCGAATTCGACAGAATCAGAACCCAAGCCACGACGGTGAGAGGTTTGATTTGAATGAGCCGGGAGATCGCGAAAACGATGGCGACATTCGCGATCAGGATCGCGACGACAGCCCTGATCCAGCGAGGATTTTCCCAGGGCAGCACGATGACAGCTTATTTATGAGATACGATATTGTAAAGGGCGGCCTTGGCAGCGAAACCTTGCGGGAAACATTTGCAAAAGAGCAAGTTCGCCGTGTCTTCAGCGTCGTGCAATCGGCTATCGCCGTGCCCGAACAACCCGTCCACGATCTGTTGCTTAGCGGCGAGGGTTTGGGGTATGCTCCCGCGGCATCAACCGCACACCTGAGGAGGTGAACATGCGAAAGCTCGCGTTGCTAGTTTGCTTTGTGTTCCTGTTCGCAGTGGGAGTTCGGGCGCAAGGCACAGTCGACAGTCAATGGAACTGTGGCAAAGCCACGGACGAGCACAGCATTGACGTGGGCGACCAGCCTGGTCACGCGTATGCGGTGAGCCAAGCGAAGTGCTCCGCGGCGAAGGGCGAAATCGCCGGCGTGCAAGAGAAGGAAGGCACTGCCACGGAGTTCCACGAGGTCATGGGAAACAAGAACTCGTGGCACGGCGTCTTCGTCGAGACGCTCGCGAGCGGCGACACGATCCATATCAGCTACAAGGGCACCGGCACAGTCAGTGGCGCCCAGTTCGTCTCCGGTAGCAACACCTGGACCATCACTGGCGGCACCGGGAAGGTCAAGGGCATTAAGGGCAAGGGCGCCTGCAAGGGCAAAGGGAATCCGGACGGGACGGCCACCTGGGATTGCGAGGGGACGTACGAAGCTGCAGCGGCGGCTCCAGACAAAAAGAAGTAGGCCATCGGCCATGATCGATCAACACGATCTGCGAATGGGGCCGGACCTTGCGGTCCCGGCCCCGGTTGTTTTTGGTTTCGAAACGCAAAACGCGCATTACAAATTGGAATTAGAGGAAAAAGCAAAGAGAGACGTTCTTACGTTACGGTGTGCGGCATTCACGCACAGACGCTCCTCGAGGCTTGGTCTCCTGTTTCCGCCAGTTCAAACCTACTCCATCCTGCTGTGAATCGAAGTTGTTTGTTTCAACACCGGGGACCGCGTTACCAGAATGGTTCCCATATACTCGCCGGGTGACGCCTCCGGTTGCTCACTTATGATTCGCCTAAGACCCTTGTCTCGGAAGAAGCCGATCCTGATTGCGATCTTGGTGATCGCATCTTTTTTGTCGTTCGTGGGAAAGAAAATCTTTGACTATTCTGCTCCCCCAACGAAAGAAAAAGACTGCGACTTTGTTTTTCCAGCTAACGAGGATCAAACCAAGCCGACGAGCATCGCAGCACCGCCTCTCGAACGTTCACTCCCATTCGAACAGCTAGGTGGGTTCATCAATGATGCGAGCTGTTTGAACAAGACAGCCATCTACGGGATTGTGAACGTCAGCGCAGTGGAAGATGTCCAGCGTGCATTGCAGTTTGCCCGCGAAAACCATCTCAAAGTAACGCCGGCAGGCCAGCGGCACAGCATGGGTGGGCAAGCATTTATCCGGGCTGGGCTTGTGCTCGATATGAGGGCCTTCAACCGAATCACGCTGGACAAACAACACAAGCGGGTCAATGCACAAGCCGGTGCGAGCTGGGTCCAGATCCAGCAGTTGCCTGATAAGGAAGGCCTTGCCGTCAAAGCAATGCAATCGATCAACATCCCAACGGTCGGTGGCACGTTGAGTGTGAACGCCCACGGCATTGCGCACGACCCAGGCCAAGTTGCGCCCACCGTGAGGTCGTTTCGAATCATGCTAAGCAACGGCCAGATCAAGACCGCAAGCCCAACGGAAAATTCCGAGCTATTCCGATTGGCTCTCGGCGGGTATGGATTGTTCGGCGTCATCCTGGATGCGGACCTCGACGTTGTGGACAAAACGCGGGCTTCTCGAGTGGTGCCACAAGGGAACCATACTGCTTGACGAGATCGGTGAAATCCCCCTTCCATTTGCAGGCGAAACTTCTGCAAGCGCTGCAGGACAAGGAATTTTGCCGGTTGGGCGGGCAATCAACGGTCCATGTGGACGTGCGGCTCATCGCGGCGACCAACATCAACATTGAAGAAGCGATGGCAAGGAAGGAATTTCGCGCCGATCTGTATTACCGGGTGAGCGCGTTCCGTTTCGTGCTGCCGCCCCTTCGTGAGAGGCCTCGGGATATTCCTGTGCTTCTCGATTACTTTATGGGTCGCTGCTCGGCGGCGATGGAGCGCGCCCCGGAAAGATTCTCCTTGCGAGTCGTCGAGGCTTGCGTCCGGTATCCTTGGCCCGGCAATGTGCGAGAACTCGAGAACTTCGTTTTGCGCTACCTGATCCTCGGAAACGAAGATGCAGCGCTGGCGGGATTAAACGGAGAGATCGAGCCGCAATCTTCGCGTCTCCTTGGAGCAGGATCTCCGGCGCCGGCAAAAGGTCCGCACAATTTGAAAGCACGGGTTCGCGGCCTTCAGGAGCAAACCGAGAAACAAGCGATCGTTGCCGCGCTGCGCGATACGCGTTGGAACAGGACCGAAGCGGCGCGGCGCTTGAAGATCTCCAGCAGAGCCCTCCGATATAAAATCCAGAAATACGGACTTCCACGCCGGTCGCGCACAATACCTCTTCCGAAAGTTGAAGCAAACGAAAATTCGTCTGACCGCGAATCGGTCCTTGCTTGCACCGGGTGAAGGTACTGGGCCTTACTTCTCCGACGGGCTTGGCCTCGCGGAATCAGGCTTCGGAGGCGCCGCGCTCGCAACTTCCTTGACTATTCTGGCGGCGAGATCCTTGCTCACGCCGCAGGCGGTGTCGTTGATGCGGCACTGAGCGATGGTCAGCTTGCACCCGCAATTGCACGATTCCGCGTTCATGCGTTTGAGGGCGGCCTTCTTTTGCTCGGGGGAAAGCTTCGAAAAATCGACGCCGGGAAGCTCGGAAGCGTTCGCAGCGTTTTTCAGGAAAATCTGCCCGGTATCGTCAAAGGTTTCGATCTTCGCGTCCACTGGAAGTC
Organism: Candidatus Acidiferrales bacterium; assembly: GCA_049644285.1. Classification (GTDB taxonomy): domain Bacteria; phylum Acidobacteriota; class Terriglobia; order Acidiferrales; family UBA7541; genus CAVRXT01. Next base: position 7,460 of record JBARRP010000309.1, on the reverse strand, counting down.
CCGCCAGCGACCGAATCTCGCGCTCGTAGATTTCAATGGAGAAAAGACCGACGTGTTTTTGGACGACGCGGCCTTCCGTGTTGACCACGAAGTTGGTGGGCAACGCCGGCGCGCCGCCGTACTCCTGCAGAATCTCCCGGCTGGCCATAATGATCGGGTAATTGATCCCCTCCCGCAACGCGAATTCCTTGACCTGTTCCGGAGGAAGGTCGTCGAGCGAAACGCCCACAATCTGCAACTGGTCTTTGTATTCGGACTGAAGCTCGATTAGTTCGGGGATTTCCTCGCGGCAGGGAGGGCACCACGTTGCCCAGAAATTGATCAGAACCACCTTGCCCTTGAGGGCGGCGGTTGAAATGATATTTCCGTTCAGATCGGCTACCAGAAATGCCGGGGCGGCCTCGGGGTTTCGGGCAAAATGGAGGACAAGCGGGCCACCGTCGTTTGACCCGCCGGGGTCTTTGTTTTTCCGAGCGGCTTTCGGTGGATTAGGCTTCGCGGCCGCCAGTGATCTCCGAACGAGTGGGCGAGCCGCTCGAGTCCCGGCAATCACGGCTAGAATCAATGCCAGCGCCAGGGCTGCCGCCGAAATGGCGATACCGGACCTCTTCATCGAATCTCCCGCCTGAGGGCATTATGACGGTAATGGAGTGGTTCATACAAGCGCGCGTCCCGAAACCGCCACGAGGATCAATTGATTTGACGCCGCGCCGCGTATTTTGGTTTGAGGCCTAGGAAAGCCGTGCGGCGACCTCCGAATCCGGTGCATTCCCGTCGAGCGGATAGCCGAGATCACGCCAGGCACCAAGGCCGCCTTCGAGCGGCCTGACGCGGAAAATGCCTCGCCGCCGCAGGAGAAGCGCCACACGGGCGCTGGTGGCCTCGTTCGGTCAAGTACAGTAGAGAATGATGTCGCGATCGCGCGCGACTTCCGTGGCGTGTTTTTCAATGTCCGTGGGATCGAAATGGATGGCGCCGGGAAGCGTCTCGGGGTCCGCCTCGAAATCGAGCGAGTGGCGCAAGTCCACGATCTGCACCTGCTCGCCGCTATCCAGCTTTCGTTTCAACTCCGATGGCGTGATCCGCGCGATTCGCAATTCCCGCAGAAATTTTCTGCGTTCGAAGTATTTGTGGAGGATGTAGGCGGCGAGCCCGCCTGCCAACAGTACGATTAGGGAAATTCCCAGCCGCAAGGCGTAGTTCGCCACAGCTTCGAGCTGATCGCTGAACAGATACCCGAGACCTATGAAGGCCCCGGACCAAAGCAACCCCCCGCAAGCGTCAAAGAGCAGGAAGCGCGCGGGGCGCATCCGGAAGATTCCTGCCAGGGGAGGCGCGACTGTGGCGAATCCAGGAACAAACTTGGCCACCAGGAGGGATTTCGCGCCATAGCGGATGTAAAGATCCTCGGTGCGCCGTACGCAGGAGTCCGGCTCGAGAGATATTCGGCAAATCCAGCCAAGAACCGCGCTGCCGCGGCGCCGGCCGATGTTGAACCAGAGAGTGTCGCTCAGTAGCGCAGCCATCGCTGCGAGGCCTAAACAAAGGCCGAAACTCAACTTTCCTGCACCTGCGAGCGCTCCCGCGGCTAGAAGCAAGGGAAGCGTAGGCACGGGTACGCCCAACTGCTCGACCAGGACCCAGAGGAACAGGAGGAGATAGCCGTGCCGGATCAGGAAGTCGATAGCTGCTTTCATGGGGTACTGCATTAGAGTGCCCGAAGAGCCTTTGGGTCGCAAGGTAGATACAGTTTGCAACTGTGGCGAGAAGCTCAATTGGCGCGAGCGCGGGGTTGCGTTTGTAAGAGGTTGCCCAACGAGAAACCGCCCAAAGCGGGACGGACTTCCCGAATCGGCTTGGGGACAAGGCAAGCACTGGCGATGTCGTTCGCTCAACTGATGAAAAAGAAGCAGATGGAAATTAGAGGGGGCGTCGAGAATGGGTCACGAATTTGCAGGAGGGGGTTAGTGGGTCGCGTTCCAACACGAGTATACCCACTTTTTATGGGCTTTTACATGTATTTTGGTGAATTGTACATATTTTGGAGCGACTTTCAAGCCTTTGGTGAGATTTTCATCCACAGGTTTTGCCCTAACTCTCGGCGGGCTTCGGGTGTCATTTGTTTCAAGGCTTCGATTAAAGCATCAGTTATTTCATGTCGTGAAATCGTGTCCCGCCCCTGGAACTTGGCGAATGCAGTAATCTTTGGTTCGCTCATTACCGTTTTCCTTGGGTATCCTCTACAATGAATTGCCCCCAGAGATTGTGTCGCACTATAAAACGCTCTACCCGAAGGTGCTGTGCGACATCCGCTTCCGACCTAGTATTGTAATACTGTAAGTGGTTCGGAGGGTCAATTTCCATGCACTCATCCATTTCATGTTTCCATGCACCCAACGTGGAGTAAGTCACGCCATCAAGACCGTGGTCAGCATCTTCAATTTTGCTGAGCCACAGCCGTTGGTCAGCCTGGCATTGCGCTACAGTTGGTGCGTGCTCAACCTCTTGCGGTGGTTTGGGTGCCGCGCCCGCCGTAGTTGCCGTCAGGAACCACAGCGCTGCGATAAGATATTTCATGATTTCCTCCGGGCATCCACCCAAGTAGGAAGTTCAGGCTTTCTTCCGCATAGGAATTATCGAGCCCTTCTCGCCGGTTACGAGTTGCTTGAACTGATGCGACCCGTTAGCCTTCTTCACGGCTTCGTCAGCGGCGTCCTGACGCTGCTGGGTCCATTTGGCGTAATGCAACTCGGTGATGCGTTGGTTCCTGTGTCCAAGTAAGCGAGAAACGTTCTCCATGCTGACGCCCGCAATCAGCAGTTCAACAGCAAATGTATCACGCAGCCGATGACTGTGGCCGTCTGAAATTCCTGCGCGCTCAAATACCCTTGCGAGCCGTTTCCGCCACAGATTTGTCGCGGTAGTCACCTTGCGTTTCCACTTGTGAAAAAGAACTGCGGGTTGTCATGCGGGGTTGCGCGTATCGTGTCCGCCACCCAGTCTTCCAAGAGCACTTTGACATCCTTGTGGGTTTTTATCATTCGGAGGGCGATATGTTCGCCTTGTAGGCTACCCACACGCAGCATGGATGCATCAGAGATTCTGAGCCCGGCGAATCGCATTGTCAGAATGAATGGCAATACCCGAGGGTCTGAATCTTCCTTCGCTGCCTGAATGATACGGGCCATTTCGTCCTGGGTGAATGGGTCTCCGGTCGTGTCTTCGTCAGTCTTTGGCTTCTCTAAATCGGCTGCTGGATTCTCGTCAATCCACCGGAGCGGCTTCACCGCATACTTAAACATGGTCTTCAAGGACTCAATCTTGCGGGACGCCGATAGCGGCTTGTCATTCCAAGTGTTGCGAAATTGCTCTACCCAATCAGGATTGAAGTCACTTATGAAGCGAAGACCCTTGTCCTGAGCGAATGCTTCGAGTTGGAGAAAAACGAATCTGTATTTCCTGATTGTTTCCTCGGCCAGATTTCTCTTCACGATGGCCTGCAAGAAACGCTCGCGCCATTCTGCAACCGTGTGTTTACCCGTGACGGGCTTCGGCTCTGTGCCGGTTTCTTCCCACTTCGCTTTTAGTGCTTCCGCTTTTCGCCAATCGCGGGTTTTCAACGACTCACGAATCTGTGTGCCGTCTGCAAGCCGACCGTAAAGCCAAATTGGGCAGGGACGCTGTTTGCTAGAGCACTTTTGTGAATCAGTCGAGCGGCAATGCTTCGGGTTGTGCCGACGATAGATGGTAAGGTCGTTACGCATTCGCTCGTCTCCGTTGAACACGTTCCATGACTTCCACCGGTATGCGGATTGAGGTGTAAGCTCTCTTGCCCTTTCTCGAATTCTTCGACTGGCTCTTGAGAATTACTACGCCGGGTTCGTCCTTGAAAATTGCTCGAACCGTATCCGGGCTCACCCCCCATTCATCGGCAACCTGCTTTGGGCTGAGCATCTGTTGACCTTCGTTGCGCAGGGATTTTTTGTTGCGTTCCCTCTTCGCCAGTGGTCGGAGCCGGGCAATATCACTTTCGTTAAATAAATAAACCGGCTATGCAAAAGCTGGCTTGAAAGCTCCTGTTGAAACAAGCTCGTGAAGCCGGGAGGGCTTCAGCCCGACAAGTTCGGCTGTTTGGACAAGGCCGAGAGCCTTAAACTCGCCGGTTGTGATTTTGACGTTATCCGTGCGAATGACTTTGGTCATTAGTTCAATTCTCCTGCGGGTCGGCAGCATCCGCAATGGTACGGACTTTCGGCCCCAGCACATCAGTCAACACCGCCTCGTATTGTTCACGAGTCGGCATGCGGCCTTCAGCTTTTAACCGGGCTGCCCTACGGTCGAGACATGCCCCACAGAGTGTAAACATGACAGAATAAATCGGAGTGCAGCAGTCATCACAAAATAATTTCATTGTGGCTTGTCCAATCCAAATTCGTGCAGGATATTTTCTACTTCGCCTAGCCCGGCGCCGGTGTGCTCGCCAAACTGCATTTCTTCAGCCACGATACCTGCTTGCCAGACCTGCATGCATTTTGCTACTCGGTCTCGCAATGGCATGTCTTTGGGAACTTTCAACACGAGATAGGCGGTATCATTTCCCAGTTGGCGGATTTCTTGCGGTTCAAGCCCAAGTTTGTGTGCAACCAGCACACGGGCGAGGGCACGATAGATGATGCGGTCAGTGTTGTTCATGACGACCACACTCCGAGTCTTCGTAGTGCCCAACCGCCAATGATGATTCCAAGCGCAATCGTCCAGACCAGTCTGCCAGAGCGGCGGGACAAGATGATACGCAACGTAGACCAGGATGCAGCCCAACACTATCGGAGTGACCTTAGCGCGGTATCGCCGAGCGCGTTCTATTTCTTGGACGTTTATGTCCGCTACCGTCCGGGTCGTGCCGCAATCGGAGCAGCGGTTTCCGATGGCTTGTACAGCTTTGCATTTGGGACAAATCATTAGCGTATCCTCCGTGCTGCTCGTTCGATGTTCTTGAGCAATCGCCTGCGGGCGGTTTTACTGTGTGATGCCAAGTGCGCAGCCAATTCCGCATCGGCATCCTCATAACGGGCTGCCGACAGAGTGCCAAAAATAAGGCGACTCCAACAGCACTTGGGAATGGGACACCGAGCTACAGTTGATTTGATGTGGCGGGTCATCGCTGCACCTCGGTTGAAACGTCGAACCCTGCATCAAACATTCCACGCATAAGGTCACTCACATAGCGGGGTTCGATAACCAAGGCGGGATAATCCGGGTGATACCCGCTTTCGCGTCCAACATTTTCTTCAACCCAAGCAATTGCGGCTTCGTTTAGTGGGGCGAGGATGTAGATGCTGCCATGGTCCGCTAAATGAAAATCGACCTGATGGCAAACCGGCCTGAGTTTCGGTTCAGATTGTGCCTGTGTGAATAGCTTGTCGTGCTCGGCGATATGACGGCGCACATTGCGGGCGCTGAGTTGCGAACAGGGCAATGCATATGTGCTATGCGTCCGGGGCGAATTGAACAGACACAGCTTTTCGCAAACGCTGGGGATTGCTGACAGATATCCGCAGGGGATTCCGCCGCCCATGCGGATGATGGTGCCTTCGAGTGTGGCCTGAAGCGACTTGGAGTTTCCCACAGCATGAGACTTTTCCACATGTGGAGTGGGATTTACTGCGGTGGACTGCTGGCCTAGTTTGCGTGAAGCCTGCATTGCGGGTTACCTCCGCTTTGTGGGTTAGGGGGTCGCCACGGTGTCAGCCGTGACGGCTCCCGCTTACGTTTATTTGAATCCTTTCACCAATTCACCGAACTTGCGAACCTGAGTCTCGCTCAAGTTAAAGAAGGTCAGTTCGAAGTCGTTTTTCAAACCAATAGAAACGATTGGACGAAACGTTTCGGGAAACAATCTAGCCAACACGTTTCTGTGCTCTTGGATTTCCTCAGCTTTTTGGCGAGACTCTTCTAATTGTCGTTGCTTCTCTTCTTCACGGGCAAAGTCATCGGTGGTCGCTTTCCGCAAAATATAAACTCCGAGTCGTCTACCAATCTGTCTGCCGTTATCCTGCTTATAGCGGTCGTCGCGGTCGAGCACGATTTGCTTGGCTGTCAGCTTCGCAACCTTTCGGATGGATACAGGAAGGCGTTCGCCGCTGCCGACAACGACCGAATCTCCAGGTTTCAAATCTGCAAGGTCAGGTTTCATGACTTTTTCTCGTTTCGCTCCAAATATTCAGCAATCGCCAAGCGGACAAGCTGCGAGGGCTTCAAACCTTTTGTTTTAGCAAGAGCCGAAAGGCGTTTCATGTGAGCAATGTCTACAAAGACATTGAGTCTTCTAAGGGTCATGGCGACATTATACACACCTTGCGGATGGGAGGTCAACAAGCAGAATCGCCTGTGTCAAGAGCTGTGTTGGGTCGCCGCCCTAGAAAGGCTGCGTGGTAGAATCCCACCGTGAAAAGAAGGAGGCCTGATGACTACAGACACAACGACAGTGCAGGCTGTTTTGGAGACTATGTACGATGAGGAGGGAAAGGAGATTCCGCTAAAGAAATTTCCAGTTAGCGTTCAACTTACTGAGAAGTCCACCGGTTCTGACAAATTCGCTGAAGATACCGCCCTCTCTGGAATCAAGCTCTTGAGCGGAACTGTGCCACCGGATGGAAACTACTACACGCTAGTCTTCACTCATCGAGGCAAAAATCATCGCGAGCCTTGCCGGGTAAATGGCGGAAAACTTTTAAGCCAAGGGTAAAGGTTACAGCACGGGCGCTGTAGTCCCAAGTAGCCCAACTGATGAAAGGTTTTGAAATGGTTTTCGCCCGTAGGCAACGGACGAAATTGCGCCGGAAAAGAAGTGAGGGCGAAGCGCCCTTGGGAGGGAACTTATGGCAATTGCGCGATGCGAGAAGTGCGGCAAGCCTACAGGACCGAACGTGAAACCACCCGGCTATTCCAAACAACCGTACCTTCCGGTGGGCCATCCGTCCAGCGGCGTTATCTGTGGCAAGCCGGACTGCGAAAACGCCGGTCTGATCTGGTTAAAGGTTGACGAGGCGCAAGCGTATCAACTGGGCCAGCGCGTCTTCGAGTTCTCCACGCACACCGCAAAAGTGTGCGTGCAGTGAGGTAAATCAGGTGAGATTCCCTATCACACTGTACAAGGAAGACCCAGAGGCAAACCGGCTTGCCGAATACCATGAAGTGACCTACGCATGGGACTCGAAAATAGGCGGATTCGCTCTATTGGATTTGCACGGCTGGATGCAGCACGGATTAGAGTCGAGGAATTTGTAGCAAATGGCGGAGACCTGAAGTCCGCTGAAGCGGGGCCTATCGGTGTGGAACTGGTCAAAGCCTTTAGCGAAGTGCGCGCAGAGTTCGGTCACCCAATCAGCAAAGACGCGAAGGATATCTCTCGAGATATCTAGATCGCAGCATCGCTGTCGGCAGGCTTGTCGCTGTCCTCG
>JBARRP010000308.1:0-15506 GCA_049644285.1 Candidatus Acidiferrales bacterium | reverse complement strand
CCGCCTAAACGCCAAGCTCAGGGAGTTTCTGGAGAGAACTAACCGGACAAGGATCTCCGCCTCCGCCGCATCCGGGATGATGTTGGGTGCCCGGCCCCCCGCGATCGTTCCGATGTTCATTGTGGTGCTGCCGAGAAGCGGATCCTGGGGAAGCGGAATCCCTCGAATCGCCTCGAGAACGTCCAGCAGCGACTCGACCGCCGATTGCCCCAGTTCCGGATAGGCGGATGCGCCATCCGGCCGCGCGTCGCAATCTCAAGACGCAAAGCCCCCTTTGATCCCAGCGCCAGTTTGTTCTCGGTTGGCTCGCCGGCGACGAGGTAGCGCGAGCCTCGCGGTGTGCGCGCCGCCGCCATCGCTCCCGCGCTGTTGCGCTCCTCGCCCACCACCATCAAGAGGCCAAAATTCCGCACCCCTTCGCCGAGCAGTTTTTCGGCAGCCCCGATCATCGACGCGATAATGCCCTTCGCATCGCACGCGCCTCGGCCCCAGATGACTTCAGCATCCTCGCTCGAGGAGAAAAAGGGAGGAACCGTGTCCATGTGGGTCGAGAGCGTGACAAGCGGATTGGCCCAGCAGGCAAACACATTGAAGCGCTCTTCTTCGACCTCCATTCGTTCGACGTGGCCGGCAGAGCGCGCCGCCATCCGGGACAGGTAGTCAAACAGAAAAGACGCCACTCCCTGTTCGTTGTTGCTGATCGACTCGATATCCACAAGGGCTCTGGTCAGCTCAATAACATTCGTCATGTTGCCTGCTTGGATGGAACGGAAGGAGAAGGAAGGATACGCGAGAGGTAAGGCCCGAGTCTCTTCACTCCTCGATAGCGCTCCATCCGTGTGTGACGGATGACAGTGGACAAGCCTTAGAATTGTCCCCCAACCACGGCGATTTCAGCTATCGCGGTGGTTTCGGCGGAGTAAAGAACTGGTGCCCCTTTCGCCAAGGTCTCCAAAGCTGCTCGGAGCGTCAACCCGGCTACTTCATGGCCTCCGCGCCTCTATCAAGAACGCGGCGAGCATAGACAAGGTGTGGAGAGAAGTCAAGAAACTCAATCGGGAGGAGATTTCTTCCGGAGAATTGGCATTACACTGCCTCGAGTCCAGGCCTCCCTGCCAAAGCCTTCCTTGGTTTCCAGAAGATCAGAAGAGCTGCAATCAAAAGAGCGGCAGTCAGCGAGATCAATATCCCCAGCGTGCGGTCGCGGGTGCGGTGAAAGCGAATCTCGACTCGGCTTGGACCAGCCTGCAGCGACACCATGATCTGCCCCGTTTCTTCCCTGGACCAATACTGAGCTTCCTTTCCATTTACCTCCACGTTCCAGGCGGGATAATTAAGCAACTTCAGGGCGAGGATCAGCTCGCGCGGGGAATCGACGGAGATGATTTTCGACTCCGCCGCCCATCGCTGCACGTGGACTCGCACTCCATTCGCCGGGCCAAGGATGTCGCCTGTCAGATTGTGTAGGGTAAGCCGAGGCGCGTCGTCGGGAAGGTTGTAGCGGTCGCAACCCCGCGGCTCATATTCATCGGCGCCTTCATATCCCCGATTGGAGCGGACTGCATTGACCAGCGTCGGTACATCCTCGGAGTCCCACCATGTATCCCGGATGATGAGACCAGCGAGCACTCCAAGCACAATCCCAATCGCCACCCACCACACCCATTTCTTCCGCACTTGCCCGACGGCTGCACCCAGAAACAACGCACACGGCGCTCCCATCGGGCCCAGCCAACGCCAGGGGAACTGTACAAACCGCAATTTGGGCAGATATCTCCAAACGAAGACGCTTAGGGGAAACATCATTGCCACCGCGAGGCCGGCGAGTGCCAGCATCATCCACCACAGCTCCGGCCTGCTTCGCCGCCTTCGAGCCGCGAAGACGCTGGCGATCCCCGTCATCCCGATGACGAGAAGCACGACGCCGGAAACCTTCCAGTTGAAAATAACGAATTCCGGATTGCTCGCCTGCGTGAAAAGGAAGTTTTGTTCCGGGCGGAGTCCCGAGGCAAGCACCTCACCGATGGCCACCCAACGCTGTTCCCAAGCGGCCGGCAGGATGTAAAAGGCGGCGAGGCCGAGCCCCATGGCAATCGCTGCCGCCCCAGGCGCGAGCGGTCTCCCGGTTTTTCGCACGAGACACACTACCGCGAGAAGCAGCGCCAGCGAATAACTCGCCAGAACCGCCTCCGGTGCGTTCGATAGCCAAATCGCGGCAAAAACGAGCGAGATAGGAGCCATCGCTGCCGCGCCATCGCGTCCAATGCGCAGCGCGCAGACGACAAGCAACGGGAACAGGGCGCTGGCGATTAATTCCGAGAAATCACTGCGGTAATAAATCATCAGGAGGTGGTAGGGATTCACCGCGAAAAAAATCGCGGCCGGTATCGCTTCTCCCGGAGCCAGCCACTCGCAGCCAAGGCGGAACATAGCCATGCCTGCGAGCAGCAGCGTCATCAAAATCAGCAGCCCGGGGACAATTCTCCACGGGAGAACGGAACCAAGAGCGGCGCCCAGCATCCAGGAAGTTGGCGGGTAAAAGATGAATCGAGGTTCGCCGAATCCGTAGTTCGCCCACGCGGCCCAGCGGGGGTACCAGATGCCTTGATGCCACTGTTGAGCCACATCCACCCAGGAGGCAACATGGAAATCGAAGTCGTGGCCGGACGCGTTGCCGAGGAAGAACATGGGAAAAATCACCAGCATCGCCGCCAACATCGTTCCCAGCAAGGCGGTGCGCTGCGCCATCCGGAAAGCCGCAAATCGCGCGCGTCCGTGACCTTGTGTTGTTGGCACGGTGATCGGAGAAGGCGAATTCATCTCGTCGACAGAACCGCCGAGAATACTGAATCCATCGCCGTCCTGCCAGTATCAAACTGAAGCACAGCAAAAACGGTCATGACTTGATAAGCATCGCGCAGTCTCGCTAGAGTGATTGGTGCTGCTCCGCGACCCCCGGCGGACGGCCTGCATTCCGCCCGATGCCACGACCTAGTTGGAAGGGAACTCACCGATGACCTCGGAATTACAACGGCTGCAAGAATCCCTCGAGCGCCGCGTCCATTGGAAGCGCTGGGGGCCCTACCTCTCCGAGCGCCAGTGGGGCACCGTGCGCGAGGACTACAGCCCCGACGGCGATGCTTGGGGATATTTCCGGCACGATCATGCCCGTTCTCGTGTCTATCGCTGGGGTGAAGACGGGATCGCAGGATTCTGCGACCGTCACCAACGCATTTGCTTCGCCGTGGCCCTCTGGAACGAACGGGACTCAATCCTGAAGGAACGGCTCTTCGGGCTTACGAATCACGAAGGCAATCACGGCGAGGATGTAAAGGAATACTATTTCTATCTCGACGCGACCCCGACCGCCTCCTATTTGAGGTATCTCTATAAGTATCCCCAGGCGGCTTTCCCCTACGCGCAACTCATCCTGGAAAATTCGCGCCGCACACGCAATGATCCGGAATACGAATTACTCGATACGGGCATCTTTCGCGAGAACCGCTATTTCGACGTCTTTGTCGAATATGCTAAAGGCGGCGCGGAAGATATCCTGATTCGCATCACCGCCTTCAACCGTGGCCCGCAGTCCTCCAAGCTTCATCTCCTCCCGACGCTGTGGTTCCGCAACAAATGGTCCTGGGGCGGCACCGCTCCCGGCGACGTCAAGCCGAATGTGCGCCGCATCGCCGGATTGACCGGAGCAGCACTAGTGGAAGCAATGCAGCCGGACTATGGCAAGCGCTGGCTCGTCGCCGAAGGCGCGCCGGAGTTGCTTTTCACCGAAAATGAAACCAACTTGGAGCAGCTTTTCAACCAGAAGAATCCCACGCCCTACGTGAAAGACGGCATCCACAACTACGTCGTAAACGGAAAACATGACGCGGTGAACCCCGAGCAATCAGGGACAAAGGCCGCGGCGCATTACGTCGTCGAGATTTCGGCCGGAGAAAGCGCCGCAGTCCGCTTGCGGCTCTTGGACAAGAATCCGCTGGGAAATCCGGTCGCCGCCGGAGAGAAATCAGCCGTGACATTGTTTGGGCCCGGCTTTGAGAGTGTTTTCCAGGAACGAATCAAGGAGGCCGACGAATTTTATCGCAAGTGCATCCGCATGCCCATGGACGAAGACGCGGCGCGCGTCCAGCGGCAAGCCTTTGCCGGCCTCATCTGGAACAAGCAGAGCTATCACTATGACGTGCGCCGCTGGCTCGAGGGTGATCCAACGCAGCCGCCTCCCGCGCCGCAACGCCGGCAGGGTCGCAATCACAAATGGACGCATCTTTACAACGCCGACGTGATCTCGATGCCCGACAAATGGGAATATCCGTGGTATGCCTCTTGGGACTTGGCCTTTCATTGTGTTGCAATGGCGCTGATCGATCCCGATTTCGCGAAGGAACAACTCATCCTGCTGCTGCGTGAATGGTATATGCATCCGAACGGGCAGATTCCCGCCTACGAGTGGAATTTCTCTGACGTCAATCCGCCGGTGCACGCCTGGGCGGCTTGGCGCGTTTATAAAATCGAGCGGCGTCTACGCGGCAAGGGCGACCGTGAATTCCTGGTGCGCGTTTTTCACAAACTGCTGCTGAACTTCACCTGGTGGGTGAACCGCAAGGACCCCGAGGGCAGGAACGTTTTCGAAGGCGGCTTTTTAGGCCTCGACAACATCGGCGTTTTCGATCGCTCCAAGCCGCTCATGGCCGGCGATTTCATCGAGCAGTCTGACGGCACAAGCTGGATGGCTGTGTTTTCCATGGTGCTCCTGGCCATGGCGATGGAGTTGGCTCATGACGATCCGGCCTACGAAGACGTCGCCAGCAAATTCTTCGAGCACTTCGTCTATATCGCTGACGCCATGAATGCTATGGGGAAACAGGGAATTGGCCTTTGGGATCAGGAGGATGGTTTCTATTACGACGCGCTCCATCTCAGCAGTGGATTGCACGTGCCGCTTAAAGTGCGTTCCATGGTAGGCCTGATTCCTCTGTTCGCGGCCGAGACTTTCGAGCCGGAGGACATTGATCGCCTGCCTAGCTTCAAGCGCCGCGCGCAATGGTTCCTTGATCACCACCCGGACGCCCCCGAGCACATCGATCTGAGCCGGACATCCACGAAAGGCTCGCGGATGCTGATTTCCCTGGTCAATCGCAAGAAGCTCGAATGCATCCTGCCGTACATGCTGTCAGAGGAAGAGTTCTTATCGCCCTATGGCATCCGCTCCCTTTCGAAATTTCATCGCGACCATCCCTACGTGCTTCACGTCAACGGTCAGGAGCACCGTGTGGACTACGAACCCGCTGAATCCACCTCGGACATGTTTGGGGGAAACTCAAACTGGCGCGGACCGGTCTGGTTTCCGCTCAATCTGCTCCTCATCGAAGCGCTCCAACGGTTTCACTATTATTACGGCAATGACCTGAAAGCCGAGTTTCCCACCGGGTCGGGTCAGAAGAAAAATCTTTGGGACGTGAGTGTCGAAATTTCGCACCGTCTGATCCGTCTGTTCCTCCGCCAGGACGGCCGTCGTCCGGTCTGCGGCGATTCGGAAGTTTTTCAGAATGATCCCTACTGGCGCGACCTCATTCTCTTCCACGAATATTTTCACGGCGACACCGGCTTGGGCCTTGGCGCGAGTCATCAGACCGGGTGGACGGCCCTCGTCGCAAAACTCCTGGAACAGAGTGGGATCTGATCTGCCCGACACGGGATCCGCTTAATGGAGGTGCCGGCAGAGAGCGTGTCATCTCCGGTTTCCGAAAGCATCCGTGTGAGGCGCTGTAGCCGGTGCGTCATCCTGACCCACCAAGCAGGCGAAGGATCTCGGCTTCGCGAATTGCCTTCAAGGGTCACGCAATCTGCGCGTTACTTCCGCGGCGTCTCGACTAATTCGATCAGTGCCCTTTTGCCGTCCGGCGTTGCGGCGAGAAAGAAATTGACGCGGGTTCCGTCGGCGCCAGGGCGGGTCGCGGGGTAAACCGGGTCGAGATGAAACCGGTTGTGCAGGACCTCGGTCACTCGATCCACGTCAGAAACTTCGAATTCCACCTGTTGGATTCCTTCGCCGAGCTTCTGAAGATACCGAGCGATGGCTCCGTCTCCAGTGACATTTCTTGTGGTCAGGATATCGAGCTGGACATGATCGCCGAAGCGAAGTTCAAATTCTTCCGCGTCCTGGTCCGGCGGAACGCCCGCCAGGTGAGGCGAGCCATTCGCGGCACGGATTCTTCTGAAGTTCTCAGGCGAAACGGCGACGCCGACGGTCGTGCGGGGCGGAGGGATGCTTGCCTCCGGCGAAGGTGGCGCATCGTGGCGCAGCAGGAGCTCGCTCAACGCTGAATCGGCCAGCCAATCTTGCACGATCGGCTGGCACAAGCTGAGACCCCGCTCGAACAGCGCGGTCCCCGCTTCTTGCCTCGCTTTCAGGCTCGCATCGGCAAGGCTACGGATTAATTGGGGAATGTCGGCCACGAAGCCTCTCGTCGGACCGGCAGGATCAAGGGTTGGAGCTGGGCTTGTGCAACTCGAGAGCGTTGATGTTGGAGAGCTCGAGTCGAGTGACCGCGCCAGTGCGAATCGTAACCGGTGCATCCCAGCTCAGCCGCATGTCACCAATGTCAGCCGCGAGATCCAGCGTCCCGAGCCAATAGTTTCCGGGCGTGATGCCGTTCAAAGCGCCCCGGCCCTCAAGATCCGTCTCAGTGCGAGCCACCAGATAGCGCCCCTGTGCCGCATCGAGGGCGTGGCGCCGGACTTCCGGCACCCTTTTCGCTTCGAGTTGCTGCCAGTCATGGCTGGGGTCAATGGGCACGAGATGCAGATCCATCCCGTCTGCGCTTTGCGGATTCGCCAGAAAATACTTGCGAATGGCATCGAGGTAGTCCTGCCTGAGCTTGTCATATTTGGTTGGCTCTTTGTCGCGATCTTTTTCGTGGTACTTCGGTGATGGGAATCCAACCGCTTGCTCCCCCGCATGCACGGCGAGGTATGCTTTGAAGAATTCCGGAATCTTCAGAACGTCGTCTGCTTTCAAATGCTGGGTGAACTCCTCGCCGGTTAAAGACACCGTATGATTCTTCTTCATCCACGCCTTGAGTTCCGGCGAAACCGCAAGTTTCTCGACGAAGGCGTCGAAGTCGGGCTTGGGCTCGGCCGCTTCAGCTTCTGCGCGGATATCCTGGAAACTCTTGCTGAGCAAATAAAAGGGAATGTTCCGCACTGGTTCAGACACGCCGCCGGTGGGTGTAATCCGCGCATAAAATTCGATGGCTCCCGTCTGCGCCGCGGCCGGGTCCGGCGCCGGCATTATGAGCACAGCCCCAAGCCCAAGAAGACAGAAGACCCACTTCATGCCGGTCATCGTATCAAAAGCAATCGCTCCGTGATACGGTCCGGTCGAGAAGGTAAACTTCGAGCGCATGCATCCGTTGCTGAGGGCTTTCAGAATTGTGCTGCGGAGACGCGATCGACTAATAGAGATGGAATGTAACTTCGATCAGCGTGATAACGGCGGACGGTCGCCCGTCAGGAGCAGCGGCGGGTTTGAAGCGCCATTTGCGAACTGCTTCGATCGCCTTTTCGTCCAGACCCAAGCCCAGCCCTTTCACGACGTGAATATCCGTCGCGCGCCCGTCGGGGGTCACAACAGCCTGAAGAAGCGCGGTTCCCTGATACTTCGCCTTGACTGCCTCGTCTGAGAATTCCGGTTGGGGGCAATAGACGCAGGTAGGCTCGCCAAATCCATTCTGTCCCGCGTGAGGGAAACCCCCGCCAGTGCCCCATTGGTATCCAGGCCCGACGCCTCCCCCTCCTCCGCTGCCGACGCCGCCACCTTGCCCGCTGCCGATACCGCCCCCCCCACCCGGACCGCTCGAGTCAGTTACGATCTTCGAAAGCGGGTCGCCCCAGTTCTGCATGTTGGGGCTTGGGAGGTGCATGTCCGGCGGACCGAGAACTGTGGGCGTCATCGCCATCTTCGGATTTGTTGGAGGCTTGACCGCTGGTGGCGTGAAGCGCGTAAAGTCGAATTTCGGCAGCTTGCCCACACTGGCCGGAACGGGATTGTGCTCCCCGCCACCGCCACCTCCTCCCGCCTTCTTCGGTCCGGGCGGCAACTTTGGCATGTAAGGCGAAATGTCGATCGGGGTCACCTGGACCGAGTACGCCTTCGTTGTTTGCGGCGCCATGATCTCGGGCAGAAGTGGGACGATGATGAGCACCAGCACGACGACATGAAGCGCGAGCGACAGCGCTTGCACTCGGGTGAACTGGGTGTCCTTCGACCAGATATCCTTCACGGGAACGGGCCGGCTGGAGACCTTCAACGGCGGCAGCTTCCGCGGAGCGATCAAATCTCGCAGATTGTCCCAGAAGCTGCCAAAATCCGCCTTCCAATTGACCAGCAGCTCCGAGCCAGGGGTTCCGCGCGAATACTTCGGCAGCGGGCGGAAGAATTCCTTCACGTTCTCACCGATGCCATCGCCAAATCCCGCCGCGGTGAAGAACATCGGCTTCGCGCCTCCGCGGATCTTTACAGGCCGCTCGGTGAGGAATTGTTTCAGGTTTGAGAAGAACAACCGGATGCCTGGCTCCCGCTCAACTGCCAAACGTGTCGGGTCGGTCCCGAATTCCGGGAGGTCCTGTTTCTTTCGGTTGATTCCTAGAGTGGTGCTTTCCGCCATATTTGCGCCCACAGTCCCCCTAAGCCTGGGTCCGGGCCCTGCAAGTTAGACGCCTCCAGGCCCAAAAGGATGTATGGCCGGGCTGCGGCTGGGCTGACACCTTTTCGAATTCATTGTAACATACGAAGTTTGATTGCTGCGGCGAGATTCCTCGCCGTGTAACACGGAAAGGAAACCCCCACGGCGGATGCGCCGGTGACATGCCGAAAACCCTCGACCTGAAAAGCACCCTCAACTTGCCCCGCACCGATTTCCCCATGAAGGCCAAACTGCCGGAGCGCGAGCCCGTCCAGCTTGCCGAATGGGAGGGTATGGGAATCTATCGTCGCATTCTCGATTCGCGGGAAGGAGCGCCCTTGTTCATCCTGCACGATGGGCCTCCTTACCCGACGGGCGACATCCATCTAGGCACCGGGCTGAACAAAACTCTTAAGGATCTCGTCGTCAAATCAAGGACGATGGCGGGCTTCCGCTCTCCCTACATTCCCGGCTGGGATTGCCACGGACTGCCTATCGAGACGCAGGTCGAAAAAGAACTGGGTGGCAAGAAACATCGCGTTGCGCCTGCCGAATTCCGGCGCATGTGCCGCGAATTTGCCGCGCGCTACGTCGACCAGAATCGGCGCGACTTCAAGCGCCTCGGCATCTTCGGTCGGTGGGAAGATCCCTACCTGACGATGAGCAACGAATACGAGGCTTGCATTGCCGGCGCATTCGTAACCTTTCTCGAGAAGGGTTACGTCTATCGCGGCCTGAAGCCGGTCTATTGGTGCCTCGTCGACCGCACTGCACTCGCCGAAGCGGAAGTCGAATATGAAGACCACACCAGCCATTCCGTCTGGGTAAAATTCCCAATCGTCGCCGGCAAGCAATCGCATCGCTTCGGCCATGACGTGAGTGCCGTCATCTGGACTACCACTCCTTGGACGCTTCCCGCGAACCAGGCGCTCGCTTTCCATCCGAGCTACGAGTATGTGGTCGCGGAGACATCGGCCGGAATTCTGCTGATCGCCGCCGACCGGCTTAAGCCGGTCGCCCAGGAATGTAAGTTCGAGATCGACAAGGTGGGCGGTCCGTGGAAGGGCGCGGAATTCGAGGGCATTCCATTCCGGCACCCTTTTCTCGATCGCCAGGTGCCCGGCGTGCTCGCTGATTACGTCACTCTCGAGCAAGGCAGCGGCATCGTCCACACCGCCCCCGGACATGGTGCGGAAGACTACCAGACAGGCCAAAAATACGGCTTGCCCACCTACGCGCCGCTCGATGACGACGGCCGTTTCACCGAAGGGCTGCCGGAATACAAAGGCAAGACCGTTTGGCAGGCCAATGCCCCGATTGTCGAGTTGCTCCGCGCGCGGGGCGTCTTGCTCGGTGAGCACAAATATAAACACACCTATCCGCACTGCTGGCGCTGCCATAATCCCGTGATCTTCCGCGCCACCGAGCAGTGGTTCATCAAAATGGATTATCCGGAACGAGGAAGCCTCCGTGAGAGCGCGCTTGCCGAAATCCCAAAGGTGAAATGGATACCCGGCTGGGGTCAGGAACGCATTCACGACATGATCGCTCAGCGTCCCGACTGGTGCATCTCGCGCCAGCGCTTCTGGGGTGTTCCGCTGATCATTTTCTACTGCGACCAATGCGAGACGCGCCTCGAGGATTTCGGAGCGTTGCGGCATGTGGTGAAGTGGTTCGAGCGCGAGGGTGCTGACGCCTGGTTCACGCATCCAGCCGAAGAACTGCTGCCGTCCGGCACGAAGTGCCCAAAGTGCGGTGTGACGAAGTGGCGGAAGGAGAACGACATTCTTGACGTTTGGTTCGATTCCGGCTCGAGCAATCTGGCCGTGCTCGCCAAGCGTCCCGGGAAGCCGCGCTCGGATGTCTATCTCGAGGGCCCGGACCAGTATCGCGGCTGGTTTCACAGCTCGCTTCTAGTGGCGGTCGGCGTGGACGGGCAGCGGCCCTATAACGAGGTCGTCACCCACGGCTGGACTCTCGACGCTCAAGGCGTGCCCATGTCGAAATCGCGCGGCAATTTCGTAAGCCCCGGAGAAGTATGCGAGAAATGGGGAGCCGATCTGCTGCGGCTCTGGGTCGCTTCGCAGGATTA
This sequence comes from Candidatus Acidiferrales bacterium, assembly GCA_049644285.1. Taxonomy (GTDB): domain Bacteria; phylum Acidobacteriota; class Terriglobia; order Acidiferrales; family UBA7541; genus CAVRXT01. The sequence continues at coordinate 4,715 of JBARRP010000308.1, read as the reverse complement.
TTTCACGGACGCCCGCTGGTCCGACACTGCCATGGCGCAAGTCGCGGAGGCCTATCGCAAGCTGCGCAACACGTTTCGTTTTGCGCTTTCCAACCTCTACGATTTCGAACCAGCCCGCGACGCCGTCCCGGAGCCCGAGCTCTGGGAAATGGACGCCTGGATGCTTCGGCGCACCGGCGAGTTGGTCAAGCAGTGCCGCGCCTGGTACGACGAATACGAGTTCCACCGCGTCTTCCACGCTTTGCACGATTTCGCCGTCGTCGACCTGAGCGCGTTCTATTTTGACATTCTCAAAGACCGCCTTTACACATTCGCCCCGCGCACCAAGGGGCGCCGCTCGGCCCAAACCGCCATCCACCAGATCACAAGCTCCGTCGTCCGGCTCATCGCTCCGATCCTGGTCTTCACTGCGGAAGAAGTCTGGAAGCATTTTCCCCGTTGGAAAGGCCATCCGGATAGCGTGCACATGGCGCACTTTCCGGACGCCGCTGACCTCGGGGCAAGCTTCGACTCAGAAAAGGTGAAGAATTGGGAGCGGCTGCTCAGCGTGCGCGAAGAAGTCTTGAAGTCACTCGAACAGGCCCGGGCGGCAAAAATGATCTCCGGCTCCTTAGAAGCCAAAGTGAGTCTTCACGCCGACGGCGACCTTGCCCCGCTGCTCGAACGCTATGCCTCATGGTTGCCAGCCCTCTTTATCGTTTCACAGGTGATGGTAACGCGTGATGCCCAGGCGGAAACAACGCGCTCCGACGGAAACTCCGGCCTGCGCGTCGAGGTTTCCCGTGCCGACGGTGTGAAATGCGAGCGCTGCTGGAACTATTCGACCCGCGTCGGCGAGGACCGCGACTACCCAACCTTGTGTGAACGCTGCGTCGTCGCGCTCGAAGAGATCGAGCGCGATCACGCCCCGAGGCAAGGTGCCGGTTCTTGATGCCCTCGATCCGCCGCTCGGAGTTGGTCTGGCTCCCGTTTCTCGCTGTGGGAGTGCTGGCCACGGACCAGGTGAGCAAGTATTCCGTGGAAAAATTCAGCTCGGCGGGCTCGTTGAAAGTGCTCATTCCCGGACTCCTGAACTTGGTGCACACCAGCAATCCGGGAGTCGCCTTCGGCTTGTTCGCCGATTCGGAGTCGCCCTGGCTTGCACCCCTGCTGATCGTTTTCTCCGGCAGCGTGATCGCGTTTCTGGTCTGGTTGCTGGCGACCGGGCGTGCCGGTGGCCGGCTCGGCCAGGCCGGGATGTCGCTGATTCTCGGCGGCGCGTGCGGCAATGTCTTCGATCGCATCCTCCGCCGCAGTGTCACCGATTTTATTGATTTCCACGTTGGCAGCCATCACTGGTACACATTCAATGTTGCCGATTCGGCCATCGTCATCGGTGCGAGCCTTGTTGTCCTGGAACTCTTCCGGGATTGGCGACGTCCAAAGGAGGAGAAGGCCTAGCGATGCGTCCGATCCTGTTCCAGGCTGGTCCATTCACCATCTATACCTACGGCGTGCTGGTAGCCACGGGCGTTCTCCTCGGTCTCTGGTATGCGCGCCAGCAAGCGCCGCGGGCGGGCCTCAATCCGGATCGCGTCTGGAATCTGGGAATCTATCTGGTTCTTTCAGCGCTGATCATCGCCAAACTCTGGCTGGTGGCATCGGACGCCGACTACTACTGGGCCCATCCGCGCGAAATTTTTGGCTTGGGCATCTTGCAATCTGGAGGCACTTTCTACGGCGGTATCCTCGGCGCGATCGGTCTTCTCTTGCTCTACACGCATTATCAGAAAATGCCGCTTCTTCCGGTGATGGATACGTTTGCCGCGGCGCTCCCGCTGGGCCACGCGATCGGCCGCCTCGGTTGCTTTGCGGCAGGCTGCTGCTACGGCAAGCCCACTTCGCTGCCCTGGAGCGTGACGTTCACGAATGAAGCCGCAGCGCGCCTGGTCGGCACGCCTCTCGGCGTTCACCTGCACCCGACGCAGCTCTACGAATCCGCGCTCGAGTTTCTCAATTTTGTTTTCCTGATCTGGCTCGGACGCCGTCAGCGCTTCACCGGACAGATTGTGGGTACCTACTTGATGCTATACGGCGTCGAGCGCGGCATCATCGAATTCTTCCGCGGCGATCCCGGGCGTACTCTGATGTTCCACGACGCGATTTCATTGATGCAAGTCGTGAGCGTAGGCCTGATTGCAATCGGCTGTTATCTCTGGTGGCGCGGGCTGAAGAAAATGGCTGTGGTCCCGGCGAACACCGCGCCCGTGCGAGCCCAGCGCTGAGCAACCGCGAGACAATCAAGCGGCGTATCATCCTGAAGCCTGCAGTCGGTGCGGCATCGCCAAGGGGTGAGAAGGCTCTGTTGTCATCCTGAGCGGAGCGAAGGATCTCAGCTTCGAAGCAATCTGCCGAGGCCCACGCGTAACCCGTATGGTGCAACCGTAGCGGCACGGCGCGCCGTGCCCGTTTCCCGACAGAGGTCATCATACGCAGTTCAAGGACCCAGCGAGAGTCGGCGCTCGCCCTCAGATGGTTGCAAGACTGAGATATCTTGTCCCGCGATAAATTTCATTCGAGGATCTCTTCGGCATCGACCGGATCCGCCGTTAAGGTCATCGCCATGCAAGCATCCCCTGCAGAGTTCAATTTCATCATCGGCGAAGCCGAACAAGGCTTGCGCCTCGACCGCTATCTGGCCGCTCAATTCCCCGACCTGAGCCGCACTCGGGTGCAGGCGCTCGTTGACGAAGGGCGCGTGCTCGTGGAGAACACTCCACGCAAGCAGTCGTATCGAGTTGTTGCGGGCGACCGCGTCCATGTCGAAATCCCTCCAGTGGCTCCGTCCCAGGTCGTTTCAGAGGCGATCCCGCTCGAATTTCTGTACGAAGACGACGACGTCGCAGTGGTGAACAAGCCGGCTGGAATGATTGTCCATCCGGGAGCAAGCGTCACCACAGGCACGCTTACGGCGGCGCTGCTGCATCGCTTCGGCGGCCCTTGGCATCTTTCCGACATCGGGGGACCTCTGCGCCCCGGCATCGTCCATCGGTTGGACAAAGGAACCTCTGGCGCTCTGCTGATTGCGCGCAACAACACAGCGCATCTTCGGCTCGCCGAGGAATTTCGCGACCGCCAAATCGAGAAGACCTACCTGGCCCTCCTGCACGGCCCAGTGAAACAAGATGCCGGACGAATCGAGCTTCCGGTTGCGCGCGACCTGCGCAATCGCAAGCGGATGAGTGCGCGGCGTCGCGAAGGCCGCCCGGCGCGCACTGATTGGAAGGTGCAACTACGCCTTCCCGGTTTTACGCTCGTGACCGCGGGCTTGCACACAGGGAGAACTCATCAGCTCCGCGTGCACTTTTCCACTCTGGGAAATCCGGTAGTGGGTGATGCCCTATATGGCGCGCCGCGGCAGCCCCGAGCAGGTTCCGAGATTCTGGCGCCCCTCGGTCGAAATTTCCTTCATGCTGCGCGCATCCGGTTCCTCCACCCGCGCCGCGGCGAGCCGATCGAAGTGCGCGCGCCCCTGCCAGCCGAACTCATGGGATACTTGCAAGAAATCGGCCGGGCTACGGGCGCCGAGACGGGATTGATTGACGCTGCCCTCTGCGAGTTCCTATAATCTTACTGTGCGAAATGTGATTCGAGCCGCGCTGTCACTTGCGGGCGCGGGCCTGGCAGTCGGAATTTTGCTCGCGCAGCAACCCTCTTCGTCGCCTCCGACGCAGGTGCCCGCGCCGCCGACTACTCAGGCGCCCGCGCCTCCGGAGCAAACGCCCAAGCCTCAGCAGCATCCCCCGACGATCATCATTTCAACCAACTTGGTGCACCTGGTCGCGACCGTCGCTGACCGCCGCCATAAATTCATCACGGACCTCGATGAGAAGGATTTTCAGGTCCTCGAAGATGGCAGGCCGCAGAAGATTCAATTCTTCAGCCGCGAGACAGACTTACCCTTGCGCATTGGCGTCTTGCTCGACACGTCGAACAGCATTCGACCGCGCTTTCGCTTCGAGCAAGATGCTGCCATCGATTTCCTCGGCAACGTGATCCGCCGCGGGAAGGATATGGCTTTTCTGATGACTTTCGACAACGAGCCGGAAGTCATTCAAGATTATACGCAGGACGTCGGTGTGCTCACTGATGCCATCCAGAAACAGCGCGCCGGGGGCGGCACGGCCCTGCGCGATGCCGTCTGTCTCGCGGCCGAAAAACTTTCAGTCGCCCCCCTGCCGCCGGGACCCAATCCCCAGATGCGGCGCGTAATGGTCGTCATCAGCGACGGGGAAGATAACCTGAGCGATCACGCCCAGAGCGAAACTATCGAAGCCGTGGAAAAAGCCGAAGCTTCCATCTACTCGATCAGCACCAGCACCGACTGGCTCGCCATTGGCGGCGATCAGCCCAAGAAATATCATAAGACACATGGCGACGAGGTTCTCGCGCAGCTCTCCGAACAGACTGGCGGCCGCGTCTTTTTCCCTTATAAGATCGATGACCTCGCCGAAAATTTTCTTGATATTGGCACCGAGCTTCGCAGTCAGTATTTCATCGCCTACGCCCCCGACAATCCCATATTGAATGGGCGCTATCGCATAATCAGCGTGCAAGTGGACCGCAAGGGCTTCATCGTGCGTACGCGCAAGGGCTACTACGCCTCCGCCAATTCCATACCCTCCCCCCACCCGTCCGGACGGTAGATCGCCGTCCTGCTCTGTAATCGCGTTTTG
>JBARRP010000307.1:0-7128 GCA_049644285.1 Candidatus Acidiferrales bacterium | reverse complement strand
CCCCTTGTCTCGCGAATTTCTTCGAGCACGCTATTGGTTTCGGCGCCGACAAGGAGGATGAAGCTGGTGAGGTAAATCCAAGTGATGAGAATCACGAACCCGGCGAGCGTTCCATAGGTCTGGTTGTAAAATGCGAAGTAACGGACGTAAGCGTTGAAAGCCAAGGAAGCGAGCACAGAAAAAATTACGAAGACGAAGCCTCCGGGTGTCACCCAGCGCCAGGGCCTTTTTACATTGGGAAGCGCATAGTCAATCAAGGCGATCCCTGCGTTGAGGAGGGCCAGCGTGGCTATCCAGCGTCCCACTTCCCAGAGAAACTGAAAAGGCTCTGGTGATTTGATCCGCGAGGCAATTTGTGTCCCGAGCCAGTGCCCGGCGGTCATCAGTCCGAACGAGGCGATGAAAAACGCCGAAACCGCGCCAAGCATGAGGAGAGCGGAGGACCGCTTCTTCCAGAATCCTCGCGTCTCTGGTACCCCGTAGGCGCGGCTGAGGGACTTCTGCAAGGTAACGAACCCGGAAGAAGCCGACCACGCCGCCCCCAGGAGTCCGAACGACAGAAATCCGATTCGACTGCGCGTGAGGCCCAAGATCGTTACCAGCATAAGGTGTTGGGATTGGACAGGCACGTAGCGCATCATCCAGGTTACGACGCCGTCCCAAAGGCCGGTGAAGGGCAAAGAACCGACCACGGCCGCCAGGAAGATCAGGAACGGAAAAAGGGCGAGGACAAAATAGAAGGACATCTGCGCGGCAAGATCGAGGCAATCATCCGCCTGAGCGTGGTGCCAAATCCTTTTTGCGATCCTAGGGAAAGAAACATGTTCGCGGAGGCGCCAAACCCGCCTCAGTGGGAAGGGCTGCGAACGCTGGTAAGAAAAGGTCTGTCGGGAACACATCCAGCCCTCGTCAATTTAAACGTTCTTAGCTTCTTCTAGACCTTCGACCGCCTCCACCCAAAGGAGCTTGGCGTCCGGAAGTTTTCTGAAAATGTCCAATTTGGAATCCATCTTGGCCTCCAACCGGACTAGGCAGAGTGCAGCATGTCGGCTGCCACTGCTGGGAGGGACAGGAACTCTAATCACGTCAATGAATCGAGATTCCCGCCCGTTCGGCTAGGGGGTCAAGCTGCATGATCTTGCCGGGAGTTTTTTCGGGCGAGATGTCAAAATGGCTTCGCCGTCGGTAGTACTAAAACTAGGACGCATCTCATGGGGTCTAGATCGGGGATGACCGGCCTTCTAGAACGTCAGCTTCAGGCCGAACTCAGGTGTGCGCGGTGCACCAAGAGCAAAACACCCGGACTTACGCCGACGGTGCCGAGGCAGCGTTTACGTGTAAAGTGCTAGCAGACGCGTCGAGCGAGTCGCCCGCTGTGTTTCCCTTGCTTGCCAATCACGGGCATGGCAACTCGACACTTACGGAGATGACCGCTTCCGAGCGTTGGGGACCGGCACCCTGGGCGAATCCTTTACAGCGCCTCCGAGTGAAACTTCCTTTCCGTTTGGGAATCAGAGGATCGGACTCCTGCTGAAGGTAATGATGGAGTATTGGTCCCATGCCCTCTCTGTCGAGCGAACCCTTGACGGATTACACAGAGCGGGATTCAATCCCTGGGGGAGATGAAAATGGCTGACACTCCGCATGCGTCGAAGATGAAATCCCTGAGCCGACGCGAACTCTTGAAACTATCTCCGCTTCTGTTCGCTGGCGCGTTTGTGGTTCCCAAGTTTCGTGATCCGCTCCTGGAAGCGGGCGTTCGATTCAGCGACTGGGCGTCCGCAGGGTGGTTTCGCCGGAATCACTTGGCCCCCACGTATGCGGACACCGCGCGCGTTATGCGTCCAACTGGGACGAACATTTGGTAGACTGTCGATCGCGAATGACGCTTGTCTTTATACACGGGGTGTGGGCTGCCCAGTTCTGGAACGCATTCCGGAACTGCTTCGTTCAGGGAGGCAGTGAGGTGTGCGTTGCCAATGGACTAGGGAATCAAAGCGAATTTCGAATCAGGGCTCGCGCGTGGTGAGGAAGACTGGGGATATCGCGAAGCGTTCGCTGATGTGCGCGGTGACGCTTCTTATCGCCGGCAGCTTCGCCGCGTCAAGGCAGAACGATATGGCGAATTCCGGATCGTGGTCTGGCGTAATCATCAATAGCAATTGTGGAGCGGACGAAGCCTTCGCCGAGTTAGCTGACTGTACGAAGAGGGGCGTGCCCGGTGCAAAACAGTCGTTGTATGACGATACCCTCAGGCAGGTGTACAACCTCGACCCGCAGGACCAGGCCACTGGCCATTTGGGAGACAGTGTAACCGTCGACGGCACTCTCGAGGACAAGACCATTCGCGTCGCATCCATCAAAATGCTCACTGCCATAGGACTCGCCGTGGGTCAGAAAGCACCCGCTTTTTCGGCTCGAGACCAGTTCGGTCACGAGCAAAGCCTCGAGACGCTGAGAGGATCGAAGGGCACAGTTCTTCTCTTTTTCCGCTCGGCCGACTGGTGACCCTACTGTAAAGGGCAGCTGGTCCAGCTGCAAAGTGCTAAGACACGATTGGAGAAGGAGGGGATCAAACTGGCGGCGATCAGCTACGACAGCGAAGAAATACTGAAATACTTCGCTGACCGGCGGAAGATCGAATTTCCTCTGCTCGCCGACCCTGATTCCAAAGCGATTCGGGCTTATGACGTCCTGAACCCGGAAGCGATCGGGCAGTACAAGGGCATGGCACGGCCCGGATATTTTTTTATTGATATCAACGGAATTATTCGAGAGAAGTTTTTCGAGGCGAAGTACCGGGAACGATTGTCGGGCAATAATGTGATTGGTAAGCTCTTCCCCGAACTGGCCGAAGAAGTTGGCGATAATGTTGAGGCTCCCCATCTTCACCTCACCCTTGAACAATCCGACCGCACCGGCAACCCCGGAAGTCTTGTTGCCTTGACCGCGGAAGTGCAGCTCCCACGGGATGTCCATGTGTACGGGCCAGGAACTCAGGGCTATAAGTCAATCAACTTCGTGATTGACCCTACGCCGGGAATGGAACTCCGACGAGTGATTTACCCGGTGTCAGAAGTTCTGTATATGCCAGCGATAAAGGAGCGCGTACCTGTGTTCGAGGGGACGTTCCGCATTCGCCAGGAGGTGAAAGTAAGCTCCGCTGCAGAGTTCATCAATTCACTTGGGGCGGACGGAAAAACCTTCACGATTGCCGGAAAGCTTGAGTACCAAGCTTGCGATAGCAAGATTTGCTTTTTGCCGAATTCGGTGCCGATGCGGTGGCAACTGCAAGTTCTAGCCCTCGATCGGCAACGAGCGCCCGAGGACATCCGACACAAGTAGCGCTTGCCCCCACGCTCGAGCATATCAACACTCGATAGCCTCATCCGGTAAGCCGAGTATTCGGGCAAGTTGGTGCGACCTCGCTCGCTTCGTGCCATCCATGTCGATATCCGGTGTGAGCGTGCCCTTGAATTCGTCGTAAAAGCGGACGGTGTTCATTACGATCCGTTCCGGCCCCATCCAGTTGTCGAACTTGCCCATCTTAATGTCCGCGGCGGCCTGGCTCCGAAAAGCTTCCAGCTCACCGGTGAAAAAGGGGGCAAAGCATGGTCGACATAGATGCTCTCACCGAGTTTAAACACGGCGTGGCCCTCCTGAACAATGGGTATCCCCAACTGGCTCTCGTGCGCTTGCGGCGTGCGTTCGAATGCGAGAGGCAAAACCCTTTCTACCTGTCCTTTCTTGGATTGTCGATCGCGCGTGCCGAAGGCAACTGGGATCAAGCCTCGGAGCTGTGCGAAATAGCCGTACAGCTAAATCGGGAGGAGGCGCAGTTCTATTTGAACTTAGCAGAGGTTTATGTATCTGCTGGACGACGCGCAAAGGCGGTGGAGACGCTGGACGCCGCACTGGAATTGTTTGGTGAGGATACGCGATTAAAGCGTGCCCGTCGTAGAGCTGAGAGGCGCCGCTCTCTCGTATTGCCTTTTCTCAGACGCGAGCATACCTTGAATCGCGAACTCGGGAAATTGCGGCACCGCATCTTGCAGCGCCTGGGCAAAGAGAACACTTGAGACGTTTTCGCGGTCCAGATCACGCGCGCGTCAGTTTCAAACACTGTCCAAGTGTTCCGAAGCCTCGTGGCGGTGGAGTTAGAGCGGGCTTGGACTGGCGGCTCGATCTATCGGGGCCTATACGAGCGGCTCAAGAGAAGCTGTGGTGCGGGCTACCTGGCTAGTCTGGGGGATTTGCCAGAAGTTGCCCTCCGGGTGAAGGGTCGGAGGTGTTGTGGCGTAGCTAGTCACCGGGTAGCCCGCGTTCTTTCACGTGGGCAATCCCGTGGCCAAAAAGATTAGGTGGTGCGACTTAGATCAAAGCCTAATCAACCTCTTCCAGGAGCAAAGGATATCGGAAGGCGCACCCGAAGGCCGGAGTGTTCCCAGGGGTTCTTCGGTTGAAAAATGGCTAAGTTGGTTCCTACAATGTGCAATGCGTATCCTTCAATGCAGAGCATTTTTAGCTTGGCGGCGTGCCGACAATAGGGGCAAGCAGAGCGGAAACGTAAATGAGGCGCGCCGGTAAGCTAAAAATGTTTTGCACTAAACCGCTGCAAGGTGTGTGCGCTATGGGTTTTGCTTGATAAGTGGGACGCGACGTAGTGGGCATAGGCGGGTAGGTAAGTGCGGAGACGAGCCTGGTGGGTTGCAGTTCGTGTCTTCTGCGGGAACTTGTGGGGCAAAACGCGGGATGCCTGGCTGTGTGCGGGGTGATCTGAACGGCAAGAAGCCACAGCACTCCGTTGGCTCGAGAGTGTAGAGCTCGTGGCGAGAGCAATTTGGATTCGCTTACGGTCGCTCATGAAGTGTCTTGGATGGTCGGTGAAGAGCGAACTTGAGGCAGCACCTTGACCGCGATCATGCGACCTCGATGACAAACGGGACATTCCCGAAGAGAGTGGCCCGTGAGCCTCTCGTATCGATCACGATAATCCTCTTGTATCGCGGGCTCGGCAGAGCCTTCCTTTGGAGGAGCCATGCCGAGAAGTCGGCGGCAATGCTCCAACTTCTCCTTGCGGTGTCGATTGCCGAGGAACCCGTAGTAGCGAATGCGGTGGAACCCACTCGGTAGAACGTGGAGCAAAAATCGCCGGATGAACTCGTCCGCCGTGAGGGGCATGGTTTTCTGCTGATTGTTGTCGCGGTAGTCTCTCCATTTAAATTTCACTTGGCCATCTTCAATGTCCACGATCCGATGATTGGAAATGGCGACCCGGTGCGTGTAGCGGCCGACATAGTCCACCACTTGCTGTGGCCCGGCGAAAGGTGGCTTGGCGTAGACGACCCATTCCACGTTTCGCACTGGATCGAGATAACGGGTGAAGGCCTGTGGATCTTGGAGTGCTTGAAGCAAAGAGAAGAACTGCAACTTGCCGGCGTCGAAGGCCTCCTGCAGATACTTCAAGAACAATCGGCGGAACAACCGAGAGAGCACCTTTACCGGTAAGAAAAAGTTGGGGCGGCAGGAGATCCACCTGGCACCATCCGATGAAATCCCGCCGCCTGGAACGACACAATGCAGATGAGGATGGAAAAACAGATTCTGTCCCCAACTGTGCAGTACGGCGAAAAAGCCGATCGCGGCGCCCAGATGTTGGGGATCGGCAGCAATGGTGGACAAGGTCTCGGCCGTGGCTCGGAACAGAATGCCGTAGACGAGATCTTTGTTCTGGTAAGCGATGGCAGCGATCGGTTCGGGAATCGTGAAGACGACGTGAAAATAGTGCGTCGGGAGAACTTCGGACGTTCGTTTTTCGACCCACTGCGCACGAGCGAGCGATTGGCATTTTGGACAGTGGCGGTCGCCGCAGCTGTCGTAGCACGGGCGCTCGTGACTACAGCAGTCGCAACGCTCGAGATGACCGCCGAGAGCTGCCGTGCGACACACCTCGATTGCGGTCATGACGCGCCGCTGGGCAGTGGATAGCGACGCAGCATGCTGCTGACGATAGACTTCCCCGTAGCGGCGGAAGATGTCCGCCACTTCCAGCTTCGGGCGATCCAAGGGGCCCGGCGGTTAGAGGTGTTGCGGCGCAGTAGGCTGGACCTCCCTAGAAACAGGACGAGGCAGCAAATCCAGTGGGCTCGCTGTCGAGCACACTTTGCTGGTTGCGATGTGCAGATATTTTGCTGTGGTGGTCAGGCTGCGATGGCCGAGCAAGAGTTGAATCTGGCGAATGTCGGTGCCCGATTCAAGCAAGTGACATGCAAAGGCATGACGCATGGAATGCGGCGTGATCGGTTTAGGAATTTCCGAAATGCGGCGGGCCTTCCGGCACATCGCCGCAACCGAGGTGGTGGTGATGTGTTGGCCCGGCGTGCCCCCCGGAAAGAGCCAGTGCCCAGGCCTTTCCATTCGCCACCAGGCTCGCAGGATCTCTAACAGTTTCGGTGAGAGCATCACGTAACGATCTTTCTGTCCTTTGCCTTGCTCGACACGCAAGACCATGCGCTGGCTGTCGATCGCTGGGAGTGTGAGAGCAACGGCCTCGGAGATGCGCAAGCCGGCGGCGTAGCAGGTGGTTAAGATGGCGCGATGCATCCTCATTGCGACACAATCGAGAAACCGAACGACTTCCTCTGGGCTGAGGATGATAGGCAGTTTTTTAGGCACCTTGGGAGCCGGGATCATATCGGCCATGCACCAGTTCTTTTTGAGGGTAACTCTATAGAGGAAGCGCAGCGCGGAGGTGGCCACGCTGATCGAAACTACCCCCAGCTTCTTTTCGTTCCTCAGGTAGACCTGATAGGCACGAATCTGTTCCGGCCCCAACAGCTCTGGCGACTTGTTGAAGTGCCGTGCAAATCCCGATACTTCTCGGGTGTAGGACGCTTGTGTAACAGGCGAAAAGTTCCGCACCTGCATGTCCTCGATGAACCGTTGCCGAAGAGATGTCATGGAAAACTCCTTTGCAAGATGGGATGTGCTGCTGTGAGCAGCCGCTCCATGCTCTAGCAAAGAGGACTTCCACGGGGGAGAGATGTTCAACTGGAACAGCGACGCGAATGACCGGAAAAGTCGACACAACTACAGCACCACCACTACCGCGCTAGCGGTTTAGTGCAA
>JBARRP010000306.1:0-22026 GCA_049644285.1 Candidatus Acidiferrales bacterium | reverse complement strand
CCACCGCAGGGTTCACGAGGCGAGCCTTGGTTGGGCAGAAGAAAAAGATCCTGTTGGGACGAAGCCCCGCTATACGACCGCGTGGCTTCATCATCCACCAGTTTGGCACGCTGGGATCGGCGTCAAGCGTTTACGACGAGCGGTCCGACACAAATCGTCGGACCGCCCTTGACCCCGCTCCCAGCGCGCAAAAACCATCCGTGTCTCTTGACAACGTCGACGTCGTTATAGATGCGCTCAGTGCCACCAGCAGGTCCACTTACGAATACTTCAGTGACCAGTCTTCGGAGAATTTCTTGATCTGTGCCCTGCGGTTCAGCCTCGGCGGGAAACCCTAGAACCCGGCCTGCTGTCGATCTTTGAAGCTTGCGGGCAATATCGCATCAAGATGGTGTGAGCCGGCTGTGTCGCTCACGGGGGAGGATCCTGGGGTTGTCCGAATCGCCCTAAGAGTCGCCTCAATCCCCGGCCGACTGGTTACGCTTGCGATACGCCATGATGGTGATGCCGGCGCAGATGAACAAGGGAGGGAAGAGGAGGATGAGGATTCCGGACTTGAGGGCCTGAATGAAATGTGGCCCGGAATTAGCCGCGTCCTGGTAACACATCGCGCAGCTCTGCGCGTATAGCGCCGGGGGTGTTGCGATCACCGAAAGCGCAGCGAGACCGCGCTTCAGAAACCAAAATCTGTGTTCCGCCGCAGCATGTGTCATCGTCTGCCGCCTTCTAACTTACGCTCCTAAGGCACGTTCGCGCCGGGGCCGGTTCAACTGGCACGGACTCGCGAGCGCTTACCAGTGTACAACTCGCAGATGTTCCAGACGGAGCGCATCCGGCCAGATGTGATCCATCATGAAGAGCACGAACAGCAACGCGGGGATCAAGCTCCAGAACAGGCTTGGGCGCTCATACTTCAGGTGCATGAAATACAGAACGGCGATTCCGGCCTCGATGAACGCGAGAATGAGCAGGAAGGGTAGGAGTTGCGTTTCCGGAAGGTGTTTGTACGTCAAAAGTACCTCAATGCCCACGATGCAGAGAAGGCCGAGCCATATGGCCACGTAGGACTTCATCCTGAGCTCTTGCTGCACTTCCATGGTCATCTCCTCTCGCGCCACCTGCTCCAGCTCATTCCTACTTGGCATTCATGAGATAGACGAGCGGGAATACGAACATCCAAACTACGTCGACAAAATGCCAATAAAGGCCAGTCGTTTCCACGTGGCCGGCGTCCAGGCGCGCGCGGTTGAACCCGATCGCGATCACAGCGATCGCCACGACGCCTGAAATCACGTGCAGGAGGTGAAGCCCGGTGATGCTGAAGAAAGTCGCACCGAATAGTGCCGAACCGCCCATCGGATTTTGGAACAGCCGCCACCCTTCGTCGAACATTTTGAACCACTCGCGGAGGTGGAGCCCCGCGAAAATAGAGCCCAGCAACATGGTCACGCCGAGCCAGCCGGCGCACGAAGATTTCCGACCGACTTTGGCGGCCTGGACCGCGCCGATCATTGTCAAGCTACTCGTCAGAAGCACAAACGTCATGACCATGCCGTTGACAATCGTGGGCGAAAAGGCGAATGGCCTTGTCCAATCCGGACTGCCGATACGCACAAAGCCGTAGGCGAAAAGGATCGCACCGAATGTGGCGGCGTCGGCGATGATGAACAACCACATCGCCAGCTTCTTGGACTGAATTCCGTAGGGAGATCCCTCTGTCAGGGACCCGTGCCCAACTCCCAAAGTCATTTCGGATTCGCTCAAGCTACCTCCTCAACGTTCCTAACGTGCGGCGACCTTTTCCGGCGAGGTCTGCATGACGTAATCCCCCGCCGAACCTTCCACGCCGTACTCGTCCGGACCGTGGTACACGACCGGATGCTTTCCGCCGAAGTTGTCAAACGGCGGCGGTGAAGTGGTTGACCACTCCAGCGTGGTCGCCTCCCAAGGGTTGTCGGTTGCCTTTGGCCCGCGGAAACGGCTCCAGATCAGGTTATAGAGAAAGATAAGCTGGGCAGCTCCGGTGAACAAAGCGGCGACAGTAACGAACTTGTGTACAGGAATGAGCGGTATCAGGTAGTTGTCCGTGAACGAGGCGTAGCGCCGCACGTTGCCCGCTAGGCCCAAATAATGCATCGGCATGAAAATGCCATAGACCCCGACGAAGGTCAGCCAGAAATGCCACTTGCCTAGGGTATCGCTCATCATCCGGCCGAACATTTTCGGGAACCAGAAATAAGTCCCGGCGAAAATTCCGAAGATCGCCGCCACCGCCATCACGAAATGGAAGTGAGCCACGACGAAATAGGTCGCGTGCAGATACGTGTCAATCGATGGCTGCGCCAGGAAAAAGCCGCTGAGCCCGCCGGTAATAAACACGGAAACGAACCCAATGCAGAACAGTGCCGCCGCCGTGAAGCGCATTTTGGCACCGTAAATCGTGCCGATCCATAAAAGAACTATGATCGTGGCCGGAATGGTGATGATGAGAGTAGGCACGGAGAACAGGACCGCCGAAAACGGGTTCATTCCGCTGACGAACATATGGTGTCCCCAGACCATATAGCTGAGGAAGCCGATCGAGATGATGCAGCCAATCACAGCTCGCGGTCCGAGGATGGGCTTCCGGGCAAAGACAGGGAGAATCGTGGAAATGATGCCGAAGCCGGGAAGGATCGCGATGTAGACTTCTGGATGCCCGAAAAACCAGAAGAGGTGTTGCCAGAGGAGCGGCGAACCGCCCCCGTGAGGCAGGACCTGATCATTCACCACCAGCCCCGCCGGAATGAAGAAGCTTGTCCCGGCCCTCTGATCAAGGATCAGCAGGATGCAGGCCGGCAGCAACACCGCAAACGCGAGCAAACCGATGACCGAGGTCACGAACCAAGCCCACGTCGAGAGCGGCATGCGCGCCAGTGACATCCCTTTCGTCCGCAAGTCCAGCGTGGTGGTAATGAAGTTCAGAGAGCCGAGCAACTGCCCAACGCAAAAGATGGCGATGGAGAGCGCCCAAAGCGTCTGGCCGGTACCCTGACCCGGACCAGCCACCGCACCCACGGCGCTGAGCGGAGCGTAGGATGTCCATCCGGCGAGCGGGGGTGCATCCCCGACAAAGAAAGAGGCAATCAGCACCAGGAACGCCACAAAGGTCACCCAGAAGGACATCATGTTGAACCGCGGGAACGCCATATCTTCCGCTCCCACCTGAATGGGAAGGACAAAGTTTCCGAAAGCCGCGAAGGGCGCGGTGGTTAAAACAAAAAACACCATGATCGTGGCGTGCATCGTCATCAACGACAGGTAGTACTCCGGCGTCACGACGCCGCCCGGAGCCCCGTTGGGCGAGAGCTTATCCAAAAGTGGAATGGGTATCGTTGGCCACGCCAAGTGGAGCCGCATCAACCAGGACAGGACCATCCCGGTAACAACGGCCACAAGCGCCAGGCCGTAATACTGCTTCCCGATCACTTTGTGATCGAGACTGAAGACATACTTTCGAAGGAAGCCCTGCGGTGGCGCATGGTGATGAACCGCTGGTTGTGGCGAAGTATCATGCATTTGCGTGCCTCACAAGAATGAGCCGGCAGCCTGCCGCGCTCTGGCGGAGCGGCGCCCGGGTTGATTCGCTAATCTCCAGATTGAGTCTTGAGCCACTGATCGAACTGATCCTGTGGCACCACCTCGAGAAATGACCTCATGCTGTAGTGTCCAAGCCCACACAGCTGGGTACAGACAATCTCGTACCTTCCCGTTCTCGTTGCCGTGAAATGAAGAGGCATGGTCAGGCCGGGAACAATATCCTGCTGGATTCTCAGCTCGGGGACATAGAACGAGTGAATCATATCTTTGGTGTGCATTGTCAGCACAATGGGCCGGTTGACGGGCACCGTAAGCGTGCCCACAATGATGTCGTCCCGTGCGGCGACATCGTTCTCCGGATCGAGGCCGAAATAGTTCCCGTTGCCATCCTTAACCCTCTCCGGATGGACGACGCCGAATTGGCCGTCGGACCCTGGATACCGGAAATAGAAGGCAAACTGCTCAGCCGCTAGGTCAATGTGCAGCGAGTTCGGGTCGGGCGGTGTAATGTAAATGGCGGCCCACACCTTGGAGCCCACAAAAGTGAGTGTCAAGATTTCCGCGCCGACCAGAGCGATGGCCAGCACGATCAAGGGTCCCGCCCCTCCGGGGAAGTATTTGATCTTTCGCCCATCCTTCTTGTCGCCGGATTTCCATACGAAGAATCCCAGAAGCAACTGCGAGGAAAGGAACAGGATTCCCGTTGCCACCATCGTCTCGTCAATCTGCCTGTCAATCCTCGGCCCGACCGTGGAGATGTCAACAGGCATCCACCATACATGCATGACGATAATGCCGGCCGATACGAGCGTAATGATCGTCACAACCACTGCGAACAATTTACCCATGGCGATTCGCCTCGAGGCTTCGTGAGATTTGAACCGCGTGGCCCGCGGCAACTCGTCTCCCCTGCAAACGATCCGATCGCTGCCTTACCTGCATGACCCCATGCCTCAGAAAAGGTAGGGCGTTACCTTGTAGACGAAATTGGCCGCCTTCGTCTCGCTGCCGCTGATTGTGACTTCCTGGCTTTGCGTGCCGTATTGTTCTTGCCACGCGGTAAGCGTGTACTTGCCCGCAGGAAGCCCTTTCAAACTGAACCCCCCGTTGTTGTCCGTTACCGCGTAGCGAGAAGTTCTGAGAACCACGAAGTAGCCGTGCATCCAGGGATGGATGTTGCATTTCACCTCAATGAACTCCGGCTTGTCCCATTTCGTATCGATGGGCGCAGCCCCCGGCGGCTGCGACTTATTCCACTCGGGGTTCACCTTGGGCAGTGGGTGAATGTTATGCGCAAAGGGGTCGTCGGTGTAGATCAGAAGCTCCTGCCCCACCTGCATCGGGAGAACGTGCGGGATATACATGCAGCCCTTCTGGTCAAATCTGACGGCTTGACTGGGCGTCGGAGAAGGCTGTTCGCCCGCCGAGATGTACACAACCACATACTGCAGAGCATTCCCCGGGCCGGTCACGACGTTTTGGGTCATCTCCGGCGGGTTATGCTCCTTCGCACAGGTCGGCTCTTTGGCCATGTCAATCGGCTTCATCTTCGGCGGCGTGCCGGTATAGGTAACTTTGCCTTCGATGGCACCGGAGCCTGCCGGTGGCGCGCCAAGCACCGCGATGACGAAGCCTGCCAGTACCACCAGGGCTAGAATTGAGACGTATTTTGTTCTCATGGGAAAACTCCTCGTTGCACAAACCTGAAAAACTACTTTCCTGTCCCCGGGGGCTGCTCCGGCCCGATGGGCTTGAGCTGCCCGGGATGCGAAGCCTCCCATTGCTTGAAGGTAGCCAGCTCAGGTGTTTTCAACGATACCTGCAGGGTCCGCAAGAAGTGGACCAGGTCCCACGCTTCCTCCGGCTTGATGTTGTCGGCAAAGGACGGCATTGGCGTTCCATCCAATCCTGTCATGAAGATGCGATAAAGGTCCTGGTTGGTCACACCGCACTTGAACCGCTCGCCCGTCGTGAAGTCGTACGGTCGAATCGGATTGCCCTTGCTGTCGGTAAGCGTTGCGGCGGAGGGGCCGTCACCACGGCCTTCGGGGCCATGGCATCTCCAACATTCCATCTTCTGGAAGAGTTCCCGCCCATGCAGAATGCTCTCGATCGTAGCCGGAGTTTCCGACGGAACTGTAATCGGTGTACCTGGCTTGTCCGCTTCCCACCGCGCCGAAAACGACTTAACCATCGCGATCAAATTCGCTCGTTCTTGTGCCGTCAGGGGTCTCCACGATGGCATATTGGTGGCAACGAACCCGCGAGTTATGTTGTTGAAAAGATCCTGATCGGTCGGCAGCGTACCCGTGGGCGTCGAACGGCACTTGAATGTTGCCAGCGTGAAGTCCCGCGGTTTTGGGTCGATCCACTGCGCGTTTTCACCGTTCCCATCACCGTTTGGGCCGTGACACCCGATGCAGAATCGACGATAAAGCTCGGCGCCCGCGTCAGGACGGCCCTGTCCGCCGTCGTAGGCATGTCCGGTCTTGCCCTCCGCATGGCTCTCCATGTTCTTGGTTACTGTGTGGATGTGAATGTCGATCTGGGCAAAGCAGGGGGTCGCGCCTGCCGTCAACAGCAGCGCGAACGAGCCCGCGACGTATGCCACTGCGGCAGTTTTCAGTTTCATTAGGAGTCCTCTTCGTTGTCAGAAGTCAAAGTCAAACCCGATGAAAATACTGCTGCTCCATACCGGAGTATTCAGGGAGAGTGGCGGCACACCGGAGCCGTTTCCGCTGAGCGGACCGGTTCCGATGGTCTTCACGATCGAGTATTCGTTGTGCCAAGCGAGGCCGGCGCGGCTGAACATGATGGGGTACCACCGGTAACCGAACGAATACGCATCAACGTTGCCCAAGTCACTTGGATTGCCTGGGAGCGCCTGTTGCGACATCCGCACGATCTCCCAGCGCTGAGTGAAAACGAGCTGCGGGTTGAAGTAGTAATGAGTTTCGATAAACCCGCCGTTCCAGGTGGGAGCCCTAGCTCCGGCCGGAAGCGCCTGGTTCCCGGGAGTCGATGTTCCGAGAAACACGTTGTCATACCCGTGCTCAAAGAAAGGCAGGAAGTCGAGTTTGCCGAGAAAGAAATTGCCTTGGAACCCGGCACGATAGAATCCCTTGTTGCCCGTCCCAGTGGCCGGGATCACGGCTCCGCCCACAGTTTGATTGAAAACGGTGGCCCTTCGGCCGAGATAGACGAAAGCCTGGAGCCGCTGCAGGCCTAGTTTACCCGCCTGGAACCCCTGCATGAATGTGAGATACGTGTCATAGGTTCGACCTGTGTTTGGTGACCCTCCCACGTCGTTGAAACCCACACCGCCTTCGTTGCTGCTCACCACGGCGACGCCGTAACGTGTGTAGCTGTTCGTTGCATGCCCGGCGAGTTCCAGGCCGAGCTGGTTGTCCCCGATGCCGAAGTTGTTCGAATCTCCCACCGGAACAAAGTGATAGTTCTGGTACGATCCGCCATTCGCTGAAAGGAAGAGGAAGCGCTTCTCCGAAATCAGGTTGTCCAGCTCAAACCTTCCGACCCTCAGATTTAGCCACGAGCTTTTCAGCAAATTGTCGAACCGAACGAAGGCGGCCTCGAAGTGGAAAGCCGCGGTGTTGTCCGTGGACGGCAGCAGCACAAACGAAATATTCTTGTATAGTGTCCCTGCTGTCCAAAGGTCCATGCCAGAGAGATCGAAGCCGTGCTGGGTGACTCTTCGTTCGACGAATCCGCTCGCCCGATTTCCTGCGACGGCATCGACCGCCTGATGGTCCGTGCTTTCCCGATGCCAATTCGGCGTGATCCGAAACGTGATCGGGAAATACGTCGGGTTCTGCCAGATGGGAGAGTCGCGATCGTTCTCAAGTTGGTATCCATTATCGCGGAAGACCTGTCCGAAGTTGTTCAACTCCGGCCACGCCGTGTGACATGCCGAACATGGCAGCCCGTACTTGCGCGCAAACGCAGGAATCGCCATCACCTTATGCAGGGGCAATGTGTACGTCGGTTGGCTGTCGCCAAGAAGTATTGCGACAATCAGCGATGCGCAGGTCAGAAACGAGCTCACCAACGACCACTTCGTGCCCTTCAGAAACCACCTGACCATAGCTCCTCCCATCGAGTGGGATATCATCCAACGAAGGTACAAGAGAAATTCGATGCTTGCTGTGAGCAAAGTCTGAATAGGCGAAGAACTCCGGTCCCGGGATGAAGCTCAGTTCGGGGCGTGAGTTGGAATGGATTGCGGCGCGGGAGTTCTGAAACGCCCATCCTCTTAAAACCTGTCTGGCCGGACAAGCCCTGAGCTCAGAATTCCAAAAACAGCGTGGAAAATACTCCCGAAATTGGAAGAATGTCAACACAATTTTATAGCTAATCTAAGTTACGTTGCATACGTGTGTTGCTGGTGAGCTACACCGCAAACCAATGCTGTTGTGAACAGGCACCCCAACTTGACATCCGAATTTTCGAATTGACAAACCTGGCTATGCGGCGTTATGGAAGCGATTTGGTCGGAGGAGAAAACAGGTCTAGAGTCGTACAAGGAACCGGGGGTAGCATGCACGAAATAGTGATAGCAAGACGTTGGGCGCCTCGACAGTTGCCCTGGATATGCACCGGTAGCATTCTTCTCATGATTCTCCTGCTGAACTCGGCATTCGGCTCTGCCTGCCCCTTGCCCGCTGACAAAAAGCCGGAATCCGAGGGCTTCGTGATGGAGCTTCCCGCAGCCGAGCCCGAGGTCCTCCAGGTCGTAAAGAACGTTGCAGAAGACGCAATCGTTCACGGAACATACGTATACGAGAGGGAAAAGACGCTGACAGGTGCCATACCTGCCGAATCCTCCGACTTCTTCGGACCGTGGCAGGAACCCGGTCATGCCTTCTACAAAGTTCTGAGCGGCGCCCTGGCACCGCGCCACTTCAAAGACAGCAGCGACATCGGAACAATCACCGTGCGCTATGTGGTGCAGCCCGTGAACGAGGCGCGAACCCGCCTCCGGATCGACGCGGTTTTCGTCGAGGATGGCCGTCGCAAAGCGCATTCGTCCGACGGTACTGTCGAAACGAGCGAATTCAAGGAAATTCAGGATCGGCTCGATCAACTCCAATTGGATAAGCAGAAAACGGCCGCGGCGCTGAAAAGACGCCAAGAAGAGGAAACAAAAGCGAGCCTCCTTCGTGACCGCCAGGACGAAGGCGCCAGACTCGCCTCCGCAGAGTCTTCCGTAAGGAATCTGGAGCAGCGCCTTCATGATCTACGGCATGACGTGGAACTGCGGGTAAAAAATCAGGATACAGAATTGAAGTCGGCACCTTTTCATACGGCGGCGAAACTGCAGTCGCTGGCGAGTGGCGCAGAGGTCGTCGTTTTAATCGTTACACCATATTGGTACGGCGTGGAAACCTCGGACGGACATCGTGGATGGCTGCGGCGCGACCAAGTGGAACCGCTCCCGTGAAAAAAACTGCCCCGTCGTTGGCTCTCGTCGGTTCGGCTCTGTTGTCGGTGTCGCTGTGGCTCGCGAATCCGATCGCGGCGCAGGCCCCTCCCTTTGAGCGACTCTTCCAGAGCCCGAAATCCGAGGTCGACCAGGCCATCCGAGAGCTTCGTAACTCAGCCAGCGGACGCCTGCCGATTCTCGACGGGTTCGTCGAAACCACGGACCAATCCCTGGCCGATTACGCGCGCGGTTATTACCAGTGCGTGGTGCAGGCGACTTCCGACGCGTCCGGCGGCACGACGGTACACGTCACCGCCAAGATTACGGCCTGGTATTCGGATCCCAGCCGTGCGCAATCCGGTTATCGGGTATTGCCCTCCAATGGCCGCCTCGAAACCGACCTGCTCGACCGCCTCGAAGAGATCCTCGCTAAGAAGACGTCGGGCTCGGCAGCCGCGCCGCAGGCAGCACCGGTGTCCGTGCCGCGACCCGCACAAGCATCTCGGCCGCCAAAAACATCGGCGCCAACTGCGCCGCCGAACACGGGCAACGCTCCCATTGCCAGCAAGTCGCCTGCCCTTCGTAGTGCGCCGGCAGTCAGCCCTCCGCCATCTGTCCTGCCCCCGCCCGCCGCAAAGGCCGCGGCACCTAGCGAGGAGAATTTGAGTTCTCTCACGCAGCCGCGCGGGGAGGCCGAGAAGCGGATCAAAGAACTGAGCAGCGATATACGGAACCTCGAAGAAATTCTTCACAACCAGGCGCATCCGACCGATCTCGCCGTCGTTCGGAAATCGAGTACACCGGTCTTTGCCAAACCACAAGCCAACTCCCCAGTTCTTTTTTCGGCGGATGCGGAAGACGAATTCGAGATTCTCGACAAGCAAGGCGGTTGGGTACACGTGCGAATCTCCGGCGCCTCCCGCGGCTGGATTCGGCGCGCCCAGTTGGACTTGCCGGAGGGATTCGGTGACACGTCAAACAAAGACGGGGCTGCTTCCGACCCGCCCGCTGAGCAGCCTTTCCGAGTCACTCGCGAAGAAACGCATGCTTTCACCGGCAACTGGGAAGCACTGCGCGGAAAAAGCGTCAGGATCATCTGGGTTGAGCCGGCCTCAGCGTCGGGTAAGTCATCCTCGGCGCAAGCCAAACGAGACTTTGCGAAGTCTCTCTTTCTCAAAGCCTACAAGGAAGTTTCTTCAACGGATCAAACGCTGGCCGGAGTCGTGATCGTATTTGATTCGGCGGACGGAGGACAGATCGCGGCAACACTTGCGAGCATACAGCAGTGGCAGGCAGGAAACCTCTCAGAGGCTTCATTCTGGCAACAGTGTTCTCTTGACCCTCCAGAATCGTTCCAGACCGTGTCCAAGCCTTAACAGCTTGCTGAAAAGCTCTCCGGCATGCCGAGGAGCCATAGGCGACGAGGAATCTGCTTTTTCCTTGAATATATTGCGAAAGCAGATCCCTCGCTCCGCTCGGGTCCGGTTTCAGGACTCCAGTCGAGTCCACGGAACTCCGGAAATCGGAGATGACAGAGAAAGTACTTTTTCAGCATCCTGTAAGCGAACACGGGCAAGTATCGTGCCTTCGCGCGTACAACGCCGAGGAAGATTTAGAAGGACGCACAACCGCGAGGTAAACTCAGCTACTGCTCGGAAATTGAAAAGTCGACCTGGCTGGTTTGCCCGGCCCGCACCGTGACCTTCTTGGGCCAGGTTCTCGGATCGCTGTAAATGGGCCGGCGCACGTCGACCTGAGCGCCAACATCGAGGACCGTCTCTTCCCGCACGATTCCCCAGCCTTCATGCCAGGCCTCGATCTCGTAATCCCCGGCGGGAACATCGGTCAGCGTGAAAGAACCGTGCTCGTCGGTGACCGCGTAGTACGGGTGCTTCACAACCAAGATCTCGGCGTTCATCCAAACGTGTCCTGCGTTGCACTTCAAGTCCACCACACCGCTCCGGCGCATCGGCACGGGAATGTCCTGGTTCTGGAATGGAAAGGGAATATTGTTGGCCGCGGCGCCGGCCATGTGCACCGTGTGCAAGATGGAATCGCTGCTTCGTATTTGGAGAGAGCCGGCTTGCGGCACCAGAAGGATGTGTGGCACATAGCGGCAATTCTTCTGATCCATATGTTGCCGCACAGCGGGGAGATCCATCGGTTTGCCCCTGGCGATATCTTTCAAGTACACGACGGTATTCGCGACGCCGCCATCGGAATTGATCAGCAGCCGCTCCAGATCCCGGCTCTTGCGTGACTCCGGATCGCAGATATCCGGATTCTTCGTAATTGGTAGCTTTGGAATTTTGGGAGTCGGACCTGTCCACTTAACGGTCCCGGCGATTGTTCCCGAGTTGGGGAGTTGAATCGTGGTGTATTCCGTTTGAGCCGCGGCTCGCCCCGTACACAGTGTGATCGCAAGTAATAGAACCGTTTTGAATGCCGCATTCTCCTTGTTCTTCAGCTCACTCATAACCACCTCCATCGAATTCAATGGTTCGGAGCCGCCCTAACCTTCCGTAATTGCGGTTTGTATTGCACTTGGAGTGTGCGCAAGTAATGGACGAGGTCCCAGGCTTGCTCCGGCTTCAGCCAGTACACATAGGCCGGCATCGGCGTCCCATCCAGCCCAGTCATGAAAATGCGGTAGAGGTCTCGGTTAGACTCTCCGCATTTAAAGCGCGTTCCCGAGCTGAAGTCGTAGGGGACAATCGGATTGCCTTTGCTGTCACGCAGTGTCGGGGCGGAAGGTCCGCCCCCGTGCCCCTCCTCACCATGACACTCGAAGCATTTCAGGGACTGGAACACTTCTCTCCCGCGCTGGATGCTCTCGGGCGTGACCGGCGTCTCGGGAGGAATCTCGACCGCAGGATCCGGTTGTTCTTGCTGGAAGCGCTTCGAGAACGTCTTCACATGTGCGACGAGATCGGCGCGCTCCTGGCGCGTGAGTGGATTCCACCGGGGCATTGCCGTCGTGTCAATGCCCCTCCCAATGGTGTCGAACAAATCGCTGTCGAGGGGAATGCTGCCAGAGGGTGTGGAGCGGCACTTGAACAGGCCCATGGTGAAATCGCGCGGTTTCGGATCAACGTAGGGGGCGTTTTCACCTTGACCGTCTCCACGCGGCCCGTGACACCCGATGCAGTAGCGCCGGTAGAGTTGCTTCCCGTGTCTTGCATCGCCGATGACGTTTCCGATCGTGCTTTGTTGAGCAAACATGACAGCGCCGCTTGGGAGGGTCAGTCCAACGATGGCGAGCGCTATCGCGGAAGCCCTGGTTCGCCTCGGCCGCATCCCACTTCTTCCCCACCAATACAGATTCAAACCGTGACGCCCCTCTTTTCTCAGCTCGAGAAGAAGAAGCCTACGGAAACAATTTTAGAAGGAGAGCTCCGCGCGGAAGTTAGTCACTGAACTCTTGCGTAGCGGGCTCAGACCTCCAAAATACTCCTCCGCAAGAACGCTTCTTAGACCCGTTCAAGAATTCTTGTCCTATCAGTACACGAAACGCTGCGTGTCCGGCGATCTTTGCACGGCCGTGCCGCTTTGCCGGGGCTGGTAGTTGCTTCGGGCATCCGTCTTCACAATGCCGCAAGCAGAGGATCAAACAATCGCCGGAGCTGGGATCGCGTTTGATTCGGGGGAAATTGCGGCAACGCTTACACCGTAGGAGTAACCGTCTCGCGACGTCTCATTGTGCGAGAACGATGTCGAATTCAATTCTTACCTCGTCTTTGACCTTGACGGTTCCACCGGCGACACTCACGGGAGTCATGCCGAAGTCCCGTTGCTTGATCGTGGCGGACCCTCGATAGTGGCCGTCCTTGAGAGCCACGTCCACGACTACCGGCTTCGTCTGGCCATGGAGAGTCAGGTCTCCCTGCACCATCCAATGATCGGTCCCTCTCTGTTCCACGCGGGTGGACTGAAAACCAATGTCAGGAAAGCGTTCGAAATCGAGGACAGCCGGACCTTCCATCGTTTTCTGAATCTCATCCCGCGTGCCCGTCGAAGCCTCAGGATCTAGTACCCGCAGCCTTCGCGCGTCGACTCGGAGAGCAACTCCCGGGATTGTCGAAAGATCGATGGTTCCGTTCGCGATCGGCGCCTCAATTTCGTGGTCGTGTGCAAATGCGGAAAAGAAGCCTGTTTTAAAAACGTGGACCCGCAGTGACGATTGACCCGCATCGATCGCGCGGCTCTGTCCCAAGACCATGGCCGGCCACATGCAAACCGCCAGCAAGAACGCCCGGGCTCTCCCCGAGAGTCTTCGGGTCCTCGTTTCGTTTTGCCTCTTCATAAAGGCCGAATCCTCGTGCGACAGAAAACCAGCAAATTGCTGTCGTTGATGTCAGTAGCGGCGATTTGGATGTAGTGACTGCTACCTCCAGCGAGACGTGAATTCACATTTCGATTTGGGTGCGTCGTGTCGCACCCGGGTAGCCGATAAGGTATGTAATAATCACGGGCATTCCCCTTTTTTCCTCCCCGATTTCCCATCTGTATCCATCTGGGGAGAGCCCCTGCGTAAGTTCATGCAATTCGCCGGGAGAATACGCGCGCATGCAGGACATGATTCCGTCGAACCACAACACAAATGGAACGACAGGTATCAAATAGGTCCACAACAAACGCGACCAGCGGAACGGACGAATAAACGGCACCAGCACTAAAGCCATGGTCGGCATGAAGGCCACCAGCAGTATTGTCAGAGGGTCTCGCTTCGGCACTTCGAAGATTCCCACACCCTGCTGATGATCGATGGCGTCTTGCAGAATCGCGCGAGCCGCTTCGGGCGGGAAATGGTGGAAGGAAGTAAAGAGGGTTCGAAACCCTCTTAATTCCGCGGGAACTCGGGTCGCATCTACTGCGCCTGCGTGATAAACAATCTTGGTTTTCGAAGCGGTGCTCGTGCGTTTGAACGCTTCTGCGTTCGGATACTTGTCCGTCAGGCAAATATCGACCGGGAAGCGCTCCTCCTTCTCAAATCCTCGATGGAGGCACAGCCATGGCCCCCCTCCGCCGGAGCAAAGATCCAGAACGCGGTGAGTCCCGGCCGCTTCCAGAGCCTTCCGAAGCCGCGGAACGATCGGACGATAGATGTCAAAAAAGTTCCAGGCGAACTGCAGTGTGTCAGTCACAAGGTTCCGGAGAGAATTGGGGAACCAATGCTGATCGTGAATCTCGACCCACTGCTTCCTGCGCATAGAATATCCACTGCAAGAGTGGCCGAACAATGCCAGCCATTCCACCGATGCTGTTTCGCGCGCGCGGAACTCTGCCGCAAGATCCGGCTCTTTCCGGATGGTAGCACCGTTCCCGGCACAGAGTAGAGTCGTCACCCAAAAATTCACGCCTATGCCATTGCGCGTCCCTTGATTGAGCGCTATTGTTTCGGGACTCACTGGAAGGAGGCCAGCCAAGCCGATGGCACAGTGGAGGCCCGATCCCACCTTTTATCCATCCGCTCGTTTGGCGATGCAAGCGCCCCGGGAGAACCTCGCCTACGTTGCGGCTTTTAATCCCAAGAAAGACGGCAAACCTGACGCGATGACTGTCGTGGACCTCGAACCCGGCTCGTCCACCTACGGACACATCGTCGGCAAAGTAGAAATGCCGAACGCAGGCGATGAGCTACACCACTTTGGCTGGAACGCGTGCAGTTCCGCGCTTTGTCCGTATGCGCCTCATCCGCACATCGAGCGCCGATACCTGATTGTACCGGGGCTGCGCTCGTCGCGCATTCACATCCTCGACACCAAGCCCGATCCGCGCCAACTCAAGATAGTAAGAGTTATCGAGCCCGAGGAAGTATTTGGTCGCGCCCGCTACTCTCGCTTCCACACCATCCACTGCGGTCCCGAGGGGATCTACATCAGCGCACTGGGATCGCCCGACGGCGGTGCCCCGGGAGACGGGGTGCGGAGCTGGATGGTGAAGCTCGATGCGGATTCAGCGGGTCGCCTCACCATGGATCCCAATTTCTTTGTCGAATTCGACGGATACCGCTCGCACCAGATTCGCCTCGAAGGCGGAGACTGTTCGTCAGATTCCTACTGCTATCCATGAGCAAAATCTGGCCCTGGCTGATCCTGTTCGGGCTGGGCGTGGTTTTGCTCACGGTCATTCTTGAGGCTGCCTGTGGGAAGCCATCCGCGCCCGAGTCGCGTCCGTCAGCACCCGAAGCAGTCGCAAACAAGCCCGAACAGACGCCGACGCTCACTGGGACAACGGGGCTGCCCCGGTTCGCCGTGCAAGTAGGCGCATTCGAGAAACGGGCCCGCGCGGATGAGCTGGCCCTTCAGCTGTCGAACCGCTTCCAAAAGCCAGTCCTCACTACCCCGACGAACGCCGGCAATCGAACGCTTTATCGGGTTCGCATTCTGGTCGACACCAAAGCGGACGCCGACGCGCTCGTTCTCACCCTGTTCCGCGATCAGAACCTCAAGGCTTGGATCGTCGCGGTTCAATAACCGTGCGGTTCACCGCTCAGTTGTTGGCGATTAGCCTCAGAAAAACTTAAGGCGAGCCCAACGACTGCAGATGAATGGCATTGTGCGACAAGCTCACATTTGATGCGACGGGCATCTCGCAACACCTACGCTAGGAAGCGTAGCCTCGCGGATGGCGCTGTTGCCACTTCCATGCCGAGCGGATGATCGACCGCAAGTCGGACATACTGGGCACCCAGCCGAGAACGGTGTGAGCTTTCGTGGAGTCGGCAACCAGCCTCGCGGGATCGCCGGGACGCGGCGCTTCCATCCGCACGGGAATCTGGCGCCCCGTGACTTCGCGAGCGGCCTCGATCACTTGCAGCACCGAGTAGCCCTCCCCAGTTCCGAGATTGAGACAATCAGACTTGCCTCCCTTACGAAGGTAATCCAATGCCCGGATATGAGCATCGGCAAGATCGGCAACGTGCACATAGTCGCGGATGGCCGTTCCGTCCGGGGTTGGGTAGTGACTGCCAAAAACGGCGACCTCCGGTTTCTCACCCGCCGCGGCTGCCAAGACGTTTGGAATCAGGTGCGATTCCGGATCGTGATGCTCGCCGCATAGTTCGCTGGCGCCCGCTGCATTGAAATAACGCAAGGAAACGAAATTCACTCCATACGCAGCGTCATAGGAATCAAGCAGCCTCTCCATAAAAAGCTTCGTCCAACCGTATGGATTCTTCGGCCACTGAGGGCTTTGCTCGCTGATGGGAATTCGATCCGGTTCGCCATACGTGGCGGCTGTCGAGGAAAAAACCACCCGTCGCACGCCGGCGCGAAGGAGCGCCCCAAAAAACGCGATCCCCTGTTCGACGTTGTTTTCAAAATAGAGATCGGGTTTTTCGACCGACTCACCGACATAAGCGAGCGCGGCGAAGTGAATGCATGACTCGAGCTTGTGCTCCTGGGTGATGCGGAGCAGAAGCGCACGATCTCCTACGCGACCCTGATAGAAAGGCACGTCACTCGGCAGAGCGGCACGGTGCCCCCGCGCCAGATCATCGAGCACGATAACGTGTTCACCCTTTCCGTTCAGGCGCTCCACCGTCACGCTTCCGATGTAACCCGCTCCACCTGTTACGAGAATTGTCATCGTTTTCCTAGTTGGCTTCGCTGCGCGCAGGTGAGTCTATCATGCGCGAAACCCCGCTTTGAAAACCGCACGTCGGTGGCGGTACCGCACGAGGCGCTAAAGGTAGCCTAAAGGAATGGAGTCAGGGGCACGAGGCGAGACTCTTGAGGGGGCACGGATGCGTAGTAGGCGCTCTTCGAGTGTCCGCCTTACGACACCGCGTGGCCTGATGCTCGATGCCACGCCGTTCGGCGTCGCCGGAGACTCCGGCATCCGAGCGGTGAACGCTCCGTAGGCTATTTCGCCGGCTTCTTCTTCCGATACTCGCCGGACGCGATGTAGGGCTTCAGTCGCTCAAACAGGAAGTGATGCCAGACGGAGTCGACGGCCTTGTCCCACCCCTCCTCGACTTCACCGGAGGCACCGCACGTCAGATGGAGCAGGGTACCGGCCGGATCGGACTTGAGCTCGTAGGTGACAACAAACTCCATGGCGTGCCCGGCAAACCCCAGCGGCCCTGTGAAAATCAGGCGCTTTCCGCGCTCCGCATAGTTCACTGTGGCGTGCAGCACGCCGTCTCCCGCGTCATTGAAGATTTCATAGAATCCACCACCGGGCTTTGCCTCGATATACAGCTTCTTCGGCGCCTTCGAGAATGAGTGGTCCCACCAGCCGCTGATGTCTCCCGTCACTGCGTCATAAACAGCGTCCGGGCTGGCAGGCAGCACGAGCTCCTGCTCGACGATGAAACCGCCTTGATGACTCTCTCGAACTTCGCTCCACCCGATTCGCGCACTCGCCGCAAGCAAGATTAAAGCCGCTCCCAGGGTGCCAAAAACTCTATGCATCTCGTAATCTCCTTTACTGGCAGTCATTTGGGTTTCGTTGATTGGACCTAGAATCTGCTGTTGGCTGCTCATCAGCCAAAGCCCTCGCATACGCTCCCATGGTTCTATTCACCGCGTCTGCATTTCTCTTTAACTCTGTGATCGCCGGGCTGCTCAGGAATTCCAAACGAGCGAGGCCCGCTGGGCCAAGTATCGGTCACATCCTTTGGTGATGGTACCGACAAGATCACAACGGGCGGTCTTGCTGAAGTCTTAGTGGCGGAGCGTGGCGGCGATTTCCTGGGCGACTTGACGGGCACGCGGAAGATCGTTCGGCCCGAAGGAGATGGCCGCTACACGCGCGTGTCCCCCGCCTCCATATTTCTCGCACAAAGTCGCCAGGTTCATCTCGGCGGAGGTTTCCTTCCAGGGATTCGTTCCCACCGAAACCTTGGCGCGTGTCGAAGAAGCGCTGACGCCCACCGAATAAAGAGATTCCGGATAGAGATAATACGGGATGAACTTATTGTAACCTTCCAGGTCCAAATCACTGACGTCGAAATAGATGACGCCGTCACTCGATCGCGCCCGTTCGCGAAGTATGCCCATCGAGCTCCGGTGTCTTTCGAGGAGCGGTCCCAGATGCTTCGCCACGATGGGCAATTTCACCATTTCAGCGAGGGACCGGACAGTCAAATCCGGGATCAGCTTGGGGACCAGGTCCGGTTCCGGAGCGGCTTCGATCACCAGCGCCAGCTGCGTGGCTGGATCGGTGAGGTTGACGGCCGATTCCGGCGTGGGAAACTGCGCGCCGTCGATCACGTCTCCCCAGTGGATCAGCTCGGCTAGAGGCCGCGCGTCAAATCCAAATTTATCCGATGCAATCGTGGCCAGGAGTTTGGTGCAGGACTTGTAGGTGGGATCGTAGAATTTCTTCCCCGAATGGTCCCGCCGGAAGTGCTCCGCATCGCTCGCCGCCAGGAAAGCGCTCTGATGGTGGTCGAACCACCAAGTGAGCCGTGGAGAGCTCGAGTACTTAAAATCGACAATGGCGTTTTCATCGCCGTCAAAGATACCTGCCTCGAAGGGCTGCGAGGCCTTGTGCGTCATTCCGGTATAAGCGAACTGGGCATCCGCATGAATCCGCTCCCGGTAGAAACGTGAGAAGATCGCGGCCGAGGACGCGCCGTCAAAACATTTGTCATGGAAACAAACCCGAACCTTCACTAAGGTCTCCGACAGCGAGCGCGTCAGCGGCGCGCATAGCCATTTGGGTAAAGCCAACTAAGATGGCCGCTGGTGCGAAGATTGTCAAGAGGGATGCCGCAGATGTGCAAGAGAATTCGAGGCAAGACTTGAACGAACGGCTAATGCGTTTGTCAAGAAAGCCGTACACAGAACACCGGCAAAAGAGCGCTGCGTTTCGCGCCGGCTTGTCGGCTTCTTATTTTCCGGCCATCTTGTCGGCAAAATCGGCGGCGACTGGAACCCGGAAACGCTCACCTTGGTAAGCCTTGATCATCAGAAGCACCCAGAGAATCAGCACGACCAGGTGGATCAGTCGGAACAGGGCGAAGCCGATCGAAAAACCGGTCCAGCCCCCGGCCAGCATGCTAAACCCGAAAAAAATGCCGAGCAAAATGCTCACAAGGTGCAGCCCGCCAAACACCACAATCGATTGGGCCGCGTGGAAACGCACGTACGGCCGCTTGTCGATCAGGAAAAAGATGAGCCCGGTAATCCAGCCCAACACATAGGAAAGCAGCGCCGCGACGTTCTCCGCCATACCGGAGTCCGCGCCCGGCGACGCCGTGCCCGGATTCCCCGTGGGCTGCGGAGGAGCAGCTACGCCCTGAGCGGCGCCGCAATTCCCGCAAAACCCTGCGTTCTCCGCGAGCATCGCTCCGCATTTGGTACAATGTGGCATGGGATCCCTCCGAGAGGAGCTCGAAAAAGCAGGCGACGGTCGCGCAGCCTAGCAGAAGGAGCAGTTCGGGGCAAGCGGAATGTTTCATGGGGCTCGAAGAGGGCCGGAATAAGCGAGCTAGTCGCCCGTCAGGCTCTTCCAATTAGTGATGACCACCGCGCGACCATTGCGGATGACCGTCGCATAGACGGTGTCAAAACCCTTGTGGTTCTTCGGACTGTAGTCCAGAAGGAATTTCGGACCGAGGCCCAGATCCTGTTTGTGAATGGACTCGAGCGCGCCGATGAATTTCTCGCGAGTCAAATCCTTGCCGGCGCGCTTGAGCCCCTCCACGATCACCATGGCATCGACGAACCCTTCCAGGCTAACGAAACTTGGCTCCGTCCCGCTCATATATTTTTCGAGTGCGTCCCGGTAAAGCTTGATCGTTGGCAGCTCCGTGCGGTCGTAAGGTGGAACCACTTGGGTGATGACGGTGCCGTCGGCATCTTTCCCCGCGGCGCGGACAAGGCCCTCAGTCCCCACAAACGAGACGGCCAAGAACAAAGGGCTCCAGCCATCCGCGTGGGCCTTTTTCAGAATCGCTGCTACAGGAGCATAAGGACCCGCCAGAATCACAGCCTCAGGTTTTGCCTCTCGAACGGCTTTCATTCCCTCCGTCACGTCGAGCGTGTTCCGAGGAAATGTGCCAAGTCCGGCGGGGGAAGCGTGATGCTTCTCGAGGGCGCGTTGGACTCCGTCAAGGACAGCTTTGCCGAAGACATCATCCTGGTAAATCACGCCGACCCTGTGAATCCCGCGGGCTTGCCACAAGCTGTCGATCTGCTCGCGAGTTTCGTCGTCGTAGGTTGCCCGAATGTTGATGACATAATGTTTCGGCGGCTCCGAAAGGACAGGCGCGCCGGTGAACATGCCGACGATTGGGACTTTTTGCTGCTCGGCCATCGGCAAGTACTTGACCGCGGTGGATGTGCCGACATAAAAACCTGTGGCGAAGACTCCCTGCTTCATCAGCCTGCCGAAGCAGAAGGCAGTCTTGTCCGGGTCGTACCCATCGTCGAACATGTGCAACTCAATCGTCCGGCCGTGGATCCCTCCCTGGTCGTTCACAATGTGAAAATACGTCAGCGCCCCCAGCACGGTTTGCATTCCCAGGTACGAGGCTGGACCCTCCAGCGCCGTACACGAGCCGATCAGAATTTTGTTGGGGGTGACACCGGGCACCTTCTCATCGCCGTTTGCCGGCCCAGTCAGGACCGCGGCTAGAAGAAAGGCTGCCGCTCCAACGAGCCTAGAAGCTCTCCAAAGATGGCTGTCGTATCGAATCCCCATGGGAATGCCCCTCACTTCCAGGATTTGGCTTGTCGTCGCGGGTTCCCAAGCTTCGACAAACTCTGCGTTCTCCAAATCATAGAACGCCCGATTTCGGAACCTGAAAGAATTGAGGTACAGGTGTGTCGCATTCACCAAGAGAGTCACCGATCGAGCATCCATCAGAGATTGGGAATTCGCGGCTTTCGGTCGACACCGAATTGGGTTCGCTCACAACCAGCATTCGTTAGAATCGCGCAGCCGAACTGTCGCGAAAGGAGCCTCCGCTCCCAGCCAGTCCGCAGTCTTTGCCGCTGAATCGCAGGATTCTCGGCTTCGAGTGGCCGAGCCAGGTTACGCCCAGCGAACGCCGCACGCTGTTGGCGGGCGGCCTGGGCTGGATGCTCGACGCCTTCGACGTGATGCTCCACTCGATGGTGCTGGCTTACTTGATGCGCGACCTGGGCATGAACTCGCGAACGGGCGGGCTGCTCGGGGCTCTGACGCTAATCGCATCGGCGGACGGGGAATGCTCTTCGGTGTTATCGCGGACCGCATCGGCAGGACTCGATCGCCGGCCATTTCCATCTTTGTTTATTCGCTCGCGACCGGTGCTTGCGGCCGTTCGCGAAACGTGATCGAGCTGTCCATATTCCGCGTAGTTCTCGGCCTCGGGAGGGGCGGTGAATGCAGACGCACGGAGTATTGCGGGATGAGGCTTCATGACTCACGGCTTTAGCAGTAATGAAACATCCATTTGGTCTAAGGGGTGCGAAAATGGAGAGGGTCCCTCAGGTTTTGCCATTCCCGGTAATAGTATAGTGGAGTCGGTCGTTTCCCCTTGAACCTCAGCTTCTTTAGAAACTCGAGTTCATCCGGGGTGGCATTCCCGCTGAGCGAAGGATCCTGAAGGAATTCTTTGAGTCCAGCCTCTTCCTCAGAAGTTTGATCAGGTTCCCTTTCAACAAACTCAAATTTCGTGGGGTGCCCCGGAACCAGTCTCCGGTTTAATACAATTTCGACACCAAAGGTAGCGAGGTTGATATCCCAGGATTCGATCAGTGGATCGAGGAAAGAAACACAGTTCTCGATTGACACGTTGAAGACATCCGTGTCCAGGAATTCGAGGACGATGACGCGCATCTCTTCATAGCTTCGGCCGCTGAGTCGAGAGACCAAATGGAGCCAGTTTTCATTTTCCAATTCTTGTTTGGCGACTCTCTTGACCACGTCCAAGAGTTTTTGTGTGACGAGGCGTTCCAGTTCCCCGAACGGCTGCCTCTCAAAAATCTCTCTGATTTGCTTTTCCTTGTCGGGTGCGCACTTACGGAGAATTAATTCCCTGACTTCCTTAAACAAGGGCGCGGGTGAGT
>JBARRP010000305.1:0-68027 GCA_049644285.1 Candidatus Acidiferrales bacterium | reverse complement strand
CCACCGCAGGGTTCACGAGGCGAGCCTTGGTTGGGCAGAAGAAAAAGATCCTGTTGGGACGAAGCCCCGCTATACGACCGCGTGGCTTCATCATCCACCAGTTTGGCACGCTGGGATCGGCGTCAAGGGTTTACGACGAGCGGTCCGACACAAATCGTCGGACCGCCCTTGACCCCGCTCCCAGCGCGCAAAAACCATCCGTGTCTCTTGACAACGTCGACGTCGTTATAGATGCGCTCAGTGCCACCAGCAACTCCACCTGGGAAAAACCTAAGTGACCAGTCTTCAGGGAATTATGAGTCAGGCGGCTGAAGTAGCGACGGAACGGAGACGCTTCCTCATTCCTGTTTCTTTCTTCAGGAATCCGACACCGCGAAGAATCCGCGATGCGGGAGCGCGAACTTCGCGGGAGAACTCTTCGAAGGCAGGATTCCAGAGAGCATCGTCTGAGACCAGAATTCCTCCCGGATGCAGGTGCGGATATGCCGCCCGGTACTCAAACTTCATGTGCTCGTAGGTGTGCAAGCTGTCGTGAATGAAAATGTCGACCGAGCCGAGGCGATCGAGAACTCTTGGCAAACACTCCCGTGCGTCGCCCAGGTGCAGCGTCCATCGCGGGCGGAGCCAGTCCGGAATGATCCATCCCGTGGATTGTCCGCAGGGGACAAAGGAACCATCCCCCACGTCAATCGAATGAAGTTCGCCTCTTTCGTTCCGTCGCAAAGCCAGCAGCAGATAAGCCGAAGACACGCCATTGGCGACTCCTGTTTCCAAAATCCGATCGGGCTTCTGGGCGCGAACGACCGCGTATTGTAGTAGCACCCGCTTGGCATAACAATCCGCACCAATCGCTTCCACGTCCCGGAGCGACTCCTGCGCCTGACGGAAGTGTGATACGAATTCCGAGTCTTCGAAGGGCTCACTGAGGAACTCGCGGATAGCTCGTGGACTCGATCCGGTCACACCGGCCAAGAAGCGTTCATCCAGGGCCAGCAGATCGCGGAAGATCGCTCGAAGGGCATACCGTGGATGTCGCAAAGCAAAACGTGAACGATTTTTCAGATTTGCCGACCACCACCTCGCCATAGAATCTCCAACGCAACAACGTCCAAACGCCGGCTGCGGGGAAGTGAGTCCGGTGGCCTCATTTTCTGTCGCCGCACGCTTTCGAGATGGCTTCGACCATAGCCGTCACGTTGTCGCGAATCGTCCACGTTTCCATTCGTTTCAGAGCCGCTTGGCTAAATTCGCGCAGAAGGTGTGAATTCGACAGCGCCTCGCGAAGTATTGCGCTCAACGCTTCAATGTTCCCACAGGGGAAGATAAATCCGGTCTTGCCAGGACGCACTAGATCGAACCTGCCGCGAATTTCATCGCTGATCGCTGTGGGGCATCCGCACGCCATGGCTTCCGGAATAATGATCGGGCAAGGATCGTAGTCGGAAGGCAGCACCAGCAAGTCTGAGGCGCGATATACTGCCGGCAGGCCCGACTGGTTCACGAAGCCGAGAAACCGCACCCGATCCTCGACTCCCGAAGATTTCGCTTCCGCTCCGAGTTCATCGCGCAGCGGACCGACGCCAACGAAGACAAGATACGCATCCTTGACGCCCGCTCGAACGAACGCGCGGAGCGTATCGTGCGGCCTTTTCCAGGGCCGCAGCTTCGCGCAAAACAGTGCTACCGGCGCGTCTTCCGGCACACCCCAACTCCGACGGACGGCGCCCCGGTCCACTTGCGCGGCACGGCTGTGCCACCAGTGGTTGTCCACAACCATGGGGGTCATCACGATTCGCGAGGCCGGTATGCCGAGACTGCGAATGTAATCGACGCCCCCGTTCGATGGCACAATCACGACGCTGGCCATCCCAAAAATCTTCGGAAGGAGGAAACGCTTCAGGTGAACCCGCCAGCGCTGCCCGGAGCGCGGCTTCAAGCTCGTGGCATCGGTGCCAAAAAGCAGCGGTACGCGGTACCGCCTGGCGGCTGCCACCAGGATCCAGAAACTTGCGTATAGGTAGCCCGTTAACGCAACCGCCGCATCGAACCGCCCGTCTCGAAGAAGTTTCCAAAGGCCGGTGTTCAGCAGCCCCCAGAAATGCTCGAGGCGCGGACGCGGCGATCGGTTGGGAACAAGGATCCACGGATAGCCCTCAAGCATCGGGATGTTCCACTGGACTTCAATGCCGAATCCTGGATCCAGTCCCGGCTCGGCTCCTTGCAGACTGCAATACGCCACTTGAATGTCCAACTGAGGATGGCGAGCAAATTCGCGCAGCGTGGGAGGCATGAATTGAACCGGATGCGTACCCACGATCAGAACTCTGTAGCGGCGGTCAGGCATTCCCCAGCACCGTGGCCAATTGCTCTGCGATCCTGTCCCACGAGAAATAATTCGCCTGGGCGCGCCGGCTCCGTTCGCGGAGTTCAGATCGCAGCGCATCGTCGGAGAGGACGCGGGTCAAGGCGTCGGCCAGCGCATCTCGATCCCACGCGGGCACCAATTCCACACCTGCCCCGGTCAGCGGAAAACCAGTTTCCGGGCCGGCGAATCCGACAATAGGAAGTCCGCAGGCAATCCCGGCGAGCGCGCTACCCCGCCGTCCGGAAAGAGATCCGCGGACGAAGAGCAACACGTCCGCGTCCGCAAGCTGGCGCACCAATTGTTCTGCCGGAAGAAGGCCGAGTATGGACAACTTCACCGGAGTGCCTTCAAAGGCTTTCACGAACACATCGCGAGTCTCCAAGGAGCCACGACCGAAGACGACCAGCTCCAGTTGCGGAACCTTCTCGCTTGCCCGGCACACTGCGTGGCGAATCTGGGAAAGCTCGAAGTCAACGTGGCCTCCCGTCACGCTGAAGATTGCAATTGTTCGGGCTGTATTTGAGCGCGGTGGCTCAGGGGTGGTTGCGCGAACGCAACCGCACTCGGGAAGATTTGCTCCAATGGGAATGAAAACCGCTTTGGAACGGTTTGCAGGCAGCCAGGCGACTTTCTCGATCGGAATTGGAAAAATGCACCGCTCCGCGAGACTGTAGGCACGTCGCATGATCCGACGCTGGTACGCGCGCCTAACCCTATCCACGCGACGCCCCCCCGGAAAGGGGTTCGCGTCATGGAAGACGATGGCGCACTTTGCACCGCAACATCGCAGAACCCACAGAACGGCCAGAAACCCAAATGGAAACCCGCGGCGCGACCACCCGAGTGCCGTGTACTGCACTAAGGCCCAGTCTCCCTTCCAGTTCTTGCTCTCGCGCCTCAGGTGAGCAAGCGCTCGGAACCAGCCGCGGTCCTGCCATGGCACCTCCGCCGCTTCCAAGCGGATGCTTCGACGAGCCAGTGCCTCGCCCAGATACCGGCAGTAGTCCCTCAGGCCATCCGTCGGTTCATCGCGCTTTCCCAAGAGCGCCAGCACCCTCCGCAAATTCATTCCTCCTCGGAGAAGCAAAGAGTTGCTTCGGATAGGAATCGTACCCCGCCAGCCAGTGGACTTCATAGCCCTGCTGCGTGAGCCACGGTTCGATAAGAGTCGCATTGGTCGCATCGTGAACTTCGCACAACAACAGTGGCTGATACGTTTGAAATATCCGCTCGGATCCCGTCAGGACTTCTGATTCGGCGCCTTCGACGTCGATCTTCAAGAAACTAGGAGGCCGTATGCCCCGTCCGAAGACAAGGTCATCGAGCACAACACCAGTTACGCTGATTCCGTCGTTGCGCGCGGTCGAATCCCCGGACACGCGTCCCTCCATGCGGCTCGATGCCGCGTTCGAGCGCTCGAATTGAAGCAGACCGCAAGAAGACCACGCAGCAGCTTCGATCAATCGAACCTGGCGAAAATTGTTTTTCTCGGCGTTCGCGCGCAGTACACACCCATTCCCTGGATCGGGCTCGAAAGCAATTACCTGACCGGCCGAACCAATCTGCCGCGCGGCGATGAGACTGAAAAAACCGATGTGCGCGCCGACATCGTAGAAGCAATCCCCGGGCATGAGGCGCCGTGCGAGGATCTCCTGCCCGGGCCTTTCATGATCGCTCTGCAGGAAATGAGACTCGAAGCGGGGGTTGATACACATCCACAAGTCTTTGGCAATGCCTTCCGGAACTCGGATCCAAACTCTTGTGCCGAGCGGCACGACCTTGTGGCTAAGATAGCGAAGCCACTTCCCGAACACGGGGGCGTTTCGGAGTCTCGTAAGCGACGGGGAATGCCTCAGGTAAACCCGGCCGATCATCTCGGACACCCAGGGCATCGTGGGTCTAGCCGTGGGTGCTTGCCTGAACTGTGCAATCATCTAATGTTGTCGAGCGATCGCAACGAGGTCGGACGACAATCACGTGATTATCGCCGTGGACGCACTCGCCTCCGAAGAACCCCGCTAGCATGCGGACCGGGACCGAAAAGCGGCGGCGGGTCAATTGGAAGCCCCGTTCGGGAAAAAGGCGATGTTGCACTAGCTCAAGACCCGAGCGGGGCAGGAGCTGGCGCACGAGTAGGTCCCAAAAGACTGGGGAGATATGAGTGGGTTCGCTCATGTCATCCATCATCCTGATCTTGTCCGTCAGAAGGAACTTGATTCGGGCGGGGACGCTGTCGACATTGGGGGTGGTGAAGACCATCACTCCCCCAGGTTTAAGCAGCCGGCATGAGTTCCGGAGGAAACCGATTGGGCTCTCCATGTGCTCGATCACCTCTATTGCCGTCACAAGAGAGAAGCCGCTTTGGCCCAACTCCCGGTCAAAGCAGGGCGCATCTAGGTCGACCTTGACGAAAGGGATAGGGGCCCTGAAAGCTTCGGAATCCTTGTCAGCACCGATTACGTCCCAACCCATTCGATGAAGCAGCAGCGCGAATCGTCCAGTTCCGGCGCCCAAGTCGATGGCTCTTTCTCCCGACTTGGGGTATCGCTTAAGAACCGTGCCTAAGACGAATTCCTGCAGCCCGGCATTTGTCGTTGTCTCAAGATTCATTTTTGTGTCCCCGAGACGTTCCTTCTCCTCAGCCAAGCATTACAGAATGTTTGAGGCTGGAGTCGCGAAGAGTCGGCTGGGAGGAGACCTCGGGTCGTCAAGCCATTCCCAGCGGTAGCCATGGCTCGTCAACAAGCCCTTAACACTTGCCGAGTTGTCCGGGTCATGCACCTCACACAGCAGCGGAGGGCGGACTTCGCCTAGCAGCCAATGGCACCCCTTGACGACCTCCGTCTCAGCACCTTCCACGTCAATCTTGATTAGGTCGGGAATAGGATGGTTGTGCGCGAAATCGTCCAGTGTCGTACAGCGCGCCTCAAAGCCAACAGCCGGGCCATCGAATGTTGCTTTTGATTGTCCGTGTCCATCGTCCCTCGCTGACCGCTGCATCCGAAGGCTTCCCGTATGGGAATAGGCGGCGAGCTGCATGACCATGAATTTTCCATCCAAATTGTTCCTCTTGGCGTGGCGCTGAATGCTGGCGAAGTTTTCGGGATCCGGCTCGAAGGTAAACACCTGAGCTCCGAATCGCGCGGCCACAAGGCTATAAAAGCCGATCCCACCGCCTACGTCGTAATAGGTCTTGCCAGCCCTGAAATAGTCCTCCGCAATGCTTTGAACGCCAGGCTCGTAGGTGCCTTGCCACAAATCGAATTCCCAGCGGGGATTCACTTCGAAGAGGAGTCCTTTGCCGAGGCCGTTCTTCACCTCCAAGACTCGCTCGGTGCGGGAGGGCAGGAGCATCAGGCTGGCCTTTTTCATCGCCGGGGCCAGGAAAGGCTGATTGTAGAGTGCGCGCAGCACAGATGACTGGTGCAATTTCCACCACAGCTCTTCCCTCATAGTCCCGTCACCTCGCAAAATCGGCGCCACCAATTTTCGGGCGCCATGGTCTCGACCAACTTTGGTCGAACTTGCTCGAAGACGGCTTGCCGGTAGGTCTCCGGATCGTTCAGAACCTCGCGAATGGCGGCTATGAAGGCCTCCTTGGCATCCGCATCCGGCAGTAGCAACCGATCCAGCGGTGGATCCGTAAGAAAGAACCGACTGGAGCCATGTGGCGCTGCGATCACGGGAGTCCCACAGGCCAGCGACTCGGGAACGACATACGGAAAGGGATCGTAGCGAGAAGGGCATAGCGAAAAGGTAGCTGCGCTGTACAAAAGTGGAAGCTGGTCTGGCGTCGCGTTTTGAAATATTTTGAGGCCCGGCCGCTCGGAAAGATCCTGCGGAACTTCCCCGCGCAGCGCCAGCACCCACTGCACTTGCGGAAATGCATCAATCAGCGCTCGAACCATCGGAAAGTTCTTCATGGGAGACAAGTTGCCAACGAAGAGGCCCACCGGCGTACCTTCCGGGGTCCCAAGAACACGCCGGCACTCCGTCTGATCATGCGGGCGGAATCGATCCAGATCGATGGGATACCACGAGGTCGCACCTTGATACCCGAAGAAGTTGGCAACCTCATCCCGGACCGGATCGGAACAGCACAACACAGTTTTTCCGCGCCCGCTCAGACGCTCGAGCACCATGGAATCCCACCATGTCAGATACAGGTAGCCCAAGTAGCTAATGAATGGCCGAATCGCTTGCGCCTGGCCGCGGTAGGTTCCGTGGTAGACATGGATCAGTTTCAGGTGATCAGAATACCGTCGAAGCGGGTAATAACCGACGTTGCTGTTGGAAATGACAGCGACGACATCCCGTCCCAACTGGGCCTCCACCCGCCTGCCGATAAACCATCCCTGTAGGGAATTCGAGATTTTTCGACCGATCTTGCCCGGCAGCCTTGCAACCCAGAGTGGCAAAGAGTTTCTCCAGTGAAATAACTCGACGGAATAACCCTTGGCTTCCAAGCATCCGCTGAGCTCCCGAACAAAGTGCTCAACTCCCCCGGGGGTCTCGGGAGGGTTCAGGGCGAGAATGAAGACGCGCCCCTTCACGCCTGACCCTCCGTGCTACCAGTTGGCAGCCAGGACGCCAAAATACAGACGCGCCGGTTCACGATATACCTGCCGATGCGCGGCTCTGCACACCGGGCAAGCGCGCCATTAGCCAACCCCGAGACTGGATTGCCCGCGCGCGCGCGATGAAATAGGCTCCTGCCGTTGCACTTCGGAAACTGCGACTCGCGATGCACCGAAGCTCGTGGTGGGCGCAGCCCATTAGAAAATGGGCTGAGTAAAAGTCCAGATAGGTCAGCCGGATGCGTTCCTCCGACCAACCTCGCGCTGGTGCGCAGAGCTTGCCGGCGTTTTCCTCCAGCATCTGGAGTAACGCATCCACGCGACAATCGTAGGTATGCTCGCGGAAAACCTTTTCGCGAGCGGCTTCGGCAATGCGGCGTCGAGCCCTCTCGTTAGCCTGATATTGACCGACCAAATCCACAATCGTCCGCTCGTCTTCATAACCAATAAAATGGGTGCCCTCTTTAAAACCGATTTGCGTCAGTTCGCTGGGAACCCGAGTGATCAACAGCGCGCCTGCAGCCATTGCTTCAAACGCCCGCATGTTCGCGTCCTGCGGGAAATCGTCACGCGCTACGTTTACAACGACCTTAGAGCAGCGATAGACCTGCGCCATTTCTTCGTAAGAATAGAATCTACGCCAGTCGTTCATCTGAAAGCAGCGTGAGAGATCGACCAAAACCCGCTGCCTGCTTTGCTGAAAACTCGCGAACATTTTGCCGACGAAACCAACGTCCAGAATCCGAGTCTCTTCGGGTTTGTCGAAAACATCGCGTTCGACAGCATGGAACACGGTGAAAACACCAGGATGACCGGCTGTTCGAAATTTCTCCTCATAGCCCGGATGGAACACGATCGGATGGTCAAAAAGCATGGACCAGCGGATCCGGGGCCGCGTGTAAGCGTAGGTATCGATCTGAAAGCACACGGTGGGAACATCGACCTCCGCCAACCCCCAGGGCATCAATAAAAGTTCCGATTCGGGCTGGAGAATCACCGAGGGCTGAGCCGGACATCTCGCGAGAATCCGCCGGAGATCGACATTCAACGGAACGCACTCGTCGACACAAAGCGAGCTGACTCCACGCTGCTCGAACGCGCGAGCGAAGCCTCGTTGGGTCAATTTCAGGTCTTTCCTTCGACATAGAAAGAGTATGTTCACAGTTCAAGGACGACAGCCACTCGTCCCCGCCCCCGGCTTGGTATGCGATGCTTGTTTATTCAACGGCGTTCCATCGTTCTTGTTCTCGTTCACGCACTGAAATGTCCACAGCCAGTAGCAAAACCAAGGGAAGCGCCCGCTGGCCCGCCATATTCTTTCGACAACGCGTCGCGCTGCGCCAGCCACGTACCGGCTTCTGAGAATACCGATTTGCCGGAGGGGACGCGGCATGATCGTTTCTCTGGGAGCCCATTCCCAGGGCTCGACTCGCACGATCCGTAAACCGCACTGACTCAGGAATTTCTTGAAATTCGAAAACTCGAAAAGACCGGGATACAAATACGGATGTCCCGTCCAAGGGTTGGGCACGCTGCAAATCAATGTGGCATTTTCTCTTAGCACGCGACGAATCTCGAGCAGCGCGTAATAAGGATTCATCAAATGCTCGAGGGTTTCGAGGATTATGACCACGTCGAAATAGTCGGAGGGAAAGGGCAGCGGTTGGCTACTGACGTCCAAACAGAAGGCCTCGATACATTTATCCGCGCATTTTTTCACGCCTGTCTCAGCCGCATCAATCCCGTAGACCTCATTCTCCGGCTGAAGAAGAGAGAGAAGCCTTCCGTCGCCACAGCCGATTTCGAGGATCCTTTTCCTGCGGCATCCCGGGAGAAACGTATGGATCGTCCAACGAAAGCGCCCCTCGTCGTAACCACCCCGGGCATAGTAATCGCGATGTTCTTGGCACGCGATTTCCTCAGGCAACATTGGAGCGGACGTAGGCAAAGCTTCTCCCCATCAGCTGGAAGATTCGGTCAATTCTCTAAAGACAATAGTCATTTTTTGAAAACGAGTAGCACGCAGCTTCCGGCATAACGGTATACCGGGAGCAACAGAAGGAGGCGCTTCAAGCAGCGGACAGCGGGGGCCGTGCCGAGCAATCGGTCATCCACCTCCCAATGGACGAGCTTATGGCCCCACCGCTTCATTATCCGAATCACCTCGTACGTCCAGACGATGTACACGGCATCCGAATCGCAAACGAAGTCTGAGTGAAAAGCATCGGGCTCATCGACGCCAGCAAAAGGGAACTCACCAAAGCACCAACCACACAACTGTCCCAACGAGCGGCTGAGCGCATACCGTAGTCGCCACCAGCGGTCGTGGCCCTTACTGCGGAGCGAATTCGGGTACCAAAACGGAAAATCCCATGCCGGCCCCACGAGCACAATCGTTCCTCCGGGACGAGCCACGCGGCACATCTCTTGAAGCGTTTCAACAGGCTCCACTGCATGCTCGAGAACATAACTCGCAATGACTGCGTCAAACGATTCTTCGCGAAAGGGCAATTGGCCTGCGTCTCCGCATGCGAGTCGGAGCGAGGGGTGTATAGATTTCTGGAGGGCGCTGGTCGATAGGTCTATTCCGAAATACCGGCATCGATCTCTCAGCCAGAGCGAGTTCGCGGCAGTACCGCACGCGATGTCGAGAACGGAAGCATCGGTGGGCACAAAAGAGGTCGCCCTTTGCCGGAAAACAGACTTCACGCATTCCCCGGCAGAAGTAATGTCCCAATAGCGCTGCTGGGCGTTCCAAAAAGCTCGGAGTCGCTCTTTTAGTTCGTGCTTGTCACAAGTTGTGTGTGCACGAGTTCCTCGACTCTGCCCACGGTATTCCGTCGAGTCGCCGACTGTG
Organism: Candidatus Acidiferrales bacterium; assembly: GCA_049644285.1. Classification (GTDB taxonomy): domain Bacteria; phylum Acidobacteriota; class Terriglobia; order Acidiferrales; family UBA7541; genus CAVRXT01. The sequence goes on along the minus strand of JBARRP010000305.1, from coordinate 58,228 downwards.
CGCTTATCGCCCCGCTTCCTTCTACGCAGCCGCTCACGTCGTATTGGACTTGACGTAGGCAAAGTTCCTCCCGATCAGCTGCAAGATTCCGTTAATTTCTCCCTGCTGGACGACTCCTGTCGCCCACGCGCCCAGCCCATAGACTGCAACGATGATCGGAGTCTCAAGCACTATCGGCAAAGACAGGATCGAGAACACTGCTGCGATGGGCAGCGCGAGCAAGCAGGGCGCGATCACGGTACGAAGCCCCGCCCACGCCATTGGGCGCGTGCGTCGAAAAACAAGGAACAAGAAGACGGCTGCCAGCGTGTAGCTGATGTTCGTGGCCCATGCAGCTCCGAGTGCCGCCCAGCGGGGGATCATGAACAGATTTAGGAGTACGTTCATAATGGCTCCGACCCCGGTGGAGAGAGGCAAATAGTTCTGCAGATTCCTTGCGACCATGCCATTCCAAATAACGACTCCGAAAAACACCGGGACTTCCGACCAGATCAGCACGGCAAGCAGCGGAGCAGCCTCGGCGAACTTGGCGCCGTAGAGTAGATGTATGACCGGCCTCGCCAGCGGAGAGATCATCGCGCAAGCTCCGAAGACCACCGCCATCATCGAGCGAAAGCTGAGTCGCAGGTAGTGCTGAAACCGATCGTCGTCGAAGGCACACTGCGACAGAATCGGGAACAGCGAACCCATCAGTGCAACCGGCAACAGGCCAAACAGCTCCGTCACATTTACTGCGGCGACATACCCTCCTAGAACCTGGTCACTGGCCATGTTGTGCAGCATCACCTGATCGATCCGATGGTATATACCGATCGCAAGCGCGCTCACGGCGATCGGAAAGCCGTAAGAGGCATATTCTTTCGCTTGAGCAGACAGAAACCGCCACGGTCGCAAAAGAAATCCGCGTTGATACGTGATGAGAAGAATCAGCGCAACTTCGAAGATGCCACAGACCATCCTAACGACGATCACCCAAGTTAAGCCGGCTTTGAGGAACGCGACTACGACGAGCGCGAACAGCCACAGCACCTGCCGGACTAACCCGATTCCAATGCTATACCACTGGCGCAGATCGACCTGAAAGACGATGCCCGGCAGGCGCAAAGGAGCCAGGATAAGCAGATCTACGGCTGCAAAAGCGAGAAGCAGCCGCAGCTCGCCTCGATAGCCGAAGTGTGGAGCAAGAACTAAGGCCAGTGCCGTCGCCGCCAGGGAAAATCCCGCGCTGAGGACAACACCCGTAGCGAGAACGCTGCCCGCCTGCTGTCGATTCTTCGCCGCTTCGCGGGCCAGAATCGACTCCAACCCGAGCGTCGCGAGCCACCCGTAAAGTGCGACGTAAGCGTACAACGCGCCGTACTCGCCCAATTGATTAGTTCCAAGATAGCGAGCCAGAAGGATTGAGGCTGCGCCGGAAAGAACCAGCCCGAATCCTCGGCCAGCGATTAAAGTGACAGTGTTCTGAAAAACTCGATCCCCGAGTCTTTCCTTCTGGGAAACACTTACGATCGGCTTTTCCAAAGTGTTGGCGTTGACCTCAGTACTTTTCATTTGGAGATGTGCGCCCCTGTTTCCTTCATCGCTTCCGAAGAATGTGCGTCATCTTCCCGACGAAAACGCTGAAACCAGCAAACGTTACAGGAGAGGCAATCCTCTCAAGGCCTGAGCGCATAGGCAGCGCTCATTGCATGTCCGACTCTTTCGACCGCGGGTCTGATTGCTTCGAGAGTTGTCCTCTCAGTTGTTTCATATCTCTTTGCTCGATGTCATTCATCAGCGATTTCCGACGTGTAAAATATTCTTTCAAAGAATCAGATACTCGAGCAGGCACGACGAACACCTGGTTATATGCCAGGTCGCGAAACGAAATCGGACCGCGCACTGGAATCATGTGCGTGCCCCACTGGAACATGAAGGCCAGGTTCCAAAGAATGAACAAAGCGGTCAGCGTCGAGGCGGTTGCGCGCACCACGGTGGACTTCCAACTTCGGGCCCATTCCGTGAAGAACGCCGCGAGGCCTACTACGAAGATGGGAGTCAAGGAAACGAAGAAACGGCTTCCGAAAGACGACAGGCCATCCCAATCGGGATAACACGCGATCAAGTAATAAAAAGCGAAGCCTGCCGCAATCAAGTAAGTCGCGATGATCTGGTTCGATTTGAGCCAGAGAAAGAGTCCGAGCAACGCGAAGCCGAGGATCGGCGTCCAGCTCACCAGTCCGTGGTCCGAAGAAAACAGCACCTTCCAGTGCGCCGGCGCAGTCCATGACCACGGCGCGCCGCGGTAGTCCCCGAAATTCAAGTAGCTGCCATAGATAGTCTTTCGCGTGATGATCGTCGGAAGAAAGGCCGCGAGCGCCGCAAGCCCAAACAAGATATTCCCGGAAGAGATTCCCCTCGCACTCGAAGCATCTCCTTCGGGTGCGCGCAAGGCCCGCCGATAAGCAGCCAGCGATTCGATTCCTGGAAGGACGAGGAAAACAAAATTGGGATAATAGACGTCGATCATCAGGCCGGCGCACAGCCCGAGCGCGATCCACTGCAGGGTGGTGCGGCTTCCTCGAGTGCGGTCCCAGTAATAAACAAAGAGGGCGACCGTGAAAACCGAGTGCGCATGTGACCAGGAGGGATTGAAATACATATACACCGGCAAGGAGCTGGCGAACCAGATTCCCAGCGTCGCCAGGAACGCCCAGCGCTCTTCAAAATACTTTCGCGCCAAGCGGTAGGAAATCAGCAGTCCTAAGAAACCATAGGCCGCAGTGCCGATGGCCATGGCGGTGACATACGGCCCGGAGAAGCCATTGGCAGGGATGTGTCCTCCGAGCGCGTCGATCAACACGACGCCCAAATGCGCGGCAATCAAGAACGGAGCCCACAGGATTGCGGGGCCCACGGTGAAATGATTATCGAGGTGGCCTGTGCGCGTGTATGCCTCGGGTCTCAAGCGCCCTTGCTCGTTCAGCTTGGCCATCCGGAACGACGCGTTAGCGGTCAGCCAGTCTTTTTCGAAATCGAGGCGGTGCTCAATCAGGAGAGAACGCGCGTAGGCGTAGTAACCTACTCCGTCGCCCCGAACCCACGGGTTTATGAGAGGAAGGGTCAACAAAAAAATCAACGCGAGCATCTTCTCGTGTCTCGACATTTTCTCCCGCCATGTCATCAAGTCTCTCGGCGCGCCTCGTCCAGGGCGTGGTACCGGTTGACGCAACAATTTGCGTTGATGCCATCTTTCCGCATGATTCTCCGACGCCTCGGCGTGAATCCAGCTTTTCTTCGATGGCGGGTCTTCGCGCAGTGCGGTGCTGGCAACCAACCAAGCACCCTCTTCGCAAAGCGGGGAACAAACGTTCAGGAGAAAGCTCCTCCGGCCTTCATCGATCGGTCGACACTTGGCGCCGTTTCATCTCCCGCGGCGATGAATCCCGCCTTCTTCTTCTGAAAATACTCGATCACACGATCGAGAATTTGCGCCAGCGGTCTTGCCGGCCGGAAACCGGTTAGCCGTTCCAATTTCTCCACCGAGGGCACGCGTCGCGGCATATCTTCGAAACCCGACTCGTAGGCTTCTCGTAAGGAACATAAACGATCGGAGAATGACTTCCGGTGCGCTCCTTCACCGCGTGCGCGAGCCCCTCGATGGAAATCTCCTGATCGGCGCCGACGTTGACCACTTCTCCCACCGCCCTGTCGGTCGAAACCAGACGGATGATCGCTTCGACGCAATCGCTCACGTCACAGAAGCATCGGGATTGCTGGCCGGTGCCATAAACCGTGTTTGACTCCCCGTCGAGCGCTTGCGATACGAAGTTGGGCAGCACCATCCCGTATCGGCCCGTCTGCCTGGGCCCGACCGTGTTGAAGAGGCGGGCAATCACACCGGCTGCTTATTCTCCTTCCAATAAGAAAGAGCCAGAAATTCGTCCAAGGCTTTCGAGGCCGCGTAGCTCCACCGGCCTTTCGTTGTGGGCCCGAGGACCAGATCGTCATCTTCGCAGAAAGGGACCTTCGTGCTCTTGCCGTACACCTCCGAAGTGGAAGCGGTGAAAACGAGCTTCCGTTTCTTCGAAGCGGCGTCGAGAACGAGTTGTCTGCCGTTGACGTTGGTCTCGATCGTGCGAACCGGGCTCTCGACGATCAGCCGCACGCCAACGGCCGCTGCCAGATGGAAAACAACGTCGGATTCATCCACCAGTTCGGCCAGAAGATGCCGACGATTCTGAAGATGATCGAAGAAATGATGAAAGCGTGGATGAGCCTTCAGGTGCCGGACGTTTTCGACGCTTCCCGTCGAGAGATCGTCCAGGATCGTCACCTCGCTCCCACGCGCGAGAAGACTCTCCGCCAGATGCGACCCGATAAATCCAGCTCCGCTAGTGATCAAGTATCGCAATGCTCCCCTTAGGACGAAACAGGATTGTCGCGCGATCCGTAGGGCGGCCGCAGCGCGCGATTGATCTCCTCGCCATATCCATAGCCGTAGGCATACGGGTAGTAGCGATACGAGTAGTAATAATCCGGGGCGCTCGAATCCACCGCATTCAGAACCACGCCCAGCAGGCGGCACTTGACTGCGGTAAGCAGGTCCCGCGTGCGGGTAAACGCTTCCTTGGGAGTTTCGCCGCTCCGGACAACCAGCAGGACGCCGTCGGTCAGCGCCGACAGAATCACCGCGTCGGTGGCCGCCATAATCGGGGGCGAATCCAGCACGATGAACTTGTATTGGTTGCGCAGGTCGGCGATGGCCTCGCGCATGCGCATTGACGAAAGAAGATCGGCCGGACTGGGCGGGATCGGCCCGGTTGGCAATGCCGCCAAATTCTTGATGGCCGGATGCGGGACGATCACTTCATCGAGCGAGGCGACTCCGGCGAGATATGTGCTGAGGCCCACATCTTTCCCGACCGTCAAGTTGAGCGCGCGACGAATCCCGGGTTTGCGAAGATCCGAATCGAGCAGGAGCGTGCGGTCTCCGAGCTGTGCCAGCGTCACTGCCAGGTTCACCGCGGCGGTGGTCTTGCCCTCACGGGGCAGAGCGCTGGTCACCAGGACCACTTGAGGCGGACGATCTGCCTGGGATAGAAGAAGCGAAGTTCGCAGCGCGCGGAACGCCTCCGACACTTGTGACTTGGGCTGGTTGTAGGAAACCAGCTCAATCTTGGTCTGCGTCATGCCATCGCCGCTCGACTCCTTCATCAGCTTCGCCACGCGAGCGTGATTCCCATTCATGCTCGGCATCGCCGGCACCACCGCGAGCGAGGGAAGCCCCGTCAGGGCTTCGATATCGTCCGGCGACTTCACCGTGTTATCGAGATACTCCCGAAAAAACGCCAACCCGATGCCTCCAACCAGACCGACGAGGAGGGCCAGAAGGATGTTCCGCGCCTTTTGCGGTCTCGATGGACTCGAAGGAGCCAGGGCGGGATCGACAACTCGGATATTGCTGGAGCGCAGCCCGGCGCTGATGCTTGCTTCCTTCAACTTCTGGAGCAAGCCGTCGTAGAGCTGCTTGTTGGCTTCGGCGTCGTGCTGAAGGATGTGATACTGGACGAGCTTTGCCGACATGTCATTGGCTTCGGCCTTCTGCCGGTCCAAAGCCTGGGTGAGAAGATCGACGCGGTCGCGCGCCGACTTGTACTCGCCAGCCACCTCGGCGATGACATTCTGTTTGGCCCGCGCAAGCGTCGCCTCCACTTCTTTCTTTTGCAGCGAGACTCGCTGCACCTTCGGGTAATTCGGACCGAATTGGCTCAGTAGCTCGGCGTACTGCTGGTCCAGATCGGATTTGCGCTTCAGAAGATCCTGAATCACCGGGCTTCCCAACACCTGCGGAAGCGAATCAATGTTTTCCGAACGCACCAATTGGTAGAGCGCCTGCTTCTGCACCAGCTCGGTCTGGCCTTCCGTTAAATTCTTGCTCAGGTCGGAGAGTTTCTGAGTGGTGATGTTCTGCTTTTCATCGATGGTCCAGATCTGGTTTTCGCGCTCGTACGCGATTCGGGCATCCTCGGATTTTTCGACCTTGATGCGCAGTTCTTCCAGTTCCGAAGAGAGCCAGTTGGAGGCCTGAGTGGTGGCATCGTAGCGGCTGCGGAAATTCTGTTCGATGAAGTTTTGAAGATGCGTGTTCACCACCTGCGCCGCCAATTGCGGGTCTTCCGCCTCGAATTGCACTTCGACCAGGCGGCTGCTGGGCACTCGTTTGACGCTGAGACGCCCGAGGAAAGCGGTGAGAATCAGCGGACGTTTCAGGGCCGGGCCGCCGCGGGAAGCGAACAGCGCGGTCGGAATACCTCCGAACTCGGGATAGCGCGCCAGGTCGAGTGATTTGATCGTTTGGAGGGCGAGTGTCTCGCTTTGGAGAATCTTGGCCTGGGTTTCGATGTAATTCTCCATGTCGACGTATTCGTCGTAGGCATTGGCCTCCTGAAACGGAAGCATGTTCTGCGATTCGCGATCCACCTCCACCCGTGCCGCCGCCTCGTAGATCGGCTTCATCTTGAAGGAAGCGATGGTGACGATCGTCACCACAGTCAGCAGAAATGTCAGCACCAGCCACTGGTGTTTTCGTAGGATGATGAAGTAGTCGAGAAGATGCGGCTCGCGCGGCAACTGCTCCCAGGGCAGAACCGTAGGCGCAGGAATCACCGCCAGTGAATCGACCGCGCGGCGGTCCCGCAATGCTAATCGGTTTACTTCTTCCATCATTTCCTCAGAGGTCTTGGTCCAGGCCGCTCGCTATCGTCCGGCGCGGACAATTGCAAGACCGGAGCCAATGGTCATGGCGGCCTCTCCGGTCTTGTACAAAGCCTTCTTTCCCGCACTGTCCGGCACGAACAGAAGATCGTTTGGATACAGGCGGACATCTTCTGTCTTTTGGGCCATGATAGTTTTTAAGCGGACCGGGACTTCTTCCTTCCGGCCGGTTTGCGGGTTGCTGCGCACAATGACGGCGCTGTTTGCTTTCGCTGTGCTCTTCAACCCATGAGCGAGCGCGATCGCCTTCAGCGTGGTGATCTGTTCGCCGCGATCCTGGAGCACATACCCCCCTGGTGCCTGAACGGCTCCCGCCACGTAAACAATTCCGGAACGCGGCACGCTAACCACGTCGCCTCCGTACACCGGAATGTTAAAAGTGGGATCGCCCGATTCCAGCAGGTCCCGCAACTTGACGGTGATAGTCTGCGAGTCCGGAATCTTCTCCTGCGTCGTCGAGCCCGAGGCGCTTGCATCAGCAACCTGTCCCGCCGGGCCACTCGGCTCGGCTGCCGTGGGTGGGGGCGGCGCTGATCCAGCGGTCGACCGAATCACCAGCACGACGCTCCCGGCATCATCCGCAATGCCTCCCGCCTGCGCCAGAACTTCCAGCAAAGTCGTCGGTCGAAGAATCTGGATGATCTGGGAACTCTTGACCGCCCCGATCACCGAAACGGGTTGGCTGGTCTGCTCTTTGACGAACACGGAAACCTGCGGATGAGAGACAAGCCCGTTTTCCTGCAGCAGGTTGGCAACCTTCCCTTGCAGCTCAAAAGGAGTCAGCCCGCCCGCTTGAATCGTGCCGGGAATCAGCGGAAGTGAAATCTCTCCGGTTTGATTCACGCGCACGTCGCGAGTAAAATCCGGCACGTCGAAAACTTCGATGTGCAGCAGATCTCCGCTGCCGATCGGTGTGTTCACCGGCCGCGTGCTCGCTTTGGTGGCGAGTTGCTGAATCCGCTCATTCGTTTGTTGCGGAGTTTCGAGCTTCTCCTGGCAGTATCCCGCTTGAATACCCCAAATCAGAAGCCCGAACAACCAAACCGGTTTGAGCCTGGAGCAGCCCACTGGCGATCGGACCGTGTAAAGCATTGAGAGAAATGACCCCGCGCACAATAAGAACAAGCAGTTCTGCGAGTGTCAACCTCGGAAACTGGCAGACGTGCACGTATTAGTACTATTGTGCGAAGCCTGTTGATGCGCGCGTCATGTATCTTCGAGAAAGGGTTTCGGTTCAAGCCTCCGGGCATCCATAGTTTCCACGTACGGCGAGAATAACTCGGCTCCATCCATCGAGACCTCGATCTCAGGTGACAAACAGCAAAACCGTACCCTCCAGCTTCGGTGGCTGCAAGTCGCCGGAACGAACCAGAGAGCCGCGTCGGAGTTTCCCAAATGCGCAAATTGCGAGTACTTTGCTTGGCCTCATTCCGCTTTCCACCATAAGATAGGGCCGCCTCGGCTTGGGAGAAGCAATCGATCCGTGGCTCTAAGCTGGCGAGGACGGAGCATCGAGGGCATGCGCCTGGTTGGAATTCGCAACCAGGCTTGGGTGTCGATATTCGTTCTGTCGCTCGGATTGGTAACGGCCTGGGAGGTAAGCCACTGGCTCACTGCCGGTGATCTCAAAACTCTCATCTACGCGGGGCTGGCGGTAGCACTCGGCGCCGTCTCTTTGGCCATTCTCGACAACTGGCGAACCGGCTTTTACTTTTTCCTTTTCTGGCTCCTGTTCGAGGATCTGATCCGAAAGTACATGGGCAACAACATGGCCATCTACTTCGGGAAGGACGTGCTGGTAGGAATTACGTACGTCTCCCTCCTCATCGCGATCCGGCGCGGCAGAGCGCAGGCGTTCCGTCCCCCTTTCCTGATTGTCTTGAGCCTGTTCTTCTGGCTCGCAGTCCTGCAGATTTTCAACCCTGATAGTCCTAGCGTTGCCTATGGGCTGCTCGGCATCAAACTGTATTTCTATTACGTTCCCTTGATGTTTGTGGGTTACGCGCTCGCGGATAGTGGAAAGGAACTGCACCGTTTCCTCACCATCAACGCTGTCTTGGCAGCGGTGATCGCGATCCTTGGCATAATTCAGGGCATCGCCGGACCTTCCTTTCTCAACCCGGCGGAGTTGGCCCCGGATATTCGAGAGCTTTCCACACTTTACCGGTACGCACCGATTTCGGGGCAGATTGTCTACCGGCCGAACTCTGTCTTCGTGAGCGATGGCCGCTTTGCAGGCTACGTCCTGCTGGTGTGGATTCTGATGCTGGGAAGCGCGGGCTACCTGGTTCTCAGCCGGAGACGCAGGCAGTGGTTGATCCTTGGTGCGGCGGCTCTGACCGCAGTCGCAGCGTTGATGAGCGCCGGCCGTGGGATGTTCATCCATGTAGCAGCGAGCGGGATTGTAGTCGCCGCAGGATTTCTGTGGGGCGCGCCTTGGCGGTGGGGCCAAGGTCAGCGCGCCATGAAGGCCATCCGGCGAAGCGTGACGGCTGCGGGTGTCGGATTCCTGCTGGCTATGCTATTTTTCCCCCAAGCACTTAGCGCGCGTTGGGCTTTTCTTGTCGAAACACTTTCGCCGTTCAGCCCCACCTCCGAACTTCGGGACCGCGCCGTAAACTATTCCTTCCAGGAATTACAGAAAGCGTTTGCTTATGGTGGCTGGTGGCTGGGTCATGGCACCGGTACCACTTCTCTTGGCGTGCAGTACATCACTCGCCTGCTAGGGAAGCCCCGCCCTCCCTTCGGCGTTGAGAGCGGATACGGGAATCTGGTTCTCGAGTTCGGGATTTTGGGTTTGAGCCTGTGGCTATTGTGGACGACCGCGTTGCTGATGGCAGCGTGGAAAGTCGTGTGGCGCCTGAAACAGACGGCATACTTTCCTCTGGCGTTTGCCATTTTCTGGTTCTCTTTTCTCTTACTGGTTCCGTTCACCTATGGTGGACTGGACGCGTACCAGAATTACGTTTTCAACGCGTATTTCTGGCTGCTGATCGGCGTCCTCTTTCGCCTGTTACCCCTGGCTAAGAGTGAGGCCGCTCCTGTGCCGGTGCCTAGCCATGGCCGTTAAGCCGCGTGTCGCCGTCGTTTCCGCCTTCCTGGACAAACAACACGGCACGGAGCGCTGCGTCGTCGAGCAGTTGAATCGCCTCGCGTCGGAATACGAAATTCACGTGTACAGCGGACGTGTCGCCGATCTTGATCTTGCGAGAATTGCCTGGCATAGAGTCCCGACAATACCTGGCCCTCATCTGCTTAGATATGTTTGGTTTCTTACGGCGAACCACTTGTGGAGGTGGGGTGATCGGCGCCTTCGAAAACTTGCGTTTGACCTGGTCTATTCTCCAGGCATCAATTGCTTCGATGCCGACTTGATCTCGGTTCACGTCGTTTTTGCCGAGTTCTCCCGGAAGTTGAAACCGGACATGAGGCTTTCGCAGAACCCGGTGGGATCCTGGCCCCGGCTTCTCCACCGCCGTCTCTCCTATCGGCTCTTCACGATGCTCGAGTATCGCGTTTATGGCCGCGTCGATCTGCCGCTCACGGTCGTTTCCCGAAAAATGGCGGGAGAGCTCGACCACTGGTTTGGGAGACGGGAAAATGTTGTTCTTGTGTACTACGGTGTCGATACGCAGACTTTTCGTCCGGAAGTGCGAGAACGACTTCGTTCCGAAGCTCGTCGGCAGCTCGGATTCGCTGAGCACGATTTCGTAATCTTGTTGATTGGGAACGACTGGAATAGCAAGGGCCTGCCCTGCCTGATGAATGCGGTCGCCCGATTACAGAATCCTGCGCTGAAGATTGCCATTGTTGGTCAGGACGATGCATCTCCTTATTCAAAGGGGCTCGATCAGCGCACCTTGGCCTCGCAGGTAGCATTCCTTCCCTTCCGAGCGGACGTTGAGTTCTACTACGCCGCTGCCGATGCCTATGTCGGCCCGTCGCGTGACGACTCATTTGGATTGCCGCCTCTCGAGGCCATGGCTTCTGGGTTGCCTGTAATTGTGAGCCGGCAGGCGGGCGTCAGTGAGGCCATCTCCGACGGCGACGACGGGTTCATCCTGCAAGATCCTCAAGACTCAGAAAGCCTCGCATCCCTCATCCAGCGGCTCTACACGGACGGAGAGCTGCGAACCCGCCTCGGTTCGAATGCGGCGAAAACCGCCACCCAATATAGCTGGGAGGCAAACGCTGAACGGCTCAGGGCCATTTTCGAAAATCTTCTCGAACGCCGCCGGAAATGCCGCGCCGATGAGCAGAAGACCATTGCGGCGAACGCATGAACGTGTACTCACCCAAGGAGTATTGGACCCGGCTTGCACAGAACCATTCTGGCGCTGATTCACTCGGCTTCGCGCCTGTCTTGCACCCGGGCACACCCGCGTGGTTCAACGAAAAAATCGATAAGTGGCAGGCACGCGCCTGGCATCGGGCCCTCGACGCTTGCGCCCTACGGGCCGGGGCGCCAGTCCTCGACGTGGGCTGCGGAACCGGACGCTGGTTGCGGCGCTTTCGGGAGCGCGGCCTTTCGCCGGTGGGAATCGATCAGTCAACCCCGATGCTGCGTCTGGCTCGAAAGAACGGAACAGCCACGCCGATGTTGGCTGCCGAACTCGAACACTTGCCGTTCGCAAATGAGTCGTTCGATTGCGTATCGTCAATTACAGTCGTGCAACATATCGCCCGGTCGCAACAGCGCAGAGCGCTCGACGAAATCGTGCGAGTCCTTCGTCACGGAGGGTATCTCATCCTTCTCGAGGCTTCCCGTGGTGACGGACCGCATGTCTTTGTGCGGTCCCCCTCGGAATGGGTCACCGAGATCACCTCAATGGGCCCAAAACTCTTGACCTGTTTTGGCCAGGAATATCTTTTTCTTGACCGATTTGTGGTCGCACTGGCGCGAAAGCTCCACCGACTCACCGGCGCCCAATCGAGCCAAGGATTGCCGGTAACCTTAACCAATGCTTCGGAGAAACCTCCGCGGCCCAGCACAGCTCGACGTGCATATTGGGCGCTCCGGCGCATCGCCGTCGCATGCTCAGCCGGGTTCGAGCCCGTGGCCGAAAGAACCTGCGGGACGAATCTCGCTACACACGCCGTTTTCGTATTTCGGAAGTAGAAGATTGCCCGATGATCATTGGGCTCTTTACGGACCTGCTCCCCGCTGGCGGAGTCCAGTGCGCCGGACGGCTAACGGCGGCCGTGCTGGCTTCAGCGGCGCGCCAGCACAGCCTGCCTTGTGAGTTCTTGAGTCTGAACGACCCTGCCGGCGAGCACGATCTCCGGGTTGCCGGAGAACATTTTTCGTTTCGCGGGTTTGGCCGAGCGAAGGCTAGCTTTGTTCTAACGGCTCTGCGCCTCGCCGCCGGAAAACCGAGAGCAGTCATCGCCGCGCATCCGCATTTGGCGCCTCCCGCCATGGCGATGAAGGCGCTCGCGCCGCGCACTCGAGTTCTGGTAATGACACATGGCATTGAGGTGTGGAAGCCGCTATCCCCGCTGCGTCGCCAGGCACTCCGGCGCGCCGACCGCGTCACTGCGCCCAGCGCGGATACAGCGCGAAAACTCGTCGGCGTTCAAGGTGTCGCCGAAGAGAAGATTGCGCGCTTGCCTTGGTGTGTCGATCCGGAATTTCTCGAGCTCGCGCGGAACCCGCAGAGCCTGCCGCGACCCGCCGCTTTCCCGCAAGGCCGCATTCTACTCACAGTCGGCCGGTTGGTTGCCAGCGAGCGCTACAAAGGCATGGATAACTTGATCCGCGCCATGCCCCACCTCACGAACGAAATCAAGAACCTCCGTCTCGTCGCCGTCGGTGACGGGGATGACCGGCCCCGCCTCGAGGCGCTGGCGCGCGACACCGGCATAAATGGCAGCGTCCACTTTCTTCAAGGCCTCTCACAACCGGAAATCGTTGCCTGCTATGCGAACTGCGACGTCTTCGCGCTCCCCAGCGCCGGCGAAGGATTTGGATTTGTTTTCCTCGAAGCCATGGCCCTCGGGAAGCCAGTCGTGGGCGGCGCCCACGGCGGAGCTCCCGACTTGATTCAGCATGGAAAGACGGGTTTCCTGGTTGACCACGGCGATCAAGAAACTTTGGTGAACGTCCTGCGCATTCTTCTCACCGACGAGCATCTTCGCAGGCAGACAGCGATCCGCGCGCACGAAACTGTGCAGACCAACTATCTCTTCGAGACTTTTCGGTCCCGCTTGACGGGACTACTCGAGTCCGTATGCGCATTCTGAAGGTCACGCAGGCATACCATCCGTTTTGGGACCAAGGCGGACCCGTCGTGAAGGTCCAGTCCATCGCGACCCGGCTCGCTCTTCGTAATCACGGAGTCACCGTTTTGACGTCGGACCTGGGAATGGAGCAAAGGCAGGATGCTTCCCGAATCGCGCAACGCACTTCCTGGGGTTGGCAAGGAAATTCGGACGGGATCGAGACGATTTATCTCCGCAGAGTGGCTCATTATCGTGCCCTCACTCTGAACCCGGGCTTGATAGGCTTTTGCCGATCGCGTCTCAAAGAATTTCAAGTCGCTCATGTGTACGGGCTGTACGATTTGCTCGGGCCCGCCGTCAGTTATTTCTGCGGCCGTCGAGGAGTCCCCTACGTCGTCGAGACGATGGGGATGTTTCACCCCATCATTCGCAATCTCTGGTTGAAACGCGCGTATCACCGCCTTTTGGGCGCTCGACTCATTCAAAGAGCCTCGGCCGTCATTGCGACTTCCGAGCAGGAAAAACGCGAGTTGCTCGAAGGAGGCCTGGGGGAAGAGAAAATTGTCATTCGGCGCAACGGCATCGAAGCGCCGGCTTCTTTTCCCCAGCCCGGGAGCTTTCGGCAAGTATGGAAAATCCCATCGGAATCGAAATTGATTTTGTTTCTCGGACGTCTCGTCGCAAAGAAGAGCCCTGACTTGATGCTCGAGGCGTATGCGAACTGGAGGCAGAGCGCTCACGCAAACGGCGAATCGGTTCTGGTCCTGGCAGGCCCGTCCGAAACGCATGGCTATCTTCAGAGACTTCAGGCCATGACCGGACGTCTGGGAATACAGGCCCACGTGAAATTCACCGGCCCGCTTTACGATGACGCGAAGTGGGCGGCGTATCGCGACGCGGATGTGTTCGTCCTCCCTTCTCAGAACGAGAATTTCGGGAACACCGCCGCCGAGGCGATGGCCAGTGGCACGCCCGTCATTGTAACGGATCGCTGCGGCATTGCTCCCTTTGTGAGCCGGCAAGCCGGTCTGGTGGTCCCGCATGGCGCGCAGCAGCTCCAGGAAGCTTTGCAAAAGGTCCTGGGTGCGGACGCGTTGCGCGAGCGAGTTCGATCCCGATGCGCCGAAATCGCCCAAGAGTTGTCGTGGGATGAGCCGGTGCTGCAGATGGAAAAGCTCTACTCCCGGCTCATAGCGGATAGTTCGCACCGATAGGCGTTCTCGGAAGAAGCGATGAGCACTGTGACGGCACCCAGGGCTGCGAAACCGTTGTCTCTTTGAGTACATTGCCGGGTACAGCCGAAAATGATTGAAGCTATACTCTTTCTCCTAAGTGAGGACGAACTCACACTCGGGCGACACAGTCCCAGCCAAGCCGAGCAAGTCTCTCCCCTGCAGTTCCGGGTAACACCATCGCATGTGCGGCATCTGCGGCGTTATCGGCATCGAGCAGCAAGAGCGAAACGAAACCATCGTTCGCAGAATGATGGCAACTCTGCGCCATCGCGGCCCGGATGACGAAGGCATTCTGCTCGCTCCCGCAGTTGCCGTGGGGATGCGCCGCCTCAGCATCATCGATCTGCGTGGTGGCAACCAACCCGTCTGGAACGAAACCGGCACCATCGCCGCGATCTGTAATGGCGAGATTTATAATTTTCGCGAACTTCGCCGCGAGCTCGAGGCCAAGGGCCACTCTTTCCGCAGTCAGTCGGACACCGAAGTCCTGGTCCACGCTTACGAATCGTGGGGTGACGCTTTCCTCCAGCACTTGCGGGGAATGTTTGCTTTCGCCATTCTCGAGACCCCTGAGGGGCGAGGCCGCGCGATCCACCGCGTATTTCTTGCGCGCGATCGGCTGGGAATCAAACCCCTGTATTACGCCATCGCGAATGGCAGAGTCGTGTTCGCTTCGGAAGTCCGCGCCCTGCTCGCAAGCGGTTTGATTCCCGCACGCCTCTCGTCCGCCGCGCTGACTTCTTTCCTTTCCTTCGGCTCTGTCGGAGAGCCCATGACGCTCGTCGACGGGGTTTTCTCGCTCCCTCCCGGACATTTCATGGAGATCGATCCCGCGGACCGGCCGGTCGTGGCGGAGCCGAAGCCATACTGGGAAATGAACCGAGCGAGGGAGGCGCACGACTCTGCAAGTTCGCTGGATGGCCAGCCACCGACCAAGCGCCTGCGGTCTTATCTCCAAGATGCCGTGCGCGAACATTTGATCGCGGACGTGCCGTTGGGCGTGTTTCTGAGCAGCGGCCTCGATTCCACGGCGATTGCTGCGCTGGCCAGCCGGGAAAGAAAAGGAATCCAGTCCTTCACGGTAGTTTTCCCGGAGCAGGATTTCAGCGAAGCCGAACTCGCTCGCCGGTCGGCGCAAAAACTGGGCACACAGCATTCCGAGTGCTTGCTGTCAGGCGACGACATGCTCACGCGCCTCGGGGAAGCGGTCGCGGCTTTCGACCAGCCCAGCATGGACGGCATCAACACGTTTTTTGTTTCCGGGGCCGCGCGCCAGGCCGGCCTCAAAGTTGCCCTTTCCGGGCTTGGCAGCGACGAGCTCTTTGGCGGATACCCGACTTTTCGTTCCGTCGCGCGGCTGAAGCACGTGGCAGCCCTGGTGCGCTCTCTCCCTCGTCCCTTGCGCGTGACTGCCGGAGCCGCGCTCGAAACCCTCGGAAAAATGCTGATGCAGCCGGACGCGGCGAGAAAACTGGCGGCCGCGTGCTCTCGACCCTGCGCATTTCCGCATACCTATTTCTTTTCTCGCGTGCTTTTCACACCGGGCAAAGTTGCCTCACTCCTCTCATGGGATTCCGAAGCGGCGACGACCTCGTCCTGCTGGGAATGGCTCGAAGAGTCCACTCGCGAGGCGGGCGCGTTGGATTCGTTCGGCGCGGTTTCCTGGCTCGAGTTGCGCTCCTACATGGTCAACACTCTCCTGCGCGACACCGATGCGATGAGCATGGCCCATTCACTCGAGGTCCGCGTGCCGTTCCTCGATCATCGGCTCGTCGAATTCGTCCTCGCTTTGCCTGCATCGGAAAAGCAGTGCGGCGGCATTCCGAAGAGCCTTCTGATCGAAGCGGTGCAGGAACTTTTGCCGCAGGAAATCATCGACCGGCCCAAACGCACTTTCACTTTCCCCTGGGAAAAGTGGCTGCGCGGGGCGCTGAAAGGGCGCGTCGAATCCGGCTTGTCCGAGTGGTCGCCCTCGCTCGAGCCTATCCTCGCCCGTGATTCCGCGCGGAAGATCTGGCTCGATTTCCTGGAGAAGCGAACGAGCTGGTCCCGTCCCTGGAGCCTCTACATTTTGAACGAATGGACCAAGAGAAATCTCGATAACGGCGCGGGCAGCGTGGTGGCCGACCAGCCTGCCGCTGCGATTTCTGCGGCCTGACTGGTTCGCCTGGATTCATGCGACGAACCGAAGACAACTGAATGTTCATCCTGGGAATCAACGCCTATCACCCGAACGCATCCGCCGCTTTGCTTGCGGACGGGCGGCTGATCGCCGCCGTCGAAGAAGAGCGCTTCAATCGCGTCAAGTATGCCGCCGGCTTGCCCGTCGAAGCCGTTCGTTTCTGTCTCGCTCACGCTGGAATTTCGCTGAAAGAAGTGGATCACATCGTCCTTCCGCGCGATCCGTGGGCGCAACTGGGCACTAAGATGCGCTACGCGATCCGCATGCCACGCTTCACGCTCGACCGCATGAAAGTGATCAAGCGTTCGGCCGGTCTAAAAGAAGCCCTGGCGCAAGCTTTGGCAATAGGGCCGGAGGAAATTCGCGGCCAATTTCATCGCGTCGAACACCATCGAGCGCATCTGGCTAGCACGTTCTTCGTCTCGCCTTTTGAACGCGCGGCTGTTCTCTCGGCCGACGGGTTGGGAGATTTCGCCAGCGCGATGTGGGGCGTGGGAGAGGGTACGACACTTCGCGTCACCGATTCGACCGTTTTCCCTCATTCACTCGGGATCTACTACATGGCCCTCTCGCAATACCTCGGCTTTTGGAAATTTGGCGACGAATACAAGGTGATGGGACTCGCCGCTTACGGCGAGCCCGCTTATCTTGAAGAATTCCGTCGCATCGTTCGGACCGAGCGCTCGTCGTTCTTCCGTCTTGGTCTCGAATATTTCCTCCACCACCATGAGGGCGCTGACTTGACCTGGGGAGATTCCAGCAAGACTCCGGAAATCGGCAGGCTGTTCTCACCCGAGCTCGAAAAACTCCTCGGGCCAGCCCGCGCCGCAGGAGAACCGGTCGAAAAACGCCACCGGGACATCGCCGCAAGCCTGCAAGCCCGGCTCGAAGAGATCCTTCTCACTCACATCGGAGGATTGGCCCAGGAAACAGGTCTGAAGGCGCTTTGTTTGGCCGGCGGCGTGGCCTTCAACTGTGTCGCCAACGGAAAGATCTTTGATCGCACTCCGTTCGAACAAGTGTACGTGCAGCCCGCGGCGGGCGATGCTGGCTTGGCGGTCGGCGCCGCGTGCGCCCTGCATCACGAGATTCTGGGGAACCCACGCGATTTCGTGATGGATTCCGCCGGCTGGGGCCCTGGATTCAGCAGCGAACATGCGTGGCGCATCATCGCGAACCGCAGAATTTCGAACGGTGATCTCGAAATCGCCGAGCTGGATGAAGAGCGGCTGGTGCAGGCAACCGCTCGACACATCGCCGAGGGCGAAGTGGTCGGCTGGTTTCAGGGCCGTGCCGAATGGGGACCCCGCGCGCTCGGCAATCGCAGCATCCTTGCCGATCCCCGCCGCCCGGAGATGAAAGACATCCTCAACCAGCGCGTCAAGCATCGGGAGACCTTCCGCCCATTTGCGCCCTCGATCCTCGAGGAAGTTACCGGGGAATATTTCCAGCGCGCCCATCCGTCGCCCTTCATGACCTTTGCTTATCCGGTGCGACCCGAAAAGCGCTCGGTGATCCCCGCACCCACTCACGTCGACGGCACCGCGCGGCTTCAGACCGTCAATCGGAACACCCATCCACTCTATTGGCGGCTCATCCGCACCTTCGGCGATTTGACGGGAGTGCCGGTGCTACTGAACACCTCATTCAATGAGAATGAGCCGATTGTTTGCCGGCCCGAGGAAGCCCTTGAATGCTTCCTGCGCACCAGGATGGACGTGCTGGTGCTCGGAAATTCGATTCTTGAGAAGAAGTCCTCCGCGACCATGCGAGAGGCATCAGCCGCGGGACTTGCGAACCGTGCGCCATAAATCAGAAAGCGCGATGAATAACCTTTACCAGGAGGCCCGGAAATTTGCTGTCGTCTTCATTCCGAGGTCGCCGCGGCGCGTCTTTTGCGCTCCGGATGCATTTGCGGAGCGGCCGAGGAATCTGCTTTTTCGGAGAAGCCCTTAAGGACTTGGTGATGCTCGATGCGTATTTTGCTGCTCAACCAATACTACCCGCCTGACACATCGGCGACCGCCAAGATGGCCGCTCACGTCGCGCAGACGCTGGCGGAGCGGCACCGCGTGACCGTCGTCGCCGGGCGCCCTTCCTATGATCCGGAAGAACGCTATCCGTATTCTTTCTTCCGCCGCGATGTCCGCAACAGCGTTGTTGTCGAGCGCGTCGGTTCCACGGCTTTTCCGCGTCATCAGATGCGCCGCCGCGTTTCCAATTACCTTTCTTACCTGGCGCTGGCTATGCCGCGAGCGCTGGCCGTTCGCTCCGATCTTGTGCTGACAATGACCGACCCGCCCGTTGCGGGGATCGCCGGAGCGCTGGTCGCCCGCCTCACTGGGCGTCCTTTCGTTTACAACATCCGCGATCTCTATCCCGATATGGCTGTTGGCGGGGAAATCGTGAGCGCCAATGGCTGGGTCAAACGCTGGGAAAAACTTCACCGCTGGGCGCTTCGGCAAGCTGCCCGAGTCATTGTCCTCGGGAATGACATGCGGGAGCGAATCCTGGCCAAGGGCATCGCCCCCGAGCGTGTTGTGGTCGTTCGCGATGGCGCGAACATGTGCGACGACCTGCCTCCCGCGAATGATTCCGCAAAGCAGGAAATCCGCGGCGGATTTCGGTTCGTGGTCCTGCACGCGGGAAATCTGGGCTTTTATGGCGCCTGGGATACTCTTGTGAAGGCCGCAGAAATTTTGTGCAAGGAAGACACCGGTTTCGTGTTTGTGGGCGGCGGGGCAAACCACGGCCGGATCCAGGAGATGGCTCTGGCACACCCGAATGTTCGGTTTCTGCCATTTCGTCCCGCCGAGCAGATTCCGAGCGTCATGGCCGCGGGCGACGTTCATGTCGTGACCCTGCGCCGCGGCCTCGAAGGCGTCGTCGTCCCGAGCAAGTTGTATTCAACTCTTGCGGCAGGGCGCCCCATTCTCGCTGTCGCGCCTGAACAGTCTGATGCCGCGCGAATCGTTCGCGAAGCCGGCTGCGGCCTGACGGCTGATCCGGACGATCCCTCCGCGGTCGCGGAAGCGATTCGAGCGCTTCGAAAAAATCCGCAGCGGCTTGCCGAGATGGGGCGTCGCGCCCGCGAAACGGCAAAGAATTATGCCCGAGCGACCGAGCTGAACCGGTTCCTCCAGATCATCGAGGAAGCGGCTCACATGGGAGTGCGGGCCGGTGAAGTTCGAGCCAGCGCAGCAACCAGTTGAACGACGCGCCCGTGCGAGCTGAGCTGTTCGCACGGCGTACCTGAGGACAGAGAATTGCCGACTGAGTTTATCGCATTCGGAGTCGCGCTTCTTTCCACGCTGGTCGTCACGGCGCCGGTCCGCAGCCTCGCCCTTCGTCTCGGCTTGGTTGACAACCCAAGCCCGCGCAAGGTGCACCTGAGTCCAATCCCTCTGCTCGGTGGCTTGGCCATCTACATCGGAGTCGTTCTCGCGATCCTGTTTGTGCATCCCGGCCCCACTCAGGCCCAGATCATCGCCATTCTTTCAGCAGCGACGATGCTCGCGTTCGTGGGAATTCTGGATGACGGCGGTCTGCTCCATCACCAGATTAAGCTCTTCGTGGCCATGCCCATCGCCGCCCTCTTCTTGGTCGCCTCGGGGATTCGGGCGCAGGTTTTGTCCTCGCTCTTCCCCGGGACACTGGGCGTGATTCTGGACGGTTGCCTCACAGTTCTTTGGGTTACCGGCATCACCGCTGCATTCAGCATCCTCGATCACATGGACGGACTCTGCGCTGGAATCGCGGGTGTCGCCGCAGTTTTTTTCACCATTGCCGCCGCACTGGATGGCCAAGTGATGGTGCACACCTTGGCCGCCGCGACGCTCGGCGCCGCTCTCGGTTTCTTGCGCTGGAATTTCAGTCCCGCCAGGATCTTCATGGGCGACAGCGGGGCCATGTTCTTGGGATTCCTGATGGCGACTTTGGCCCTGAAGCTTCGTCCCGAAGGAGGGGCGGAACCCATCAAATGGCTTGTCCCTCTTTTGATTCTCGGCGTGCCAATCCTTGACACCACCCTCATCTCGATTTCCCGCACGCGCCGCAGGCTCATTCCCTTCACTTCCCCAGGTAAAGACCACACCGCGCATCGCCTGGCCAATCTAGGCCTGGGCCAACGACGAGCCGTTCTCTCCCTCTACGCACTCGGCGGATTCTTCGGCGCTGCAGCGCTGCTCACCCTCCGGCTGACGGCCACGCAGGCTTACACACTCGCCGGCGTTATCGCACTTTGCGCTCTCGTCGCGATTCTTTTTCTCGAAACCGCCCCCTACGAACGGCAAAGTAAACTCGAGCAGTCTTCCTCTCCTTCATCCTGAGAGTTGCCCCAAACAGTAAGCTGTTGTCCTAATTCGGAAACTTGGCACGGCTGCGATTGAAATAGCCAAGATGGCTGATGTACAACTTCCCCAGTAATATTGAATGTTCAGCCACTTGGGGTGAGGGTGCTAGGTACAGCTCCGTAGTAGAGGTTCAGCCCATCGACCTAGAAAATTGTCCTGTGCTGCGCAGGAAGTAGTGCGGCCATAAACAGAAGTGGGCAATCATATAGATTGCCCGAACCGGCCTTTTAGAACCGGGGAGTCGTCAACAGTCATTGTGGCATGTTGACGGCAAGCCATCTCCGATCCACACCTGTTTCCAGGACAGCACACAATGGTACCAAGGTACTATGGCCCGAGCTTGTCTCAGAGTAAGAAAATTCCCCTATCGCGCGGACTCCCGAAACGAACCGACTGAGGGGAAAGGCCATCGCGAGACAAAGACCATGCCACCAAAAGAGCCGGTGAATGTCCTAGATCAGGCGACCCAATCGCCTGCCACGCAATCCAGTGTCCGACCGAAGGAATCAGCTTCCCGGGCCCACCCGCTCTCTCTCGAAGTCCCTGTTGGAGTGCAGGGATCCCGGCGTGTTATCTCCGTTCCCGGGCAGCCGGAACGGCTCGAGCAATTTTCGGAAGAGACGCGCACCGTGATTGTCTTTCCCCAGGGCGCGGTGATCCGTCTCTCGGCGGCTGTGGGGCCGGGCCAGATGTTGGTGGTGGCGAATCGCAAGTCCCACCAGGAAGTGCTGTGCCGGGTGGTCAACGTCAAGAACCACCCCAACGTCAAAGGCTACGTTGAAATCGAATTCACTCAGCCGACCAACGGTTTCTGGGGAGTGTATTTTCCGCAAGATGCGGTGAAGTCGGCGGGAGGAACAAACGCCCCGGTTACGATGGCGGAAAACACGCCGAAACCGCAGCCCATCACATCCACGTTCAGCGCAACACCCGCTTCCGTTCCAGCTCCGGCGGCGACTTCAATTCCGGCCGGCTCCGCGAGCCGTCCCAAGGCGCCCACAGTCGTGCCTGCGTCTCCCGACGACTTCTGGGGCAGCAGTTTTCCCACGGAAGTGATCGCTCCCGCGGTGGAAACCGCGGCGCAATCGAACGTACCGCCGGTTACAACGTGGGAGGCAACCGTCAGTTCTGCACAGTCCGAAACACAATCAGTCAAAGAGCCGGCGATTCAAACTCCTTCTCTCGAGGTCCACTCGCCCGAGCCGTCGGCGCACTCGGCTTCTTCTATTGCGCCGAAAGAAGAAAAAATCTCCGGAGAGATTCCTCCCCATCCGTCGGATGCCGCAAGCTCCAGTGTGTTCGCGCAACCACCTAGGCCCGAACTTAAGCCGGTCGTGACCTCCTCGGATCCCTGGGGCAAAGACGCGGCAGTGGAACTGCCTCCAGTCGTGGTCTCTTCCTCTTTGCCCATTGGAAGCGGCAGCTTCCCTGGTTCCGCGGGACTGGCAACCCTCGCCGACGAAGTCCACCAGTCAAAAGAGAAAGAAGCGATCAAGTTGTCTTCTTCGGCTGATCCGATGGCCAAGACCGGCATATCCTCCGCCGCCAGCCCGCCTTCCTCTCCACGGCGGGACTGGGAAACTTTCGGCGGCCTGGAAGCCTCGGTCGGGGAATCTCCGCTTTCTTCTGTTCCGGATTTGTTGGGCTCGCAGCAGGAAGAAGAAAGCACCCCCATTTCGACGCCAGGGGCACATTCTTCGAGCCGCACCATGATCCTGGTGGGTGCGGCGGTGGCAGCTCTTTTCGTGGTCGGCGCAGTAGGATTCTTCTTCTCCCATCGCAGCTCGTCGCAGCCCACTGTCGTACCGGCCAATCCCCCCGTGGTGGCATCGTCAACTCCACCACCGGCAAGCGTGGAGCAGAGCATCCCATCCGCGAGCAACACCGTTTCGACTGCATCGCCGCCGCCGATTGTGGCGAAGCAGGAGAGTCAGCCAGTAAGAGAAGCCACGAACTCAACTGCTCGCGTGAGCACTCCCGTGCCGGCCGCGCCCGAGCCGCCAGCAAAAAAACCGGCGTGGGCAGGGCAGGTTCCGAAAGGGAACCTTCTCCACCCCACTGGCCGCTCAGCTAAAACGAATGGCCAAGATGCGCCGCCCGAGCTGACCGGCGCAGCCTCGAATGCTCCTGCCGATGCGATCGCGGGAGTCCTTCCGGGCAGTACGAATAGCTTGCCTGCTCCCCCGCCGGCTCCGGAGCATCCTGCGCCTCTTCGCGTCGGTGGGCGTCTGAAAGAGCCGCGCCTCACTTTGAAAGTCCTCCCGGTTTATCCCGCTGCGGCCAAGCAAGTCGGCCTGGAGGGTAAAGTCGTGATCGACGCGGTGGTCGACGCAACCGGCAAGGTAACCAACATGAAGCCAGTTTCGGGTCCGATGCTATTGCAGGCCGCTGCACTCGATGCCGTCCGCAAGTGGAAGTACGAGCCCACCTATCTCGACGACAAGCCGGTCGCAGTGCAGATGTTCATCACCGTCGAGTTCCACCTGCGCTAATCGAGGGCTCTTTGTTGGCGGCCCGGATCAAGCCTCTGGCGGCTTCGATTCCTCCGGTTTTTTCTTCTCCGGTTTCGTGTCAGCGGGCGGCGGCGCGGGCATCTTGAAGACCGAGTCGTCCACCGGAACGTTCAGCTCGATTTTCTCGACAATCACTTTCTGCTTGCTCGTTCCGTCCCTGATGCTGCTTTCTTGAACGAACGGATAATACAGTCCCTGAACTTCCTTGTAGCCTCCGATGGTGGTCTCGACGTCGCGCTCGGCGCCCTGAACCGTTCGCATGCTTTCTTCTTTCACTTCCAGGAATGAACTGGCGTCGAGATACTGATACTGGATGTCGCCGTTCCCGAGCGTCACCTTCAATTTGTACGCGGGTGAGCCCTCGACATCCTCTTTGCCGGCCAGTTCGATCTGATTGCCTTTCTTTTTGTAGTCCACCAGCGGGCCGTCGATGTCTGCCTGCTCCGCGGCATCCTTCAAGTCATCCGCCGACATCGGCTCAGGATCGTTCTTCCCATTGAAAGGCATAATCTGCCAGCCGCTCTTCCCGTCGTACACTTGTTTCGCCGTCATCCCCTGGACCGTGAATTCCATGGCCAATTGATTCGGACGCTTGAGGTGAATGGTAAAGGGGGCTTGCATCTCCGGGCTCACTTCCAAGCGTCCGGTAATCACAATCGACTTGACGGCCCTGAGTTTGTCCAGGCCTCCACGGGCCGCATAGTTCTTGGCAAGAAGCTCGTCAACGGTCTGCGCCGTCGCGGGGACAGCTAGAATGGCGATCGCAAACACCAGCAAGAAAGTTCGTAACTTCATTCTGGTTCCCCTTCGTGTCTATCAGCTACGATTAGAGCGGTAAATGTTTCCTCGGGTTGGCTCGCGGACCGGGCAGAGAAAGCGCAGCATGGAACTCTAGGGCAGCGGGACCGGCTACGTCAAGCGAATCGAAGGGCGAGATAAGCCGCTTCGATCGCCAAGATCCGCCGCGATTCGCTCGTCTCGCGGAGCTGAACGCCGATCCTTGTGAGCGATCGTCGCCAATGTGCAGGAGGACAGAATCATGAGAGAGAATGAGGAAACAAAGAAGGGCGTGTCGAGAAGGGACTTCGTCAAGACGGCGGCCGCCGGCATCGCTGCGACCACCCTGGCCGGGATTGGCGCAGAGGGAGCTGAAGCGGCCAACGTTACTCGGCACTGGGACAATGTGGCGGATGTCGTCATTGTGGGGGCCGGGGCCACGGGACTCCCCGCGTCCATCGAAGCCGCCGAACACGGAGCCTCCGTGATTGTGATCGAGCAGAATTACGACATCGGCGGACACGCCATCGAGAGCGGGGGAAATATTGCCTTGGGTGGTGGGACGAGCTTACAGAAGAAATTTGGCATCGAGGATTCGCCGGACCGCATGTTTGAGGACCTGGCGCAATGGCATGATTACAGATTCAGCGACAGAGAAATTGTGCGCGCTTTTTGCGACTGGAGCGCCCCGACCTTTGAATGGCTGATAAAGCACGGAGTCGTCTTTCCCGATAAATCTCCAGGAGGAGCTGACGGCGGTCCTCAGACAGTTAAGAGATCTCAAACCGTGGTCTGGACTGGGGAGGTCAGTGCGTTCTCTCCGACCGGCGGGAACGGAACCGCTCTCATGCGGCCTCTGGAAGCTAGTGCCAGGAAATTGGGCGTGCAAATCCTCCTGCAACACACCTTGATCGGCCTTATCAGGGAGGGCGATTTTTCGGGAAGGGTTCTGGGAATCACGGCAACCAGCCAGGGCAAGACCTTGACCGTCCAGGCGAAAAAGGGCGTTATTCTCGGCACCGGCGGCCACACGAGCAACGTGAACTTCCGCAGAATTTTCGACCCAAGACTCACGGAGGAGTACCAAGTGGTTGGTGAACCCTATTCCCGCCAAACCGCCGATGGAGAGATTGCCGCCATGCAAGTGGGCGCATCGCTCTGGGGGGTGGCGAACCAGACGCTTGAGACGCAGGCACGGTCGCACATTTTTGAGAAACCCTACGTGATTGGGAACCAGTACGGTTACCCCCAGGGCGGAGGACGTCGCAATGAGAACCTGAAAGACAGTCCTGTAGCCGGCCTCGCCCGCGCGATCGGCCTCCAGGTAGCGGATTACCGAAACCTGATCCAAGTGAACCAAGTGGGTAGGAGGTTCGTGAATGAGGCGGCGACTGGATTTGATTGGTGGAATCCTTGTTTGGAGTTGAACGGGGGGAAGGGTGAGGGAGGCGGGCCCATCTGGGCGATCTTTGACGCAGAAGGAGCGAAACGCGAGGGGTGGGCTTGCGCGCCGCCATTCGTAGATCCCGACGGCTGGTTCTTCAGCGGGAACACACTGGCGGAATTGGTCGGCAGAATTGTCAGCAAGTATCAGAAGCAGCCCATGCCAGCCTCCGCCCTGCTTGAGACGGTGGCCCGGTACAACTCCTTCGTAGACGCGGGGAAGGACGCGGACTTTGGAAAGCCCACGCCGAAGTATAGGATCGAGACGCCTCCGTTCTACGCGGCGTGGTCTACACCCTGCCTCCACGATTGCATTTCTGGTTTGCGGATCAACGCGAAGGCGCAGGTGATCGACTTATGGGGCCAAGTCATACCGGGTCTCTACTGCGGGGGCGAGACAGCGGGCGGATTGAATCAACATGGTCTGGCCAAGTCCATAACTTTTGGCCGCATAGCAGGCCGGGAGGCTGTCCAGTCAACCGGCAATTCGTAGAGTCTTAGGTTTAAGCGAGCCCCGACGGTGCCGGGTGAGGGTGTGATGGGAAAAATCAATTGGGGGGAGGGTTGGACAGCAACCTGTAACCTAGAAGGGTTCTGATGTTGGGCCCCTCATGGCCGTGGCGCCTTCGCTTCGGTCATTGACTCGCCTCAAACTCGAACTTAACATCGCCCGCCGGAGGGATCTCCCCGTCGTGCACTCGCTCACGTTCAAGCAAAAGCCCTTCTGGCTCGATACTGTGGAAATTCCTGCCGGCGAATCGTCGAGGCCGCTGCCGGAGAGAGTGGATGTCGCCATTATCGGCGCTGGATTCACCGGACTTTCCGCCGCACGCGTGCTGGCGAAGCGCGGCGCAAATGTCGCGGTTCTGGAATCCGAAACGATTGGCTGGGGAGCCAGCTCACGCAACGGCGGCATGGTGTTGACCGGCCTGAAACTCAGCCCCGATGTGCTTCTCCAGCGCTACGGTCGCGAGGCAACGCAACGCATGTTTGCGGCTTCGCTCGCCTCGATTGATTGCGTCGAGCAGATTGTGCGGGAAGAGAAAATCGCCTGCGATTTCTCACGGTCCGGCCATCTTGAAGTCGCTTGGAAACCGTCTCATTTCGCGCACCAGCAGAAAGCAGCCGTGGTGATGGAGCGCGAATTCGGTCATCGTGTCGAAATCGTTCCGAAAAGGGAGCTGCGCCGCCGCGAGATCGGCTCCGATTTGTTTCACGGCGGCATCGTCGACATCCTCAGCGCAGGCGTGAATCCTGCCCGCTATGTCGCCGGCCTGGCTCAGGGCGCCCAACGCGCTGGCGCCGCCGTTTATGAACACACACGCGTGGAAAAGATTGAACGCATCGACCAGGAAGGAAAGAAGCGATTCCGCCTCCACACATCACGCGGAGCGATTGTGGCGTGTGAAGCTTTTGCGGCCACCAGTGGATACACCGGCCCGGCAACTCCGGCGCTCCAGAAGAAAATCATCCCCATCGGTTCGTTCATCATCGTCACCGAGCCGCTCTCGGAAGAAATGGCGCGTCAAGCCAGCCCGCGTAATCGGATGATCTACGACTCGAAAAACTTCCTCTACTATTTCCGTCTCACCCCCGATCGAAGAATGCTGTTTGGCGGCCGCGCCGCGTTCTTTCCGGAGACTTCGAGCACGATCCGCCGGAGCGCCGGGATTCTTCGCAGAGGCATGGTGAAGACGTATCCGTACCTGCGCGACGCGAAGATCGAATATGCCTGGGGCGGGACGCTCGATTTCGCCTTCGATATCCTCCCGCACGCTGGGCAGCTCGACGGGATGTACTATGCGCTTGGTTACGCTGGCCACGGCGTCGCCATGGCTACGTATCTCGGTATGAAGATGGGTGAGCTGATCGCCGGTGGCCGCGACGAAAATCCCTTCGCAGGCCTGCCGTTCCCAGGCGCGCCTCTCGGCCTCTACAACGGCAAGCCCTGGTTTCTCCCCTTCGCGGGCGCCTGGTACAAATTTCTCGACTGGTTTTCTTGAGTTCGCCGCGCAGCTTCGTGCAAAGGCGTGAGCAGCCAGTGGAAAAATACCTTGAGCCTTGTGGGTCGCGGTTTCAACCGCGACATAAGCGGCCTGCTCTCACTATTCGCTTCGCGGTTCTAGAGTCTGCGTGACAACTCCGATTCTCGTCAGGGCACGACTTCACAGTTTGCGGAAAAAGTCGGTTTTTCGCAACGCGATTCAGAGAAGAACATCTAAGCTGGCATGCGCGGACACGACGAACACCAAGAAGGAATGTTCAGTTACATCTCATCGGAGAAGCGGGTGCCGACGGATCATCCGCTTCGGCGGGTGCGCTCGATGGTCGACGCGGCGCTGCAGGAAATGTCGCCGCAATTTACGGAACTGTATTCGCGAGGGGGCCGGCCATCGATTGCGCCGGAGAAGCTGTTACGGGCGCTGCTGCTGCAGACGCTGTACAGCGTGCGTAGTGAGCGGCTGCTGATGGAGCAACTCCACTACAACCTGCTGTTCCGTTGGTTCGTGGGGCTGAGCCTCGATGAGGAGGTGTGGGACGTGACGGTGTTTACCAAGAACCGGGAACGGCTGCTGGAAGGGAAAATCGCGGAAGCGTTCTTCGCTCGGGTGGTGGAGCAGGCGGAGCGGCAAGGCTTGCTCTCCGACGAGCACTTCACCGTGGACGGCACCTTGATTGAGGCCTGGGCGAATCGCCGGAGCTTTCACGAGAAGGAGGATCCGCCGAAAAAAGGGACGGGATGTCGAGGGAGGAAGTTGTTGCGGGACACCCATGAGAGCCGGACCGATCCGGAAGCGCGGTTGTATAAGATGAGTCGTGCGGGAGAAGCGAGGCCGAGTTATTTAGGGCACGTGCTGATGGAAAACCGGAATGGCTTAGTGCTGAAGGCCTGTGTGACGGAATCGGGCAAACGGGCAGAACGGGAAGCCGCTCTAGAGATGCTGGCCCGGGTCCTAAAAGAGCGGGACGGGAAGCGGAAACCAGGCGAGCCGATCGAACCGATCACGGTGGGGGGCGACAAGGGCTATCAGGAGGAGAAGTTCATCGAGGGATTGCGCGAGCTGCAGGTGATCCCCCACATCGCGGAGTACGAGAAGCAATCGCGGCAGTGGCCGAACTGGCTGACCTCGAGTGAACGCGAGCATCCCGGATTTCCGATCAGTCAGGAGAAGCGGAAACTCATCGAAAAAGTGTTTGGCTGGATCAAATTCGTAGCCGGGCTGAGAAAGACCAAATTTCGAGGACGCCGGCGTGTGGACTGGATGTTTTGCTTGGCAGCCGCAGCGTCGAATCTGATCCGAATGGTGAAATTGATGCCGGCACAAACGTGAAGGGTCGGAAATGCGGTTCGAAGCCAAGGAAGCAGGAGAAAGGAACGGAAATCCGGGCACCCTAGACTCTTGACATCTGCGGAATGCCCAGTTGCGGCTGAAAACCACCAATTTTTCCGCAAACTGTTTAGCCGCTGAGGGTGAACTCGATTGCCACACAGACTCTTTAACCCCTGAGGAACGTGCAGTCGTGCCGCCAGCTTCTTAGGGCGTCGTGACGCCGGTCATGCGCCCCCGTTGCCCGGAACGCCAGAACTGCTCGATCTGTTCGAGCGTCCGTCCCTTGGTTTCCGGCACAAGGTAATAGGAGAAGATCCAGGCCGCAATCGCGCACACCCCGTAGAGCCAGAAGGTCGGGCTTGCTCCTAAGGCTTCCACAAGCGTCAGAAACGTCAGCGACACCAGCAGGTTCGAACCCCAGTTGAATGCGGCGGCCAGACCCTCAGTCGAGCTGCGGATTCTCAGCGGGTAGATTTCGGAAATCAGCAGCCAGAAGATCGGGCCCAAGCTGATGGCGAACGATGCGACATAGGCCATCATGCTGATCACCGCAAGCCAGCCGAGCGCTCCGGTTTGGCTGGAAACGCGGAAAACCGTGCCCAGCACGCCTAGCGTAATGACCATCCCCGCGATGCCGACGAGCAGCAGCGGCCTGCGCCCGACGCGGTCGATCAGCCACATCGAGACGACGGTCATGATCACGTTTACGAGACCGATGCCCGCGGTCGCAAGGATCGCTCCTGAGGCGGAGGAAATTCCCGCCGCTTGAATCATGAGGGGCGCGTAATAGATCACGGTATTGATGCCCGTGATCTGCTGGAATATCGCCAGCCCAATCCCGACCACCAGCGCCGGCCGAACCGCCGGGCTCAGTGCGTCCGACAAGTGCCCGTGCTCTTCTGACTGGACCAGCGTGTCTTCGATTTCCTTCATCTCGGCGCCAACATCCGACGTCCCGCGGATGCGTGCCAGCACTGCCCGGGCGGCCTCACGACGCCCGTGCCCCGCCAGCCATCGCGGCGTCTCAGGCAGGAACAACATCCCCACCGCGAAGATTGCGGCGGGGACAACCGCCAGGCCCAGCATCCAGCGCCATCCCTGGCTCGCCGCGAATGCATAATCAACCACGTAGGCAAGAAGGATGCCCACGGTGATCGCCAGTTGGAAAAGCGAAACCTGCCAGCCGCGCGCCTGCGCCGGCGACACTTCGGAGATGTACACCGGAACCGTGCCCGAGGACAGCCCGATTCCCAGCCCGACCACGATTCGTCCAGCGATCAGCATTGCGGGTGACGTTGCGGCGGCGCAGAAGATTGCTCCCGCGGCGAAGATCAGCGCCGTCACGATCAGCAGTTTCTTCCGGCCAAACAGGTCCGCGAACCATCCCCCGGTGAGCGCCCCGACCGCAGCTCCCGCGAGCACGCCGCTCACGATCATCTCCAGTACAAACGTGGAGAGCGGGAAGCTGTTCTTCAAAAACAGCTCCGCGCCGGAGATCACCCCGGTGTCATACCCGAAGAGTAGGCCGCCAAGTGCGGCGATCGCCGCGGCGATGTAAACAAACTTCTGGCTGTTTGGCGGAGACGCAACCGCTCGTGGTGTCGCTCCCGTGCTCATAATTCTCAGCCTCCCACTCGACCGTAACGTCAGTCAATTACGACCTATCGTTGCTTCTTTTTCACACGCGTCCGATCCAAGTTGAATTTTTGGCAGAAACGGGAAGCCCATCAGCGGCCAGCCACTGCGCTCAGGCGCAATTGAAAATTAAGTCTGCGCTGGACGAACCGCCGGCCGCCGCCGAGGTTGCAGTATACTCGTGTCCGTTTGAGATAGGTCACGAAATCCAGCTACGGCTCGTGCAGTTTGGCCTGCTTGCGGATAGGCGTGGCGGGCCGACCCACTTACAAAGAGGCAGCGGATGCGAGGTCTCCCAGGCAAGCGGGTTCTTATTACCGGTGGCGCGAGCGGCATCGGCGCCGCCACAGCAGCGCGGTTTCTCGAGGAGGGCGCCAAAGTTTGTGTCTTGGACCGTGACCCGCGCGGCCGGGAGCGCATTGCGAAGGAATTGCCTGGGCTCTCCTGCGTCCTCGCAGCGGACGTTGCGCTGCTGCCGGAAGTCAAGAAAGCCTTCGCCGAAGCCGTCACGAAGATGGGTGGCGTCGACGTCCTCATCAACAATGCAGGGATCAGTATCCGCCACAATTTTCTCGATATAACGCCTGAAGAATGGAACAAGGTCATCGCTGTCAATCTGACCGGCGTCTTCTACGTGGCGCAGACTGCCGCGCGCCACATGGTTGAGCGAGGCAGCGGCGTGATTCTGCAGACGGCTTCGACAAATGGACTCGTCGGTCATCCTTATTATGCCGATTACAACGCGACCAAGGCGGGCGTGATTCAGTTGACGCGCACCATGGCCATCGAGCTGGCCCCAAAGGTGCGCGTGAATGCAATTGCCCCGGGCTACGTCCTCACCCCCATGCAGCGAGCTGAATACACCGACGCGATGCTCGAAGAAGTGAATCAGAAGATTCCGCTGTGCCGCCATGCCCAGCCGGAAGAGATCGCCGCACTCTTCGCGTTTCTCGCTTCCGACGACGCTGCCTACATCACCGGCCACGTCTACCCGATCGACGGCGCCGAAGCGGCCGGAGGAATGGCGAGCCGCTGATGGCTGCAAGTTCGCAACGTGATCCGTCGCCCGGCGCGCTGCGCGGGAAAGCGGCGCTCATCACCGGCGGCGCCTCCGGAATCGGTCGCGCCACATCGCTGCTTTTCGCTCGCGAAGGCGCGGCGGTGGGAATCGTGGACCTGAATGAGGAGCGCGGAGTAGCAGTCACGCGGGAGATTGCCGCGGCTGGCGGACGCGCTTTCTTCCAACGCGGCGACGTCACACGCGCCACCGATTGCGAGCATACCGTCGAGCGCATGGTCCGTGAATTCGCCGGCTTGCACATCCTTTTCAACAATGCGGGGATCATCCGGCGGGCGACGGTCATCGACCTCAGCGAAGAAGACTGGGATCGAGTAATGAAGGTCAACGTGAAGCCGATGTTCCTTCTCTCGAAGCTGGTGATTCCGGTGATGGCTCGCGCCGGAGGCGGCTCGATCATTAATATGGCGTCCGGCTGGGGCCTCGCCGCCGGGCCCCGCGCGGCGGTCTATTGCGCGTCGAAGGGCGCGGTGGTGCAACTCACCCGCGCAATGGCCATTGACCATGGCCCGCAGAAGATTCGCGTCAATTGCCTCTGTCCGGGCGACACGGATACAGCCATGTTGCGCGAGGAAGCGCGCCAGCTCGGCGAGCCAAGCGACCAATTTCTCGCGGAGGCTGCGCGGCGTCCGTTGCGTCGCCTCGCCAAGCCGGAAGACATCGCGCAAGCGGCCCTGTATCTCGCGAGCGATGCCTCCGGCTTCGTCACCGGCACAGCACTCGTTGTCGATGGTGGCGGCCTCGCGTGACAGTCGTCCGAGGCACCCCAGAGGGAAATTGTCATCCTGAGGCCACAGGCCGAAGGATCTCAACTGAACGCATCGCCCCGGCCCAGCCAAACGCCAAGGAACGCGACTCATGGCCCGCAAATCCCTGAATCGAGACCTAGCCACCTCGGCCGAGTGGTTTGCGCGGGCGCAAACCGCGCTCATCGAAGGCGTAAATTCACCTTCGCGAGGCCGGGCGGTGTACGAATCCGGCCCGATTTTCCTCGAGCGCGGCCAAGGCTCGCGAGTCTGGGACGCCGACGGCAACGATTACATCGACTTCATGATGTCGTTCGGGGCGCTCATACACGGGCACGCCCATCCGGTTCTCGTTTCAACCGTCGCGGACGCAATGGCCTCCGGCTCCCATTTTGCCGCAGCCACTTCCGCGGAGGTGGAAGCCGCCGAGCGCTTCCGCCGCATGGTTCCGAACGCCGAAGCCGTCCGCTTCGCAAACACCGGCAGCGAAGCAACGATGCTGGCATTGCGCCTCGCCCGCGCCCACACCGGCCGCACGAAATTCCTGAAGTTCGAGGGCCATTATCACGGCTGGTACGATCCATATCTCTTGAACGCGCACGCCCATCCCACCGCGCAACTTGGCTCACCGGATGATCCTGTGCGGATTCCGGATTCCGCCGGGATTCCTGCGAGCACCTTCGACGAGGTTGTGCTCGCGCCATGGAA
This sequence comes from Candidatus Acidiferrales bacterium, assembly GCA_049644285.1. GTDB lineage: Bacteria > Acidobacteriota > Terriglobia > Acidiferrales > UBA7541 > CAVRXT01. Next base: position 25,249 of record JBARRP010000305.1, on the reverse strand, counting down.
TGACGCCGAGCGCCTGGAAAAGATTCTTCATGAGCGTGGCAGCGAGCTGGCGGCAGTGATCACCGAGCCGATCATGGCCAACATGGGTTGCATCCCGCCGCGCGACGGCTATCTGCAACGCTTGCGCCAGCTCACCACACAATATGGAAGCGTCCTCATCTTCGACGAAGTCGTAACCGGTTTTCGCTACGCTCCCGGTGGTTGCCAGGAATATTTCGGCGTTCGTCCCGACCTCAGCACATTCGGCAAAGCCCTCGGAGCCGGATTCCCGATCGGAGCGGTCGCCGGCCCGCGCGCGATTCTCGACCGCATGATTTGGGGTGAAGGTATGGTCCTGCATTACGGCACGTTCAATGGCCATCGCCTCACGATGAAAGTTATTGCGGCGAATCTGGATCTGCTGAGCGCCGAAGGAAATGCGGCCTACCGCAAGCTCCACGCGCTCGGTGATGCGGCCATCACAGGCCTGCGCGACATCTTCGGACGCCACAACATCGCAGCCATGGTGCAAGGGTTCGGCCCGATGTTCCAGATTTATTTCACGGACCGCAAAGCCATCCACGATTACCGCGACTATTGCTCGTTCGTGGATACCCGGCAATATTCGCGCTTCGTTCACGCTCTGCTCGACCGCGGCATCTACATCACGCCTTCGAATGGACTCCACTGGATCATCACCACGGCCCACAGCGAGCGCGACATCGAAGCGCTGCTCGCGGCAGCCGATCAGGCGTGCTCGGAGATTCGGTGAAGCCGCCCGCGAAGAACATTGTCTTCCTCGGCGGCGGTCGCATCACCTCCGCGCTGATCGCTGGGTTGCGATGCCATGGCTTGAAGACACCTCTCGTGGCGCACGACCGCCATCCGGAAAAAATGCGCAAGCTGCGCCGTCGTTTCAGCATCCACATCGAGCCAAACCTGCATCGCGCGGTGGCAAGCGCCCGCATGCTGATCATCGCGGTCCGCCCCGCTTCGATGAATCAATTGCTCCAAAGCATCGGCCAAATAAATCGGCCGATGCTTGCGGTCAGTCTGGCCGCGGGGATTGCGCTCGCCAAATTGCGCCGCTCGCTCGGACCCAACGTGAAATGGGCGCGCGCGATGCCCAGCCCCGCGTGCCGCACCGGACACGGTCTGACCGCGATTGTTTTCGACCGCGGCCTGCGGTCACCTGAAAAATCTGAGATTCGCACCCTCTTCGCGAAGGCGGGCTCCGTAATCGAAATCCCCGAGAAAAAGTTCGACGTGTTCACCGTCGTCTATTCCGCCAGCCACGGCTACTATGCCTTGGCCGCCCTTTCGAGCGCCGCCATGAAGCTCGGGCTCGATCGAAAGACCGCCCTCGTCGCCTCCGCTCACGCCCTCGCCGATGCAATCGAATCTTGGCGCAGCGACCCCACCCCGCTCGATGCTTTGATCCGGGAGGCAGCCACACCCGGCGGAATTGCAGCGGCTACCATGGCTGCCCTAAACGCGGGAAGCTATGGCAGGATCCTGCAGCGCGGTGTGCGCGCCGGCCTTCGCCGCGCGCGCTCCCTCGGGCGATCGTAGACTCGAGAAAAACGACAGACGCCCCTTTTTGCATCTTCAAGTAGCTTGGTTTCATGGCGTTAGAGACGCCATATATCCGAAGGTACGCAGTCGGTCGGAAATTGGTTGCGAATTTCGCCCTTCCCGCGTAGAATTCCGCCATACCGACTAAGGGAGGATTCAGGCATCATGGAATGGACCACTCCTAGCTTCGAAGAAGTCAGCCTCAACTGCGAAGTCAGCTCCTACGCCAGCGCAGAACTCTAAGTAGCGCATGCGGGTGAAAATCCTCGGCTCTGCAGCCGGGGGCGGATTCCCGCAATGGAACTGTGCGTGTAGCAACTGCCGTCGGATTCGGCATGGCACTTTCCGCGGCAAGCCGCGCACCCAATCCCAAATCGCACTAACCGGCAATGGCGCGCGATGGTGTCTTCTGAATGCCTCGCCGGATTTGCGCTTCCAAATTCTTTCCTGCCCCGAACTCCAGCCAAAGACGGGTGTCCGAGAGTCGCCGATCGCCGCCGTCGTGTTGACGAGCGCCGATGTGGACCACGTCGCCGGCCTGCTTCACCTGCGCGAGTTTCAGCCCCTCCGAATTTACTCGACCGATTCCGTCGCCCGCGTCCTCACCGAGGACAATTCAATCTTTCGCGCTTTGCAGCAAGCGCCCGACCAGGCTTCGTGGCAACGAATCCGTCCCGGCCAGAGTTTCAAGCTCGAGCCGGATGGCGCTTCCACGGCCGCGATTTGTTGCGAACCGTTCGCGCTTCCGGGCGAGTTGCCTGCTTACGCTGGCTCGGACCGGCGGAATAAGTCAGCGGCCGATGAAGCCGTCCTCGGATTGAGCCTAAGCGCGCCGGCGGGGAAACAACTGATATACGCGCCCGGCGTGGCCGGAGTCGACGATCCTTTGCTGGCTCGTCTCGACGCGTGCGACGTCTTGCTTTTCGATGGAACCTTTTGGTCGGGCGATGAGCTTGTTCGCGTTTGTGGCAGCGGGCGAACCGCCAGCGAGATGGGTCATATGCCGATCTCAGGACCGAAGGGCAGCCTCGCGCGGCTTGCCCCTCTGAAACGCCCGCGAAGGATTTTCATTCACGTGAACAACACAAACCCCATCCTCGATGAAGAAAGCGCCGAGCGCCGCGAAGTGGTTGCGGCCGGCTGGGAAGTGGCCGAAGATGGTTGGGAGATTGCGCTGTGAGCGTTGCGGCAAACTCGGTCAAGCTCGCTGACGCCGAATTCACCGCCCGCCTGCATAAGATCGGCGAAGAGCGCTATCACCATCGCCATCCCTTTCATCTCCTGATGCACGAAGGGAAACTCACCCGAGGGCAATTGCAAGCCTGGGCGCTCAATCGCTACTACTACCAGAGCCAGATCCCGGTGAAAGACGCGGCGATTCTCGCGCGCACCGGCGATTCGGAATTTCGTCGCGTGTGGCGCCAACGCATCGTGGACCATGACGGCGAAAATGGTCGCCCGGGCGGAATCGAGAAGTGGTTGCGGCTGGTCGAAGTGACGGGTCTCTCGCGCGAGCAAGCCATCCGTGGCGAAGGCGTGCTTCCGGCGGTGCGTTACGCCGTCGACGCCTACGTCCAACTCGTCTCCAGGAAATCAATGCTCGAGGCGGTGGCGTCGTCGCTCACGGAATTATTCTCGCGCTCGCTGATTGTTCTGCGCATGGACGCGCTGCGGAAACACTATCCGTGGCTCTCGAACGGCCTCGCGTATTTCGAAGGGCGCCTCGCGCAAGCTCCCACCGACGCGGCGTTCGCGCTCGATTGGGTCACGCGTCATGCCCGCACTCGCGAAGAACAGGAACTTGCCTGCGATGCCCTCCGCGCCAAGTGCGACATTCTCTGGGCCCAGCTCGACGCGCTCTATTTCGCCTATGTCGAGCCGGGGTGGCCGCCTCCCGGCGCTTTCCGGCCCGAGGATCACCCGCATCCCAAGGAAAAGAAATGACGCGCCCGGCAGCTTCTCAAAAGCCGCGCCTCGCACGCGGCTGCCGGCTGAGCGAAGCAAGCGGCCAGGAAGCAACGCTGCTGATGCCGGAAGGTGCGCTGCGCTTGAACGGGCCCGGACTCAAAATCATCGAATCGTGCGATGGCGCGCGGACCGTCTCGGAAATTCTCAAAGAGCTCGAGACCGCGTTTCCCTCCGCGGACGCGCGCCGCATCGAAGAGGACACGCTTCGTTTCCTCGAGACGCTCCACGAAAAGCGCGCAGTGGATTTCGAATGACGCCTCCGCTCCTGGCTCTCGTTGCGGAAATTACGCACCGCTGTCCGTTGCATTGCGTCTATTGCTCGAATCCACAGCAAATGAGCTCGCGCAGCGAAGAACTGCCCACGCAAACCTGGGAGAGCGTTCTCGAGCAGGCTGCCGAAATGGGAGCGCTGCAAGTGGATTTCACCGGCGGCGAGCCGCTTGCCCGCGCCGATCTCACCGAGCTCATTGCCGCCGCGCGAAAGTCGAAGCTCTACGTCAATCTCATAACCTCAGGCATTGGCCTCGCTGAAGCGCGCCTCGATGAACTCGTCCGCGCGGGACTCGATCACATCCAGTTGAGCTTTCAGGACTCGCGCGAGGAGTCAGCCAACGAAATTTCCGGTGCCAAGTCCCACGCGCTGAAGTTGGCTCTGGCGCAGCAGATTCGCAAACGTCGCGTGGCCTTCACCATCAACGTCGTCGTTCACCGCCAAAATCTGGATCATCTCGAAGAAATCATCGCCGTGGCCGAGGAGCTTGGCGCCGGCCGCTTGGAAGTCGCGCACGTGCAGTATTACGGTTGGGCGTTTGCCAACCGCGAGGCGCTATTGCCCACCCGCGAGCAACTCGATCGCTCGGTCGAGCTTGTCGAGGCAGCGCGAGAACGTCTCAAAGGCAAAATGCGACTCGAATTCGTTGTCCCTGACTATTACGGAAAATATCCCAAGGCCTGCATGGGCGGCTGGGGACGCAAGCTGATGCTGCTCAATCCGGCCGGGGAAGCGCTGCCGTGCCATGCCGCCGGGGTAATCCCTGGCATGAAATTTGAAAAAGTTACCGGCCGTCCCCTGCGATGGATTTGGGAGGAATCGCCGGCCTTCTGCAAATTCCGCGGCGAGGATTGGATGCCGGAACCCTGCCGTAGCTGCGACCGCCGCACCCAGGATTTCGGTGGATGCCGCTGCCAGGCTTTCATGCTGGCAGGCGATGCCACCGTGACCGACCCAACTTGCTCCCTCGCCCCCACTCACCACTTGGTCACAACCGTTGTCGAACGCGTGAATTCCGGTCGGGGTGACGCTGGCGTCGTCCGCATCGAACCCCCCGAATGGATTTATCGCCCCAATCCCGCCTGAATTTGTTTGGGATCGCTGAGTTTGCCCGCCTGAACCACGCCGTGCTCCAACTCTAAAGACTTCCGCTTCTCGGCTCTTAAGCTTGTCTTTGTATACTCCAATTTACTTTCGGAATTAACTTAGGTTAATATGAAAGCTCGCCGGTGGAGGGACGACGGCGATCACTCCTTTGGGACAAACTGGTTCAAAGCCACGCGATCTGACTGCTGCAAGGTTTCGGGCAATGGCCCGCATAATCCACTTGACCCTTCTTCTCTCTGCCACTTTTCTTTTTCCAGCAGAGGCATCCCCACAGGGTGAAACCACCAGCGCGATCGTTGGCCAAGTCACCGACTCGAGCGGCGCGGCTGTGCCAAGTGCCTCGGTGACGATCGCCGACCGAGGGACCGGTCTGACGCGCAGCGCCAAAACCGATGATACTGGCCGGTTCAATTTCCCGCAGCTCAAGCCTGGTACATACTCCGTCAAAGTGGAAGCACAAGGCTTCGAGCCGCAGCAGCATGACAATGTGGTCGCGAGTCTGGGCCAGAGGCAGACAGTCGATTTCACGCTCAAGGTGGCTCAACTCGGGCAGACGGTTGAAGTAAGCGGCGGAGCTCCACTGATCAACCCCGAAAATGCGAATACATCGACCACTTTGAATGCGCCGGCCCTGGAAGATCTTCCAAATCCAGGCGGTGATTTAACACACCCGCTGCAGTTCGCCCCGGGCGCCCTGATCAATACGGCCGGCAGCGGTAATGATTTCGTTGGTGGCACAAATGGGTATGGCAACGTACAGTTCAACGGGCTTCCGGCACTTTCAAATGGATATATCGTAGACGGCCTCGAAACCAACGACCCGCTCACCAATCTCAACAGCGGCCTCTCGACCAATCTTGTGCTGGGGCTCAATTCAATTTCCGAGGTGACCGTCAACGTCCTTTCCTATTCGGCCGATCAAGGCCGCTACGGAGCATCCCAGGTCAACTACGTCACCAAGTCCGGCGCCAATGAGTTTCACGGGAATCTCTACGAGCTGTGGAACGGCTCGATCCTGAATTCAGCGGACTATTTCACGAATGCGACACCCGGGAATCATAAACCACGCTCGACCGTGAATCATTTCGGAGGCAGTTTGGGCGGGCCGATCGCCCACGACAAGCTGTTTTTCTTCTTTGATACCGAATGGGTTCGGATTGCGCTGCCCATCGTCACGCCCGCAACCGTTCCCACCGCTTCATTCCAAAAGTATGTCTTACAGCAGCTCCCGCTCGGTGGAACGGACTCAGTAGCCGGATCGAGCTATCCGGCGGCACCTCAATTAGTGCCGTTCTATCAGAAGATGTTTTCACTCTACGGGAATACAAGCGGAACGGCTCTCGCAATACTCGGATGTCCTTTCAATTCAGACGGTGCTCCGGCAACAGGCAACCCGCCTCATGGAAACGGCTGTGCGAATCGGCAAAGCGTTTCACACTCCAGCGATGACCACGAACAGGTGCAGACGGTTCGCATCGACTACAACATCAACGAGAAAAACACCGCCTGGTATCGCTTTCAGGCCGATACCGGCGTGCAAGCTGCCTACACAGATCCTATCAACTCTCGGTTCGACGCGGTCTCCCCTCAGCCGCTCTACTCATTTGCGGCGGGTTACACCCATGTCTTCTCACAGAACCTTGTGAACTATTTCAATCCGGCATTTTCCTGGTATGAAAGCCTGTTCGGTCCCAGTGATTTTCAGAGGACGCTCGCCGCATTCCCGATTGTGTTACAAGGCATCGGTGCGAATGCACCCTTCACTACAATCGGAGGGCTCGACAACACCTGGGTCCAAGGAAGGCGCGCTTCTCGCTTCTTCATCAATGACAATCTCGCTTGGAGCTATGGCGCTCACGAACTGAGGTTTGGAACGAACACCAGAGTTTTGCGCCTGAACGACTACGATTTCGGCCAAGGAACAGTTCCCACCGTTACCTACGCCACTTTGCCGCAGTTCATCTATGGAGTTGCGTCTACCGCAACGAAAAATTTCCCGCTGACCGCGAACGAACCCTTCCGATTCCTCAATCTGGATCTCTACGCGCAAGATACCTGGAAGGTGACTCCGAAGCTTACTTGGACATTCGGCATCCGCGATACGTTCAATTCGAATCCGCTCAATCCGCATAAGGAGGTCGCCCGTCTGCACGACTCTTTCAATTCGATCTCTCATGGCGTCGATCAGCCGCTGAACGCCGCCATTCAAATCCAGCTCAGCAATCTCTTCTCCTCTACACCGCTCGCAATTTGGCAGCCGCGAACCGCTATCGCCTGGCAGTTTGGGCCCAATTCCGTCCTGCGCGCCGGTTTCGGACTTTTCAGCGATATTCTGCCGGGTAGTGTCGCCGACATCATCGGCGTCAACCCGCCCTACGTCAAAGGCTTTCAGGGTGGTCTCCTCGGCGCCGTGGGCGGGACGGCCATCGCGCCGGGCGTGCCTGGCAGTGCCGTTGACGCAACCCTCGCGGCGAACCAGACTTTCAGTTCGGGACTTACACGTGGTGAACTCTCATGCGCATCCCCACGAGCAAACCCTGCCGCTTGTCTCCCACCCGTCGCTATTACCGCCGTCCCAAGCGGAACACTCCACGCGCCCTACTTCATCGAGTGGAGTTTTGGCATAGAACATCAGTTTGGGACTACCGGAAGCATGCGCGCGCAATACGTGGGTACCCGTGCGGTCAACCAGCCGTATCTCACTCAAGTGAACGGCTATCAAACGGTGTGCCAAGGATGTTTTGCGCCGTTTCCTTACAAGCGGCCGATAGATTCGAGGTTTGGCGCGGTGACGCAGTTTTCCACCGGCGCGAACAGTCACTACAACGGCCTCCAACTAACGGCTGCGAAGCGTCTGGGGCATGGTCTGCAGGGACAACTCAACTACACGTTTAGCCGCTGCATGGACACAGTCTCAAACGGCGGATTCCTGCAATTCGCCGCCGGCGCGATCCTTTCCCCTCTGCCGGGGCAGCTTGCGCGGGATTACGGACCCTGCGACTACGACATCCGGCACAATCTCAATGCCGAATATGTCTATGCGTTGCCGATCAAAGTACGCAGCCGTGGCCTAGGTTACGCGCTCAACGGCTGGCAGGTGTCGGGAACCGTCTTTTGGCATAGTGGAATTCCGTTCTCCGTCCTGAGCACCCCCTATTCAGCAAACGGAAACGGTATTGCTCAGGGCAGTGGCCCACAGTTCGCCAGTGTCGTTCCCGGCGTCCCGCTCTACGAACACCATCCCATTTCGGGCGTGACGCAGCCCGGCACCCTTCAGTGGCTCAATCCGAATGCTTTTGTGTCGACCGTCGACCCGAGCTCTGGCGCCTGCTTCGGTGGCAACACTCCGCAAACCTGCCAATTCGGAAATCTCGGCCGCAACGCCCTGCGCGGTCCGGATTTCTTCTGGAGCGACTTCTACCTGACGAAATGGTTCCCCGTGACCGACCGTGTCAAGCTGCGGTTCGAGACTCAATTCTTTAATGTCCTCAACCATCCGAATTTTGGCCTTCCAAGCATGGTGCTGGCCGGCATTCCGGGAAAGCCTTCTACCCAGACTGGGTTTGGTGCACTCACTTACACCACCTCTCCGCCAACCGGCCTGCTCGGCGTCGGTCTTGGCGGCGATAGCACTCCCCGCATGATCGCATTCGAGGCCCGCTTGGAATTCTAAGAGTTTGTTTTGTGGCACGGCCACCCGCTATCTAGTTACATCCGTGGTCGAGCGCATGAATTCCCGTAGGGGCGACGCTTGCGTCGTCCGCATCGAACAGCCCGAATGGATTTATCGCCGCACTCCCGCTTGAGGTAAGGGAAGTACGGCGTTGCCCCACAAGACTGCCGAACCACCACCTTGCTGATTTGCCGTTGTATGACAATTCCTTCAAGGTAGGTCTCGGACTCTGGAACTACCCGGTCGGCTGCGGTCAGTGCGCTTGTCCTTTACTTCGGTCACACACGTTCCCGGAAAGCTGTCTAACGAATCCCTGTTCCGTCCGCGGTACAATTCCCCAATGCTCACCTTTAGAGCGATCCTGGTTCTGGCGACTGTTCTTCTCCCGGAGTTCTCCGCAGCGCGGGAGCACGTCTCCTTTCCAACCCAGGACGGGGGAGTCGTCTACGCCGACGTTTACGGAGAAGGTGACCGCGGCGTCGTGCTGGCGCATGGAGGCCGGTTCGACAAAACCAGTTGGGAGAAGCAGGCACGGGCGCTGGCCAAGGCGGGATACCGCGCGCTGGCTATCGACTTCCGCGGAAGAGGCCAGTCGCGCGGCGGACCCCAATCCAAGTCCCGCGACGACGGCGTGCAGTACGATGTGTTGGCCGCGGTTCAGTACCTTCACAAGACCGGCGCGAAGACCGTATCGGTTGTAGGGGCAACCTTTGGCGCCGACGCGGCCGCCGAAGCGTCGGTTGAGGCTGAGCCCGGCGTGATCGATCGCGTGGTGCTGCTGGCAGGCGGCGTGATCGACAAGCCCGAGCAGATGAAGGGCCGCAAACTGTTCATCGTGAGTCGCGACGACCGAGACGGCAGCGGATCGCTGCGACTTCCCAAGATTCGCAACCAGTACGAGAGAGCCCCTGGCCCGAAAGAGTTGGTGATCCTCGATGGTTCCGCCCACGCGCAGTTTATATTCGCGACGGATCAGGGAGAGCGGCTGTTACGCGAGATACTGCGATTCCTTTCCGATCCGTAGTCAGCTTCCTCGCTGCTCCATTCGTGACTACCCGCCCCGAACGACGTGTCAACAAATTGCCACTGGGAAGAAGACGTAGCCGCCCGGTTCAAGGGATTCGACTCGAGGGAAGCCGAGTTCACTCCCGGCCGTGTGCCGCCCTTCGCCGGCCGGTGTGATAAAGCATTGCGCCCAAGGCGTTCGTCCCGATGAGAACTGCGGCGGTTTTCCACGCATACGCTGGCACACTTTCGACGTGAACGATGGGAACAACCGCCAGCAAGACAAACACCAGTGTCACCAAAAAACCGGAGCTGGCAGCGACGCGCAGCCACCGCCCCGGACGGATTCCTCGGTCTTTCCGCGCCAAGAGCGGAATCGCAAACATGGCCAGATAGGCCAGCCCGTAAAACGCCCAGGTCCAGATTTGCAGTTGCGCGAATGCTTCCTGTTCGCCGACTCCGATCAGCACGGCCACGCTGGCAACCAGGGCGACTCCTCCCATGAAGAGAATGGAATTGACCGGAGTTTTGTATTTGGTATGCAGCCGCGTAAACCAGCCGGGCAGCAGATGATCCCACCCCGCGACCATGGGTAGCCGGGTGTTCGCGCTGAAGTACAGAGTGTACGAGCAGAGATAATTCGCGAGCAGCAGGAGAATCGCGCACGGAACAAGGATCCCCGCAAAGCCGAATGAGCGGAATTCCAAGCTGAGCGCCTGCGGGATCGGCCCAATGACGTCTACGGCGTCCGGCGAAACAAACGCCAGAATCGAACTCGTCCCCAGGATGTAGAGCAGCGCAATAATCGGCGCGGTGAAAAGAATGGACCGGGCGATGTTGCGCCCCGGGCTGCGCGACTCCCCCGCAAAAATGGCCACGAGCTCGAATCCTGACAGCGCTCCGAATGTCATCTTGCTGAAAACGCTGAGGCTGAAGACAGAGGGAGACGGTGAGACCAAGCGGAGCGGGTGGTAATCCGATAGTGTCCCATGCCAGAAGAGACCGAATGGCATCACAGCGAGCGCCCCGATCGTAACGACCGTGAACGCGCTTCCAGCATTGCTCACCCACTTGCCGACGCTCAACCCGAGACGCGCCACAAACATCATCCCTGCGATGAGCCCAAAAGACGCGGCAACAAGAAACCATTTGTTTGAAGCAACCCAGGCCGCTTGAGGCCCGATGGCATACGAGACGTATGTCATCGTCACAAGCCCGATTTGCGCCACCTGGAGGGTCACGGTGAGCCATACATTCCAGGCTACGAGAAACCCGATCTGATCGTTGAACGCCAGCCGCGCCCATTCGTACAGCCCTCCCTCGAGCGGCATCAGCCGATTCAAATGGCTCACGACGAGCGCTTGGGGGATAAAAAATAGCACCATGGCAAGAAGCCACAGGACTACGTGGGAAGAGCCGGCCTTCACGGCGGTGGCGAAAAACTCGGGAACCACCACGAGCAGAATCTGAGCCAGCACCAGATCAGTGATGCCGAGCTCTTTACGAAGCACGGCGCTGCGCGCCTCAATTTGCGCCTCAGCCGCTGCGAGACTGACGTTCGCTGACGCCACGAATGGATGATCCCGGACTGCCGCTTTCTTATCGCGGGAGGTGAATTGCGACGGTAGTTTGCAGCGGAACGCTTCGAGATTCAACTTGGAACGAAGTCGTGCGAATCACATACTGGTTATCCCGCCGGAACCGGCGAGGAGATCTGGAGTGCTGCGCTCTATTCCATGCGCAGGGCGATCATCGGGTCAACGCGCGAGGCGCGCCAGGCAGGCACCAGCCCCGCCAGCGCCGCGACCACGATCAGAACCAGGACGATTCCCGCCAGAATGCTCGGATTCAGCGCCACGATGCCGAAAAGCTGGCTGGCCATCACCCGGCTGAGGCCGAACGCTATCGGCAGGCCGATGGCAAGCCCAATTCCCGCGAGCTTCAAAGCATGGCGGAGAATCAGCCCGAGGACGGAGCGCGGCTGCGCGCCGAGCGCCATGCGGATTCCGATTTCGTGCGTCCGCTCGGCCACGCTGTGCGCGAGGATTCCATACACGCCGACGGCCGCCAGCACCAGCGCCAGCACGCCAAACACAATCATGAGCGTGCCGATGATGTGGATCGGAGCAATGGAATCGGCAATCGCCGCGTCCATCATCTGGATTTCCTTCGCCGCGATCAGCGGGTTCTGGCGCAAGATATGCGAGCGGATGGCAGCAGCGATCCCTGTGCCATTCGCAGAAGTGCGTGCAACGAGATCGACGTATGACTGCGGCGCTTGCAGGTAAGGGAGGTAAAGAGTGGGCCGCGGCTGCGGGTCCCACCAATTCTGCTTCACATCGCCGACGATTCCGACGATCGTCAGCCAGGGCGAATCGGAATCGCTCGCGCCCAGCTTGAGTTGCCGGCCGATGGGATCGTCTTTTGGCCAGAAGCGTCGCGCCATGGTTTCGTTGATGACGCCGACGCGCTGCGCATTGGAACCATCCTGATTTCCGAACACACGCCCGCGCACGACCGGAATGTGAAGCAGCCGGAAGAAAGCAGGACTCACGGACTGGTAGTCGGTGCTCGGGAGATCACTCGCTGCGAGAGCCGGACGGCCCGCGATGCTGAAAACCCCTTTCGAGTCATCTGCGTTGTTCGCCGGAATGTTGTCCGACACCGCGACCAACTGCACTCCCGGAATCACCGAAGCATCTTTAAGAAGCCATTCGAGGAACCCGCCAATCTTTTGGTCGTCCGCGTAGACGGAATGCGGCAAGGCGATTTCCATCTTCACGACGCTTGCCGGCTCGAGCCCGCTGAAAGCGTCGGCCAGATGGATGAAGCCCTTGGCCATGAGGCCTGCACCGACCAACAGGACCAGCGCCGCCGTCATTTCCATCACCACCAGCGCACCCAGCACGCGGTGACGCCCGGGACCTCCTGTCGCTCCTCCTTCACGAAGGGAATTGCTCCATTCACGGCGCGACATCCGGGACGCGGTGAACACCGCGAACAAAATTCCGACGAAGACCGCCAGCGCCAAAGTGAAGCTTAGGACTCTGGCGTCCACGCGGATTTGGCTCCATCCCGCCACCCACTTCGCGACGCCGGCAGGCATGCTCGTTCGGATCACATCGACTCCCCAGAACGAGACGGCGGCAGCCACGACGGCGGCAACGAGCGCGATCAGCGTCGACTCGCAAACGAAAAGCCGCAATAGCCGCCAGCGGCTGGCTCCGAGTGCCGTGCGCACCGCGATTTCCTTCTCGCGTTCGATCGCGCGCGCGAGCAGCAGGCTGGCGACGTTTGCGCCCGCAAGCAGCAGGACAAATCCCGCGGCGGCCTGCAGCATCAGAAAAAGCGGCAGTGAAAACTTGTATTGCTCCTGCCTCACCAGCGACTGGGAAAGCGTCCTGCCGGTGTTGTTCCTGGGATACTCCTTGGCCCAGCGCGCCGCGAACTGGTCGAGCTCGGCCTGTGCCTGTTTCACACCGGAGCCAGGCTTGATCCGTCCGAGAGCTAAGAGAAACGTCTGGGTGTGTTGCTCCCTGTCGCCCGGCGTGATCGGAAGCGGCGCCCACATCTCGCCCCCAAGCGGGTAACGAAATTCCTTCGGCATCACTCCGCTGATGGTGAAGCGGCGGCCGTTAATTTGAAACGCCTTGCCGACGACTTCGGGATCGGCGCCGAATTTCTGTTGCCACAAACCATAGCTGAGAAGAACAACGTTGTTTCTTCCAGGTTCCTCGTTTTCGGGAAGGAAGCCGCTACCCAAGGTGGGACGAACTCCGAGGAGATCGAAAAAGTTGGGCGAGACAAGATAACCCTCGATTCCCTCCGGTTCACCCGTCCCGGTGAGATCAAAGTTGAAATTCCAGAATCGGTATGCAGCGATTTGCTCAAACACGCGTGTATTGCTGCGCAGGTCCAGGAATTCGGCGAGAGCGAGGCGCGTCTCCGAAAGATCGCCGTTTGCGGACCGCGCCTGAATCAGGACGAGTTGGTCGAGCTGAGGAAACGTGAAAGGGCGAAGAAGAAGCGCGTTGACGGTGCTGAAGATGGCAGTGTTCGATCCGATCCCAAGCGCCAAGGTCAGAACGGTGGCGAGCGTGAAGCCGGGCTTCTTCAGAAGCATGCGCGCGCCGTAACGCAGGTCAAAGAGAAAATCCTGCATGGTCCCTCCTGTTCGCACACCCGAAAGGTGGTCCCGTGAGGCCGATTCTCTTGGGTAGCGTGGCAAGTCTGATTCCACTGGCAGGCGCTCTTAAGATTTGATTTTGCAAGCGGTTAGATAAGTGATTGCCGCGTTCGCCTGGGAAGGATTGTCCGCTTGCGGGACTGCGCGTCGCGTACACGGACGGCTCCGCGGTTCTATTTGGGCCCTGGACCTTGCAGGAGTTTGGCCCAGTGGGAGAGGTGATTCAAAGAAGCGGAGTGGGTGTGGTCGAGTTGCAGCGGCGTGACGGAAATCGCGCCGTCACGAATCGCGGCGTAATCGGTGTCGCGCTCGATGCCGTTTTTCAATTCCTGCTCGTGCAGCCAGTAATATGTCCGGCCGCGCGGGTCTTCTCCGGGCTTGAGCAGGTTGCGCGTGATCTTGGAAGACTGGCGCGTAAAGCGCACGCTCCCGTTCCACGGGTGTGGCACGTTCACGTTGAGAATGACGTCCTCCGGCAATCCTTCTTTGAGGATCAGCGGCGCGAGGCGCTTCGTGAATTGCGCCGCGGGCTCATAGTCGAGATCCTTGCCGCGATGCGCGACCGAAACGGCCACGGCGGGAACGTGGTTGATCGCAGCTTCCATCGCCGCGCCTACCGTTCCCGAATAATAAATATTTTCGCCCATGTTGCCGCCGCGATTGATGCCGGAAACGACCAGGTCTGGCCGCTCCTTCAAGAGCGTGTGGAATGCGAGGATCATGGCATCGGCGGGCGTGCCTTCAACGGCCCATTCGCGCTCGGCAACCTGATCGCAATAGATGGGCTGGCGAAGCGTGAGGGATTGTGCCGCGGCGCTGCGCTCGTGGCTTGGCGCGACGACGCTCACGGTGCCCAGGCCGCTTAGCGCCTGGACGAGCGCCCGCAAGCCCGGCGCGGCGATTCCATCATCGTTGGTTATAAGAATATGAGGCATGGATGTAGCTAGCTTGCGAAAACACGCGGTCGAGCGGCGCCTGCGAACTCCCGATCCACGGGACCGGAGAGGAGAGTGGTCGGGACGACTGGATTCGAACCAGCGACCTCACGCACCCCAAGCGTGCGCGCTACCAGGCTGCGCCACGTCCCGACCGCAACAACCGCAAAATAGCGTATCACCCACGTTCGAGAAGGGTCAAGATCGCTTGCAGTTCTTCGCGGAGATCGAGCAGGAGTTTCTGCTGCGCGCGCGATTGCCGCGCCGGACGCTCGGCCTGGGTGGGCGCAACCTGAGCCCGTGCTTGCGGGTCTCCAATGCCGGCGTGGCCCGGGTGACCGTGCTGCTCGGCGAGATGCTTCCGGGCGCCGGCAATCGTAAAACCCTCTTCGTAAAGCAGCCGCTTGATTTCGAAGACGCTCTCGATATCTTCGCGGCGGTAGAGGCGATGCCCGCTCGGGCTTTTCACCGGCTGAAGCGTCGGGAATTCCGTCTCCCAGTAGCGCAGGACGAACGATTTGGTGGAGGTGAGACGGCTCACCTCGCCGATCCGGAAAAGGCTCTTTTCCGGGATGATCCCGCTTTGCGCCGGTGCAGCCATTGCTTTTCGCTATCGTAGGCCGTTTTCCCATGATGTCAAGGTTTCTAGAGGCTGGATGCTGGACAAGACTCGGCCCCAGAGAAACATGCGATTTTGTATCGGGCAAAAGATGGTTAGCTTCGTGTTTTGTTGCAGTTGTGAGTTTGCGACTGTTGTTTTGTGTTGTTTCGTGTATCGAGTAGGGTTTCGGAGGCTGGAAGTCCGGTGCCAGGACTCCGGCCGAGTTTCCGGCTTGCCGGAATCCCGGAACTGCGGGACCACCGAGCAGACTCCGAAAACCGGAGCTCGAGTCTGGACGCTGGACGATCTGAAAAAGTACGTTTTTGTTGCGGGCAGAACAAACCGGTATCTTTTGTTTTCTATGAGTTGGATCGAATTCTATTCGTTTTCGTGTTGTGAGTAGGATTCTTAGGATTCCCTCGCAGTGGCTCGGGACATGTAGAAACTGGACGCTAGGGGTTGGACAAGAGCACGCGCCCCTCACGCGGTCTGGGCTGAGCCAAACGCGTTTTCCCGTCAAGTTCGCTGCTTCCGACATTTCGCGCCTCCACGTGTAGAGCATCCAGCTTCTCGTCAGCGAATTCAAGGGGTTGCATGTCGTAGACAGAAGAGCAGAGGTTTGAGGTTAGAGGGCTCCGCGCCCGAGGCATCATCAGGCGGTGCGGCCTGAACGTCGACCTTGACGCTGCTTGGTTTTTTTTTGAGGCACCAGCTTGATCTCGACCTTGCTGCCCAACGCGTGCGCGACGCGAATCAGAGTCGCAATCGTCAGATTCCGAGGTTCGTTCTCGATCGCCGAGATTTTGGGAGCGCTCATGTCGGCAAGCGCAGCCCGCTTGGTCTGGCTCAGCTTTTCTTGCTCGCGGAGCTTGGCGATCTGCACTCCCAACCGCAGATTCTCGAGTTCTTGTTCGACGAGACTTCTGAGGCGATGATCCTCGATTTGTTTCGCATAGAAACGATTCCAACGAGTGGCCACGGCTATCTCCTTTCGAAACGCCTGTTGTGAAGCTGCATCCGTGTTTCGGCAAGCCGAATGTCTTCGTCCGCCAGCTTGGCGCTTCGTTTCACGATGCCGTGCAAGAGAACGAAGACTCGCTTGGCATCCCCGAAATACAGGATCGCAGCGAAAAGCAAACCGAGAAAGAGAATTTGGGCGACAACGGGGCCGCGCGACGGGTTCACGAATTGCGGAAGGAAGGCGAAGAAAAACAGCGCCGTCTTCAGATTCAGAACATTCACGATCAAGGACAAAGGCGAAAGGCAAAACATTTCACAGAGGACACGGAGAAATTCGGAGACCGCAGAGAAGGCACGGCTCGGAAGGAGGCCTTGAGGTATACTCCCCTACCCGGAGGTGTGACGACGATGCCAAACTTGCAACCCGGACAAGCTGCATTCCTGCTGCAGATGACCCTGCCAGCGCTGAAAAACGAGCACCGGGCGACGAAGAGCGTCATCGAGGCGATCCCCCTGGACAAGGGAGATTTTCGGCCAGATCCGTGTTCCAGGACGGCGCTGGAACTGGCGTGGCACATCGCGGCAGCAGAGCATCGTTTCTTCGCGGCGCCCGCGGCGGGCGAATTCAACCTTGCGCCAATTAACCGGCCGGATTCGGTGCGGAATTCGGCAGAACTGGCGAGCTGGTATGCGGAATCCTTTGCGAGGGACTTCGAGCGGCTGACGACGTTGTCGGGCGAGCAACTGTCGAAGGTGCTGGATTTCCGAGGGTTGTTTCAGTGGCCGGCGGTGACCTTTCTAGAGTTTGGCCTGAAGCACTCCATTCATCACCGCGGGCAGTTGTCCACGTACTTGCGGCCGATGGGCGGGAAGGTGCCGTCCATTTACGGCGAGAGCTATGATTCGGCGGAAGCCAAGAAGGCCGCGAGTAAAGCTTAGGCAAAGATAGTAAGGCGGGACGAGAACCTATATACCTATCTCATAAACGCTTCGACGACTGATCTCAGGGGGTTAAGACCCCTGAATTCCCGGAGCTTTTCGGCACGGCTGAAGCCGCACGCTGACGTGACGAGTGGGCCCAGGGACGCCGCAGGCGACAACTATTGCGGCGATGGCGGGGACGTGGGGCGCGCCGCAGCCGCGGCGGGCAGCGTAGCTGGGTCAGCGGATGCGCCGATGGCGTCGCCGTTCACGACGAGCTCGACGCGACGGTTTTGCTGGCGTCCTTCGGGCGTGTCGTTCGAAGCGACGGGCTGCGTTTTGCCAAAGCCCTGGGAGGTGATCGAACCGGACTGCACGCCCTGGTCAACCAGGTAGCCACGAACGCTGCCGGCGCGCTGCTCGGAGAGGCGCTGATTGAAATCGTCGCCGCCTACGCTGTCTGTATGCCCTTCCACCTGAACTTTCAGGCTCGGATACGCCAACAGGATGCCGGAAATTTTCGCGAGCTTTTCGCGGGCGCCAGGCTTGAGGGTGTAACTGGCGGTGTCGAAAAGCACGTCGGACATGTTGACGATCAGGCCGCGGACAGTGTCGCGGGTCTGCAAGACCATATTTAACTGATTTAGGAGCTTGGCGCGCAGATCCGCCTTCTCTGCTTCGGCCAGCGCGGTGGCCTGCTTCGCTTTTTCAGTTTCGGCTTCGGCGGCAGCCTTCTGTTGCGCGGCGAGTTGCGCGGCTTTCTCGGCATCCTGCTGCTGAGCGAGAGCGGCGGTGCGGGCGGCCTCGGCGTCGGCCTTGTCGCGCGCAGCATGCTCAGCCGCGAGTTGAGCTTCGAGTCTCGCTTTCTCGGCATCGGAAGCCTGCTGCTTGGCGAGCGCTTCGCGCGCTTCGGCGGCCTTGCGATCCACTCCCTGGCGCTCTTCCTCGAGCCGCTTCAAGGTGATGGAGCGAGCGTCTTCGGCGGTCTGTACCGCTTCGCGCGCGGACATGTCGATGGTCTTTCGAGGCGCTTTGCTCGTCTGGGACTCTTCCGCCTGCTTGAGAAGCTGCTGGGCTTTCTGGAAGCTGGGCGCGGCGTACTGCTCGGCGCCCGCGGCTTTGGCGATCTGGACCGCGTAGCGCGCTTCGTAGAGACTCAGCGGGATGCGTGAATCAAGATTCGGAACGTCTTGGCCAGTCGAGATCGTCGAATACTCGCCACGTTGCAGCAGGTCGAATTTCGCGTCGATTTCTTCGACGTTTCCTTCGGTGTCCGGCCGGACTACATTTTCCATCACGACGACTTCGCTCGGCTGGTTCACGGCGAAATACGGCTCGGCGGTTACGATCATGGCAAAAGCCTGAAATTCAGTGGCAGCGTCGAGCTTGGATTTCGTGCCATCGAGCACCAACTCGCCCAAGTTGGAGGCGCGGCCTTCAGGCGTGATGGCCCACAGGACGTAAGTGAGGAATTGCTGGCCGTATTGGTTCGCCGGCTGAAGCTTGTCGAATTTCGCGGAAATGTCGACGACACCCTTCTTGCTCTCGACGCGGGCCTGGCCCTTGGTGAAGGGCGCCAGCACGGTGCCTTTGAAATCGACCGGGGTCGGACCGCTGGCGTGGCGGTAGTTTATGGCCTTGGTTGTGCGCGCGGTGACGGTGATGCGATAGAGCGGGTTCGATTGGCCCGGCTGAGCCGGTTGGCTCTGAGGGGCGCCAGCCCCCGCGGGTTGCTGTGCCCCGCCAGACGCCGGGGAAATACTTAGGAGTGCACCCAAGGAAACTGCAAGATACGTCGTGTTCATACAACGCTCCAGTTTTCGATGTAGGTCCAAGCCCGTTGAGTAGAGGATAGCAGGAGGTACTAGAACCGCATGGGGATATGGGAGCTTTGTGCCCAATAAATCAGCGCCTGAGCCTGTGCGCTGGAGCCGATCCTCTTCGGGCTTGGCCCTTCGCTTGGGCATTATTGTGTCTGCTAGAATCGCGAGATGTCAGGTGCAAGTGATGTGCGGTTTGCTGTCGAAAATGCGGGCGAGGTCTCGGCGCTTTTTGTACGGCCGCCGCAGGCACAGTGCCTGCTGGTGCTGGCGCACGGCGCAGGCGCGGGAATGAGGCATCCATTCCTGGAAACACTCGCCCGCGAATTGGCTACTGCGGGCGTGGCGACGTTCCGTTACCAGTTCCCGTACATGGAGCAACGGCGCCGGGTCCCCGACGGGCCAGCTCTGCTCACGGCTACTGTGCGGGCAGCGGTGCGCACAGCGGCGGAAGCAGCCCCTGAGCTGCCGCTGTTGGCGGGAGGCAAGTCGATGGGAGGACGAATGACTTCGCAGGCTGCCGCGGAGCAACCGCTCGAGGGCGTCCGCGGGCTGGTGTTCTTCGGCTTCCCCTTACACCCGCCGGGCCGGCCGGGGACGAAGCGTGCCGACCACCTAACGCGTGTCAGCGTGCCAATGCTCTTCTTACAAGGGACGCGCGATCAGTTCGCGGACCTCAACCTGTTGCGCCCCATCTGCACCAAGCTGGGCTCGCAGGCGATGTTGCACGTAGTCGAAACCGCCGACCACTCCTTCCACGTCCTGAAAAGCTCGGGCAGAACCGACGCCGATGTGTTGCGGGAGTTGGCACAAACCACTATGACCTGGGAACAGAGGATTGGGTGAAAAGCGGGACTGCGGATATGGGTGGTGGGTGAGGCCGGCTTCCGCAGGGCGTGTCAGGCGCTGCGGTCTTTGTCACCCCAATCGAGAGCATCCCAATCCAGCCCCCAAAAGTTGTCGCAGTTCAGAAATTCAATGCCGACGTCGTGCTGACCCTCGCTTTTCTCTTGACTCCAGGCGACTCGAGCGTCTGTTGCTCGCCCGTTGTCCATGCGAATCACGCGAAGCGGCTCATCGATTTCGAGAGGGTGTTGGCAGCGGGTCATGGCGCCGTAACGGCTTATGAGCCGGGTTTTGGTCTCTTCCTGCCAGGGTTCGCGCGGCTTTTTGGAGCGCAGCTCGATCGAAATGGAAGCAACTTTTCGTGGACTTCGCCGCAAATGCCGGCCCAGCTCAGCAGCCGAAAGAATGATATCGAGAAGGCGACCCCGTTCGAGATTGTCGAGATCCCGCGCATCGCGTTCAATGTTGTCCGCCTCGCGCATGCAGTCGCGGATGAATCGCCGCAACGATTCCACCGGCAGGTCGCCCAGACGACGCTGGTCCAGCAGCTTGATATACGTCTCGAGCTGTGTCCCGCAGGAGGCGATAAAGTGCTGGCGACAGAAGAAATCCGCGCCGAGCATAGCGGCCCCTGGCCGCCCACACGCATCAACGCTGCAACGTCGCTCGCTCATGCTTTGATCACCAGGCGCCGCCCACGCTGCGGCGCAGATAGCGTCGCGCGTAAACCCCGAGGATCGCCAGGCAAACAGCGACCGCAACGCCTACGACCAGCGGTTCCGGCAGGTTGGGGTAGACGATGGCATCGAGCATACGCAATAGAAAAGGACCGCGAGTGGGCGCGACGCCTCCCCGCGTCTCGAGCCAAATCTCAGCCACGGTGAGAGGGCAGGGCGGCCAGGGCGCCAACTCAATGATGATAGCGTAGATGAGCGAACCGATGTGCAGCAGGCGCAGCACGCGATGCCGACGGGTCAACATCCAGCCCAACAGCACCCAGGCACACCAAAGCAGGTGCAGCGAAAGCACAGTTACCGCGAGCGCGCGATAAACGCCCATGATTTTGTCCAGCGTTCTGCAAACCCTACTATTTTCTCAGCAACTTGCGATTCCAGGCGCAAACATTACGCAGAGGGCACAGAGAACCCGGAGTTCGCGGAGGCTTCGGGGCGCGTTTCAGCGGGCGACGGCTCCTGCGGAAGCGTTGCGGAGGAGCGCGGTGAGTGTTTCGGGATCGGAGCTGGGCGGATGGCAGGAAGTCTCGACGCACACTGAGGCTTGCGCGAGATCGGCTCGGAGATTCGGTATCGTTTCCTGGAGCGCCGGGGCCAAGCCGCCCGCCGCTTGCCTTTCAGGCGTGACGCGCAAGACAGCCTTGCCAAAACGATAGACTTCTAGTGCCGCTGTTTCGAGGGTGTTTGCCCGCGAATCCTGCGCTGACCCGGTGACCACAACCTGCATGGAGTGACGAGCGTGCAGCAGCGCTGCCAGGGTATACGTGGCGGCAAACAGACCGTACTGCGGGGCAATTCCAGCGAACGCTTCGAGCGTGGTCTCGCCCCATTCCCGATACAGGCGGTTTCCTGTGAAGCCATACATCCGCTCGAGCACAATCGCCGCCACGGAATTCGTGCCCGGGGTAGGTGAATCCTGAAAGGGCTTCCGCCGCACTTCAAGGCCACCAATCGGTGCAGCGTCTCTTGGGCGATCGAAGAAGCCGCCGGCTTCGGAGTCGCCGAAGCGCTCGATGGCCAGCCGAAGGGCGCGTTCCGCAGATTCGAAGTAGCGCCGCTCGAGGGTGGCCTCGTAAGCGTCGAGGAGCGCCGCGACCGTGAAAATCTGATCGTCCAAACTCCCTTCCAGGCGCGGCCCGCCAATGCGGTGCGCGAAGCCTGTCTTCTCATCCCAGGCTTCAGCGAGAATCCGTTCGAGCGTTTTCAAGGCGAAGGCGCGGCAAGCGTCGCGGCTCAAGACGCGCCCGGCTTCGAGAAACGCGGAAACGAACATTGCGTTCCAGCCGACATAGAGCGTGGGATCCACAGCGGGTGTGGAGCGCTTGCGGCGCGCTTCGAGCATTTTCCCTTTCGCCCGCGCGAGAAGCAGTCGAATGTCCGCTTCGGTTGAACCGAGCTGCTTTGCGATCTCTTCGATGCCGCATGCGACCCACAAAGCATTCTTGGCCGGGTTGTGATGCATCTCGCCATGCAGAGCGACGTCGTAGTACAGCTCGATAACGCGGGCCTCTTCGGGAGAGAGGACGGCCCGAACTTCATCCACGGTCCAAGTGAAGTAATCACCGTCATCGTCGAGCGATTGATCTGCGTCCTGGCTGGCGTAGAATCCGCCGCGTTCTTGGTCCGATAGCACTTCGCCGACCCAGGCAATGATCCCTTCGGCCGTTTCGCGGAAGAGCGGCTTCCGGGTGACCTGAAATCCGTGGCTGTAATTCTTGAGCAGCTCCGAGTTGTCGTAGGACATCTTTTCGAAGTGGGGGACGATCCAGCGTTCGTCCACGGAATAGCGATGGAATCCGCCGCCAAGCTGGTCATAGACTCCGCCGAGAGCCATTTTCTCGAGAGTTTTTTCGGCGACGGTCAACAGGTGGGGCTCGCCCTTGGACTGATACTGCTCGAGGAGAAGATCGATTGCCGAAGCGTGCGGGAACTTCGGGGATTGCCCAAAACCGCCGTTGCGGAGATCGAACATGCGCACGATCGAGTCCACCATGGAGTCCACAATGCCAGGATCGACCGCGGCCTTAGCGCCGCGGAAAGATTCCGCCTTGGAGACAGCTTCCTCGAGGGCGCGCGCCGAATTGTCCACCTCTTCGCGGCGGGTTTGGAAAGCCTGCGCAATCGTGAGCAGGATTCGCTTGAAGCCCGGGCGGCCCATCGCGTCGTCCGGAGGAAAATAGGTCCCGCCGAAGAAGGGTTTTCCTTCCGGGGTGAGAAACGCGGTGAGCGGCCAGCCGCCCTGCCCTGAAATGGCGCTCACGGCGGCCTGGTAGCGCGCGTCCACGTCGGGGCGTTCATCGCGGTCAACTTTTACGGGCACGTAGAACTTGTTGATGATGCCCGCGAGGTCCGGGTTCTCGTAGCTTTCGCGGTCGATGACATGGCACCAGTGGCACCAGACGGCGCCGATATCGAGGAGGATTGGTTTGCCTTCGGCTCGGGCTTTCCCAAACGCTTCTTCTCCCCATTCGTGCCAGTCGACCGGCTGGTGCGCGGCGGAACGAAGATACGGGCTGGCAGATTTTTGCAGGCGGTTCGCAGCGCTTTCGTTCACGTCGTTTCCTTGCGGCTAGCTTGCCGGCGACGATTGCCTGGGTCTGTCCGGTAAAGGATATCCCCCGCGCCGCTCGGGGTGATGCAGGAAGTCTTACAGCTACTTCCAAGATGGGGCGATGAGCTATTGTGTCGGAAGCTGATGGTCTTTGTCCCGCGGATCGAGCGGCTTGCGTCCCGAAAAGCCCTCATCCTGACGGTGGTAGAAACGGATGCGATCCTCACCGAGTCTCCAGCAGAAATAGATCTCCTCGTTGTTGAGGCGCGCCGGAAAGTCGAGCAGTCCGACGTCGAGATCCTTGACCAGGCAGCCGGTCGATTGAATGCGCTCGAGGGCGGCGCCTACCTGCTCGGCGAACCGGTCGTGGTTGTTGCGCCACTTCGCGGCTTGGTCGTAGGGAACCTGCATCCCTCCCGAACGCAGGATTCGCTCGGAAATCGCGCGCAGCTTGTCTTCGAACTCGACCATCTTGCGGCGCGCATCGATGGCTTCGACCAAGATGGGCTCGCATTCGACACGTGTCCGCTCGGCTTCCGCGAGCGTGAAGCATTTGGATTCTTCGTCGCCCATCGTTTCCGGCACTCCCATTGCCAAGCCACCCGACGGGAGCCGGTGGCTCGGCTATTTCTCGATATCAGCCGCCGATAAAAACCATGGTGCGCGACGGCGGCACAAAATCGGGCTCGTTGATGCGATGTCCTTCTTCCTTTTCATCGACGATGGCGCAAATTGCCTCGGAGATTTCGGCGTCGCTCGCGCCGCCGCGCATCAGTGACTTGAGATCGTGGTCATCCTTGCTGAACAGGCATGTGCGTAGCTTGCCGTCGGCGGTGAGCCGGATGCGGGAACAGTAGCCACAGAAGGGCTGCGAAACCGGCGCGATCAACCCGATTTCCCCCCGGCCATCGGCGAAGCGGTATTTGCGCGCAGTTTCGCTCCGCTCGTGGGGGACAGGAACCAACTCCCAACGGGCTTCGATCCTGCGCTTGATTTCGGCGGCGGTGACGACCAGGTCGCGCGTCCAGGTGCGGTCGGCATCGAGAGGCATGAACTCGATGAAGCGCATGATCAAGTCGCGCTCGCGCGCGAATTCAGCAAAGGCTTCGACTTCATCATCGTTCAAGCCGCGCACCAAAACCGCATTGACTTTCACCGGCCGCAATGGCGAAGCCTGAGCCGCGTCAATTCCGGCCATCACACGATCGTAGGATTTGGTACGCGTCACTTTCTCGAATTTCGACCGATCGAGCGAATCGAGGCTGATGTTGATCCGTTTCAGCCCCGCGTCGACAAGGGCCTGACAACGCTCAGCGAGCGAATGGCCGTTGGTGGTCATCGAGAGATCAGAGACGCCCATTTGCCTCAAACGGGCGATGAAGCCTTCGACTCCCGGGCGAACGAGAGGCTCACCGCCGGTGACGCGAATCTTGCGGATCCCGAGGCCAATCAAGAGGCGCGCCAGCCGTTCCAACTCTTCCCATTCGAGGAGCTGGTGCTCCGCCATGTGGTTTTCCGGATCGGCGGAGCGGCAATACACGCAGCGAAAGTTACACCGATCCGTAACCGAAATCCGGAGATCGGTGATTTGCCGACCGTATTGGTCGTGAAGACTCATCAGAGAATTTGATGCTACGCCAGTCGCCATGGCCGCAGTGCTGAGCTACTTGTGCAGGCTGGTCCGCGAATCGCCGCCCTGTTCGGATAGAAAACAAAATCGCCCAAATCCATGTCTGGATTTAGGCGTCGGTAGCCCAGCCGGTTGATCGCTCGGCCGAGCATCCTCCTTTCCAAACACGGGTTTGCCTGAACGGGCTCACCGTAAAAGGGAGGCCCGAGCGTTTCCGCCCGAACCCTCACCCTCCCGAAGTCTCGGGAGAGATCGCCCCTCGGCCCCTGGGATTTCTCTCCTGTAGGCACCGGAGGTCGGAGAATTCAAGATCATTCTACGCCGGTTACGCCCCGCGCGCAAACGGCGGCGCTGAATGGCGAGCAGTCTCGGAAGATTGGTAGCGGTGAGCTTTGAGCAGCCGGTTTCGATCCGGGTAATGCGCTGGGGCAAGCACGCGCAACGGTCGCGACCTATTTTCGCGGGGTGAATTTCGCTGTGTCGAGAC
>JBARRP010000304.1:0-30054 GCA_049644285.1 Candidatus Acidiferrales bacterium | reverse complement strand
GCATCTCGGCCTCCTTCGATCCGAGCGCTGTTAGGTTAGACACCACACAGTCTACTCAGATCGTCGCGAGGCCGACGTCGTTATCACATCAGAGGTCGGAGGTTCAAATCCTCTCAGGCGCGCCACTACTTCAAATCACTTACGTGCCTGCCATCATCCCCCGAAACATCACTGTGGGGACTTTTGTGGGGACCCCGGTCCAGTTTCGTACAGCCCAAACACCTGCTCGATGTTGTACCGCTCCAGTTTCCGTACGGCCTCCCGTTTGTGCTCTGGTGTCGGATGCACATAGGCGAAGTTGAGGCCCAGAATCTGGTGTATTCTTTCGCTTGCTGAAGACCATCGCCGGGATTCTTGTACGCGGCTTTAGCCTCAACTACGGCAATTGCAAAGTGTACCGTAGGTTTCCTTCTGGAAAGTAAGCCCAATGCAGCTGACTTTGAAACGTGTGGGGTTGCTACTGGCACTGGCCGCCGTTATCGGCGCTCAGGTTCACATGTGGATAGAGTTTAGGCCTTTTGCCGCTGCGTCGAACCAGTCACAGGGCGATCCTTTCAGAGACTCTAGGCGCGGGCCCTCGGGTCATATGTGCCCGATCTGTCTCGGAGGGACCTTGGCGATCCCGTCTATAATGCCGGCCCTATGGTTGACGTCCGAAGCTTCTCCACTTGAGATTCGCGCAAGATTGCTCTACCCAAGTGCTCCACAAGGCAAACTTAACTCGCCTCGCGCTCCTCCCCTGGCCTAAGCAAAACTACTGTTGCTCCCTTCTAGCGGCCCAATACTCTTTTGGAGGCATCGCAATGAAAAGAATAGCTCTGCTTTGCTTGGCTTTCATCTTGGCGTTTCCGTGGGCTGCCGGCGCACAAGCGCAGAAATCGGCGAAGGATGACAAAGAAGAACGGCTCAAGGACCTCGAGGAACAGGTCAGGTTGCTTCAGGCTGACGTGCAAACACTGATGGCCGCTCGTGCGGCCCAGGTGGTCCAAGCCTCGGCAGTGGCGCCGGCGGCACATGTCGGAGTGCTCGCCAGCCCCGCGCCTGCATCTAATTCTCCACTGGCGCAGCAGGCACCCGAGACTGGAGGAGCACAATCACAGCTGCCAGTTTACGGCGGGGCCAGTTCAATGGCGAAGGTGTTGAATCCGGACATCAGTGTCATCGGAGATTTTCTCGGCGCGGCCGGGTCCTCAAATGTTCCGCCGGCACTGAAGGCTGCGGGTAGGGGTCCGCTGCCCGCCTTCGAGTTGCACGAAAGTGAAGTGGGCTTGCAGGCCATCGTGGATCCCTATGCCCGCGCGGACTTTTTCCTCTCCTTTGGTGAATCCGGTGTAAGCGTGGAAGAGGGGTACATCACTTTCACGTCGCTGCCGGCGGGGTTTGTGGCGAAAGTGGGCAAGATGCGTTCTGCTTTCGGCAAGGTCAACACGCTTCATAACCATGTTTTGCCATGGACGGATCGTCCGTTGATGACGGAAAACCTTGTCGGGGGCGAGGATGGGATTGACGACGCGGGACTCTCCGTCACCCGGATTTTGCCGGCTCCAAAGGGGATTTTTCTCGAGGGCACCGCGCAGGCCTTCCGTGGCGACTCCGGTGATGTCTTCAAGACCAGCCAGCGGAGCGACGTCAGCGTCGTGGGACACCTGCGCGCCTATCGCGACCTGACCGAATCCAGTAATATCGATCTTGGATTCTCATACGCACGCGGACACAACGACCTCGGCAGCACGTTTCTAACAGATCTCTACGGCATCGATGCCACCTTCCACTGGACTCCGCTGCGACGCACCATTTATCACAATTTCGTTGGACGTGCGGAATTCGTCTGGAGCCGTCGCGACCAGCTACCCATACAACAGCGCGCCTCTGGCTTCTATACCTCTGGCGATTACCGGCTCAGCCGCCGCTGGACCGTCGGCGGGCGCTATGACCGTTCCGGCCGCGCTCGCGCCGCGAATCTAACCGACAATGGGTTTTCCGCACTGCTGACCTACTGGCCCAGCGAATTCAGTCAGATCCGTGGGCAATACCGCTTTATGCGCTATGCAGAAGGTTTGAACGCGAATGAACTGCTCTTCCAGTTCCAATTTTCTCTCGGGGCGCACGGCGCGCACCCCTTTTAGGAGCCACACATGACACAACTCTCACTCCGGTTGCATTTTCTAGCCGGGTTTTTGGCCCTCACTTTCCTGGCGGCCTCCTGTCCGCAGGCCGCCCGCGCGGCAGGAAAGATCAAAATCGTCACGGCGACGTCGGACCTCGCTGCCCTCGCTCAGGAGATCGGTGGAGACCGCGTCGAAGTGGAATCGATTGCACGGGGCTACCAAGATCCCCATTTCGTCGAGGCAAAGCCCAGCTTTCTCCTGAAGCTTCGGCACGCGGACCTGCTGATCCTTGTCGGCCTGCAACTCGAAATCGGCTGGCTACCTCCGCTGATTACCCAGTCCGGAAACCCCCACATCCAGCCGGACGGCCCTGGCTACTTCGACGCTTCGCAGTTCGCCGAGATTCTGGAGAAGCCGACGGGGGTCGTCACCCGGGCGATGGGTGACGTCCATCCCTTCGGCAATCCGCACTATTGGCTGGATCCGGAAAACGGCCGGCGCGTCGCGCAAGGCATCGCGAACAAGCTGGGTGAAATGCAACCCAGCGACGCCGCCTATTTCGAAAGCCGCTTTCAGGACCTCAGCAAGCGGCTCACGGAGGCCGAGAAAGTATGGGATGCCGAAATGCAGCCGTACCACGGCCGCAAGTTGATCACATATCACCGCTCATGGCCGAACTTCCTAAAGCACTTCGGTCTAGTTTCCACGGGCGAGATCGAGCCGCGCCCGGGGATTCCGCCCACTCCGAGCCACACGCTCGAGCTCATCAACATGATGAAGCGCGAGAATGTGAAGATCGTCCTGGTGGAACCCTATTTTGACCTAAAGACTCCGAACGCCATTGCGCGAGATACCGGGGCGCAAATGGTAGTGATGCCACCTTCGGTAGGCGGCGAAAAGGAAATCACTGACTACTTCAAACTCTTCGATTACGATCTTGCTTTACTGATTAAGGCGTTCAAAGCAACGCAATAGCAGTCTCAGGAGGCGGAATGGACATTCTCCAGTTCTTGCTGGCTCCCTTCGTCGCCAGCCTCATTTTGACGGGCATCCATGCTTATCTGGGGGTGCACGTCGTTGAGCGCGGTGTGATTTTCGTGGACCTAGCCCTGGCGCAGTTCGCTGCGTTGGGCGCCACAATCGCGATCCTGGTAGGAATGGATCCTCACGCGGGTGCTTCTTACTGGATCAGCCTGGGGTTCACGTTTCTGGGCGCGGCCATTTTTTCGCTTGCACGGATGCGTCGCTCGCGGATTCCCCAGGAGGCATTTATCGGCATCGCCTATGCCGTCGCCTCCGCGGCTGCGATCCTGGCGATGAGCAAGGCTACGGGCGAAACCGAGCACCTGAAGGACATGCTGGTCGGTAACATCCTAGCCGTTTCGTGGCCGGAGGTGACCAAAACAGCAGTGCTCTACGGCGCGATTGGGCTGTTTCACTATTTCTTTCGCAAGAATTTCCTTCTTATCTCGATGGATCCGAAAGCGGCTGAGCTCAAGGGGCTTTCGATCCGCTTCTGGGACTTCCTCTTTTATGCCTCGTTCGGCTTTGTGGTGACCTCGTCGGTCGCCATCGCTGGCGTGCTTCTTGTTTTTTGTTACCTAGTTGTGCCTTCCGTAGGAGCGATGCTGTTTGCCGACCGGATCGGCCGGCGGCTGGCTATCGGTTGGACGATGGGGACGCTCGTCTCGGCGTTGGGGTGCTATCTCTCGGTCGCATTGGACTTTCCGACTGGGGCAACTATCGTCTGCACCTTTGGTGGGGTGCTAGTGCTGATGTTCATCCTGCATGCGGTGCTCCACCGCATACGCGAGGGTCGCCAATTGGCGAGCGCCCACGTGGAAGCCGTGGAAGTGCGGGATCGAGTTTAGCTCTCGAGCTATCAGGCTCTTCTTTTTCTTCGTCTTTTACATCTGTTCCGTGCCAGAATGATTCCCTTTTCACTCAC
The DNA here is from genome assembly GCA_049644285.1 of Candidatus Acidiferrales bacterium. GTDB lineage: Bacteria > Acidobacteriota > Terriglobia > Acidiferrales > UBA7541 > CAVRXT01. The sequence continues at coordinate 25,998 of JBARRP010000304.1, read as the reverse complement.
CCGAGCTAATGGCGGCAAGCGATTCGGCGTGAAGGGAAGCGCGCCAGTTGTCGTTGACGAGAATTGTTGTTGTTCTACCATTTTCTTTACAAATTTGGGGAGAAGGCGCAAACTGCAGGCAAACGGCGCTGCCGTGCTCGGGTTGTGATGGGGCCGCACGGAAATTTACAAGCTGCAACCCAAGCCGATCTGTTTCGAACCGACGCCGAAATTCACAGGAGGTCTCCCCATGGAAACCGCAGTCGGGGTATTTGATTCGCGCGAACGCGCCGAACAGGCCATGAAGGACTTGCTGACCAAGCGGGTGCCGCAAGAGTCCATCGTGTTTCTAACCCGTTCTGAAACCGAGGCTCATTCTCTTGGCAAAGAGATTGGCGCATATGCGGGAGGTTTCGTGGGCGGCGCTGTTGGGATGGCGGCCGGGAGCGCCGCTGTGGCGCTGGCTCTGGTACCCGGGATCGGACAAGTATTCGCGTTGGGGGCCGGCGCGACAGCGCTGCTGGGATATCTTGGCGCCCGTACCGGCGGCGCGTTGGGTAGGGCGATGGGGCAGGAAGCCGCGGCACCGCAACCGACCGCCGAGGAGCATGTTCCCGAAGACGCGGCGCTTTTTATCGATGTCTTGAAGCAGGGGCGGTCGCTGATCGTCGTGCGAACGGAATTTCATGACGTAGCGCGGGCGGCGTGCGACGTACTCGATCGGCTGGGGCTTGCGATACCAGGAAAAGCTTCCACTTCGGCGAGAATGCAAACGAATACTCGACAGGTGGATGGAGTTACAGTGGTGGATCTCGCTGGAACTATTACGATCGGCGAAGGCAACTTGAAGCTGCGTGAGGTTGTGACTGACTTGCTGGGGAAGGGCCGCAACCGAATCCTCCTAAACTTGGGCCAAATCGAATACGTCGACAGCTCAGGGGTGGGAGAATTGGTCCGGAGCCTCACAACGATTCGCAAGAATGGCGGTCACTTGAAGCTGATGAACGTGAACAAGAGAGTGCAAGAGCTGCTGGAAGCGACTCACTTGCACCGGGTGTTCGATATTCAGAAAGATGAGGCCAGCGCAATTCGGTCGTTCGGTGCGTCGGCAGCGGGAGCGGCCGCGAACTGAGGCCTACACAGCTGTAATGTTCCTGAGAAACACTCTTTCCGAAAAACTGTGCGGCAGGCGCGTCGGAATTATTCCTTTCGAACACATTCCGCTCGCAATGGCTTGAAGAGTTATTTCCGATTGCCGCGCGTGTTTTCCAGGGTAGCCGCTAGCCTATCTCAAAACCCTGCAGACGCTTCTCGGCACAATTACCAATGCATTGGGGTGGTCGGTGAGCACGCGAGAGCGACGATTCAGAAACTCAACTGTGGGGACTTTTGTGGGGACCTCTCATACATCTTGGCGCATCTCGCCACATCTCAAATCAACTTGCCACAACTACTGAACCGGTTGAACCTGAGAGGGTTGCGGGGCTTTCTGCCGTCCGTTCAATAAGTTACGTAAATCGCCGGAAATGGTCTCCGGAACCAGCGCTCGTAGAGTTCAAGCCTGTACCAAAACATGGTTTGATACGCCTTGGTTTCGGAGAGTGCCTGGGCGGTTACTTCGAAGAATCCTGCCGACCGGGCAGGTTAATTTCTATCCCTAGGTATACATCGCGACTGCATTACTCGGACTCGGCGGCAACCCAGAACCAAATGCCGGAAAGGACGGTGGGGTTCGGAAAGCACCGTGATTCCTCTTTGACTCCTCCGAGGTTGTGGTAGTATGGCGAAGAAAAGGAGAAGACTCCGTTTGCCAAGAGGCGGTTCGTACAGTCGGAATGCAATTCGATGTGGAAAGGGTCGACGGTGAGGCGGGCTCCTCGAAGTTTCGACAGATAGAGAATAAAAAGCGAAAGTATAGACTAGTTACTGTAACCAGTTGTCCTGTGTGAGAATTTGCCGCAGTTATTTGAAAATAGACGGTTAAGACCAAAGACCGCTTCAGCCGCAGAGGTCAAGACTGTAACACCGCAGCTGCACATTGTGAGCGTCGTGCGCGATGTCAATGTGAGGGTTTGTGGTGGACCGTATGTAGCTCAGGCCCTCGCTCTTCAAGGAATCGTCTCCCCACGCACCTGTCTCGGGAGCGCGAGGGCAGGTGCAGGCGATCACTCTTGGCCAAGCCGTAACCCGCCGCTGAAAGTTGAGCTCTTGGGCTGAATAACGGGTTCTGCGGGGCTACCGAGGGGACCCGTCTCGAAAAGCTGCAGCCTCAGCGCGAAAAGCGACGGGGCTCGGTTCCCGGGAGCAAGAAAAAACCGGAAATTACAAAACGAACTAGGCAAACGTGTTGAGCAGAAAGGACTTGGTTATTTGCCAGACGTATAAGATTGGCCTGTTTGGGTAATTGCTTGTTGCCTTTTCGCCCGCGATTGTCAACGGGCATTGAGCTCCTTTTGACGTACAGACACCTTCCTGAAACACAGCTCCTGCCCTCCCTGCTCATTCTCGCGTCTATCGAGGCCGGAATCGCCGTTCTGTATTTCATGCACCTGAAGTACGAGCGCCCAAGCCTGTTCTGGAGCTTGATTCCCGCGTTGCTGTTCGTGCTCTTCATGATGGACCACATCTGGCCGGATGCGCTTCGTCTCGAGCATCTGCGAGTCGTACACTGGTAAACTTGCAGGTCCGGGCCCGGCCGCATTTCATTCAAGGCCCTCCCGCATCCTCGCCCCCCTCTTCCCGCCGTTGTTCCCGGGATCAAGGCGTGCAACATCTATCTTCACGGTGATAATGTGCTGGTCAGCGAGAGGAGATGCGGCGATGTTAGAATTTGGCGTTGGCTTTCAATTCGCACCGGTTCAACAGATTATCGCCGCGGCAGAGCTATCGGAGAAGGCTGGTTTCACGAGTTGCTGGATCGCGGAAGACTATTACTTCCGGGGCGCGCTCGGTGTAGTTTCTGCCGTAGCTATGAGAACGCGGACGTTGCGTGTGGGGTCGGGCGTAATCAATCCCTACACTCGCCACCCCGTCCTCATCGCCATGGAGATGCAAGGCATCAGCCAACTTTCGGCTGGACGCAGCTTCCTGGGACTGGGTTGCTCAGAAAGATTTTGGATGGAAGAGCAGCTTGGGATGAAATGGGGCGCGCCCGTCACCGTTCTAAGAGAATCGATCGAAGTCATTCGTCGAGCATGGAAGGCAGAGGAGTTTTCCTACACGGGCGACTTTTTATCCATCTCTGGCGTCAAGCTGCAGTTTCGCTTGCCCTATCAGATACCCATTTATCTGGGAGCAATGCGGCAGCGTACTCTCGCCCTGGCCGGCAAACTTGCCGACGGTGTCGTGCTTCCCCTCATGGCAGGTCCCCAATATGTGCGTTTTGCCGTCTCGAACATCGCTCAAGGTGCAAAGGAGGCTAGCCGCGATTTACATGCGGTGCCTGTCTACACCTATGTGCTTTTGTCGGTTGATGAGGATCGAGACGCCGCACGAAAAAAGGTTCGAAATGTTTTGGCCCATTATCTAGGTTTTTTAGCGAATCAGCGTGGGGTGAACAGCCAAACTTTTCTGAAGGATCACCCGGTATTTTCGCAGGCCGGGCACACCGAGGAATCAATCAAGAGTTTTGTAGAGCGGGAGCAGCAGCGCGATCCAGACGAAGCCTTGGCAGACTCCGTTATAGACGCATTCGCCATCGCTGGGGAACCGGACGAATGCTGCGAAAAACTGCAGCGGTTGGCGGATGCAGGAGTGACCGGTTTCATTCTCTTCGAGATACCGGGTCACTTGGTAACGCAGCTAGTGTCCGCTGCTGCCAAGCATATTCTCCCCAAGTTTTAGATCACTTCTCATCGCAATTGCTTCCGCGATACAGGACTCGAATGTTGGCGACGGGACGGTTTGCCTGGACATTTACCGACAGAAAATATGCCTCCAAAAATGGACCCACAATGCGAGCAAAAGAGATATTCTCTAGAACGGTTCAGGCATTTCAACGCGGCTAACCGTGCGAGAGCCGGAGCGGAGCGCTCGCAGTTTTTCACATATCATCGCTACTGTTTCGAGCGACTTGTTTTGACAGCTTGTATGATAATCCCACCGCGCTGATGACTTGAACTCGACGGTCTCGCTTTCACCTGCAGTGATAAGCGCTGCGAGCAATGGAGGGCACGTTCGGTTCTCCGTCTCTTAGTGTTCTCAACGGTTCAGCGAACTGTTGCATTGCGCCCTACCACGGTTGTTTGAACCGTTGCCGTGCTCGCAGTAAGACCGACTACCAACGGAATTTGTGACACGTGATGCTCAAATTTTTCGCGAGGCAGCTTTTTTCTTGGTTGCGGGGTATGACCCGGTGGAGTAGCGTTTGTGTCGGAGGTTAGAATCGCACGCAGGTTTTCCTACGAGGCGGTTGCTAGTCTTAGCGAGTACGACGGGCAGTTTTGAAAAGCCCAGGTCGAAAGGAAGGTGAAATCATGAAAATCGTAGTGATCGGCGGCAGTGGACTCATCGGGTCAAAGCTCGTTACCAAGTTGCGCGAGCACGGGCACGAGGCGGTAGCGGCATCACCCAATTCGGGGGTCAACACTCTCACGGGCGAGGGACTGGCCGAAGTGCTAAAAAGTGCCTCGGTAGTCGTTGACGTATCAAACTCTCCCTCCTGGGAGGACGCAGCAGTGCTGAAGTTCTTCGAAACATCAACTCGTAACCTCCTCACCTATGAAGCGGCCGCAGGGGTAGGACATCACGTTGCGTTATCGGTTGTGGGAACCGACCGGCTGTCCGAAAGCGGTTACTTCCGCGCTAAGATCGCTCAGGAGAAACTGATCAAAGAATCTTCAATCCCCTACTCCATCGTGCACGCGACGCAGTTCTTCGAGTTCCTCAAGGGGCTTGCCGACATTTCCTTCGACGGCGACAAGGTGCATTTGCCACCTGTGCTTTTCCAGCCGATGGCTGCCGACGATGTCGCGAGTGGGGTAGGCAGGATCGCTGTCGGCCCGCCGGTAAATGGCATCGTCGAAATAGGGGGGCCGGAACAGTTTCGCCTGGATGAACTAGTCCGGCGGCGCTTGGCCACCCTCAAAGATCCCCGCGAAGTCATCGCCGACCCACACGCGCGTTACTCCGGCGCGGAGGTTGGCGAGCGAACGCTAGTCCCCGGCAAAGACGCCCGACTTGGCGAAACGCGATTCGAAACTTGGCTCACTCAGTCCGCAGCAAAAGCGGTGGGCCGCTAGCTTGACTCAAAGCACAAGCACTCGACGGGTCGAATCTGAGCAGTTGAAACGAAAGGTTTGTTTATGTCGATCACAAAACTGGTCTTGATGTTGGTGTGTCTGATGTCTGTCACGCTGACCATGGAGAAGAGCAAGCGTGAGGCGCACGGCAAAGTCGTTCGCCTCGTCTTGGCGTCACAAGTTGCTTAGTGCCCCTTTATTGCCCCCAAGAATTCTTATCTCCTTGAATTCAAAGGAAATCTGGTAGGGGCGGTGGGGATCGAACCCACAGCCCAAGCGGGGAAGATCCTGCGTGCCTAGGGAGCCCTGCGCGATAACGCTTAATGCTCCCCGCCGCAGCTAGCAGGCCGCGAATTCGCCGAATAAGCCAGCAGACTTGACGGACTCCGGTGAAGAAGGCAGCAATCCGGGCCGCCGGCCGCAACATGTTCGCTTTGGGGTAATCGTCAAATTCAGCATCCGTGGGAGCCGAAGGGAGCCCCCCGCGCAGAAAAAAGCATGCTTTTGCTGGGAAGCCGAAACTCGTCCGCCGGAAGATTCTTTTTCCGGCGACCGTCCCGGCGGACGCGAGAGAGACCGCGATGCCGAGGAATCGCTGGGACGCATTTACGGCTGGAGAACAAGTTGGAAGCCATCTCACCGATCGTTGAGCTGCTCAAAACCACGCCGCGCGTCAAACTGGCCTCAATGAGATTGGAGACGGCGGAATACAGCTGTGTCACGACTGAGTTTGAGCCGGCCTTCGCTGAGCGTTTCGCGCCAAACTGCGAGCACCCGTTTCCTGAAGCCAGGTCTATAAGGTGAAGACGCACTGTACGATCGACCGATAGTTTAGGATTGCACGCGCCGTAGATTTGCATTCGCCGATGCCCTCGCCTGCGGCGGGAGAGCCTAGCGGCCTCTTGGACGCACTATGCTGGAGACGATGGCAACAGGCTGGTCACTACGGTTTTCACTACAACCCGCGCTGACGCGATGCACAGTGCTTTGCAACGTAGCTTGCAACTTGTTCAAATCGCTTTGGATTTGTGGTGAGCCGCCCAGGACTCGAACCTGGAACCCGCTGATTAAGAGTCAGCTGCTCTACCGATTGAGCTAGCGGCCCACAAAATGGGTGAATTTTAGCTGGAATGCAAACGTTTGTCGAACGACCAGAAGGGTCGTGGTCTCCATTGAGCTTTGGCTGGCTCTTCTGTTTTCGAAATTCTTCTATCTGCAAACCGCGCCGGAAGCGGTAGTCTGATGGGTGAGACAGCTTCCTGAAAGGCTCTACCCGGGAAGGTCGAATGGGAGATTCCGGTTGAAAAGCACAAGGGTTCCGCAATGAGCCATCGGACATGGCTACGCACGGAGTATGCCCCCGATCGTCGGTCAGAACGCAGCGGCCCTTCGCGGCGAGAGGTCATTGCCATGCTATCCGCGATCGGCGCAGGCATGGTTTTGGCTCCTGGCGCAACCATGACTCAGACCCTTGCCCAGGGGCTTCGGATCATCGATACGCATCACCATATTTACCCGCCTCATTTCACGGCTCAGCACTTGAAGCGGATTGTGGCTGACGCGCCGGACATTCCAAGTTCCCTCTATACGAATTGGACGCCGCGCTTCTCCCTCGACCAGATGGATCAGAACGGAGTCGCCACTGCCATCGCCTCGATCTCGAGTCCCGGCGTGTGGGCCGGAAAAAATGAGGAAGGGCGCATGTGGGCGCGCGAATGCAACGAATACGGCGCCCAGTTGATCAGGGATTACCCGGGCCGCTTCGGAATGTTCGCCACTGTGCCACTGCCGGATACTGAGGGAAGTCTTCGCGAAATCCAATATGCGCTCGACGTCTTGAAGCTTGACGGCGTCGGTCTTTTGACCAGTTACGACAACGGCAAGCTGCTCGGCCACCCCGCGTTCGCGCCGGTGTTGGACGAGCTCAATCGGCGTAAGGCCGTGATCTTTGTCCACCCCACCGTGTCGTGCTGTGCAAATCCCGTCCCCGGTGTGAACATACCCTCTATCGAGTTTCCCACCGATACGACCCGTACGATTACAAGCCTCGTTTATAGTGGTAGCCTCGTGCGCTGCCCGGACCTCCGTTTCATTTTTTCACATGGCGGCGGAACGATCCTCATCCTCCTCTCACGTCTCGCCGGTGGCTGGCTCAAGCCGGAAGAGCGCGCGAAGATCATTCCGAATGGGTTGGAACGTGAGCTGCAAAAGCTCTATTACGATATCGCCAGCGTCGCGGTCAATCCGGCCGCCATGGCAGCCGTGTTTAAGGTAATTCCCACGAGTCATCTTTTGTTCGGATCCGACGCGCCGTTTTGGACCGTCGAGAGGATCGCAACCGCATTGAACAAATTTGATTTGCCCGCCGGCGACATTCGCGGGATCCAGCGCGATAATGCGCTTCAATTGCTACCACGCTGGAAGGCGTAAGCTGTCCGCTGCTCTATCAATTGAGCTAGCGGCCCACAAAGGCCGTGGATTCTGGCTGGAATGCGAACGTTTGTCGAACCAGCGCCGACGAAACACTTTCTTACCGGATGGGCCGCGCCTAATCGGCTCCCGGCGATTTCATGGTGCCGAGTGGACCAATCGGGAGGTGCGCGGCCGGGATGATTTCCTGAGCCGGCGCGGCCTGCTGCGGGCGGTCCTTGCCGTCGTTCATGAGCGCCAATTCAACCCAGATAGCTTCCAGGGTCTGTAGTTGCTCCTGCTGCCGCTTATGGTCCGCCCACCAGAGCGCCACTTCGAGACCCCCCAGGGCGACGATGATGATAATAGCCTCAAGCATGACGGTACCCCCTTTCAAGGCATGGGCCCGCGCGCCGCTAATGCCTTTTGTTTGAATGCGATACAGAAGAGGGCCGGAAGGGTTATCGCTTATCTGGCCTCCCTGAAGAATCGCTGCACAGATAGGCTAGCAGACGGGAGTAGCCCGGTCAAGACGCGCGCCCCGGGCCGTCTCGATCTGCCTTCGATGCCTGAATCGTTCAATCGCTTCACCCGGTATAATAGAATCCTGCGGGGGGAAGCGATGACGGAAAAAATCAGGAAAGCGGATGCCGAATGGCGCGAGAAACTCACCGAGGAGCAGTTTTACGTGACGCGGAAGAAGGGCACGGAGCCTCCTTTCACCGGTGAATACACAGATACCGAAACGAAAGGGATGTATGCGTGCGTGTGTTGTGGGCAGCCACTATTCAGCTCGGAGACTAAATTCCATTCAGGCTCCGGCTGGCCAAGCTTCTGGAAGCCGGTGAATGAAGAGAGGGTTGCAGTGGAACGGGACGCGAGCCACGGGATGATCCGCGAGGAAGTCCTGTGCAGCAAGTGTGATGCGCACCTCGGCCACGTTTTTGATGACGGACCCGCGCCGACAGGGTTGCGGTACTGCATTAATTCCGCCGCTCTTCGTTTGGAAGAAGGAGAAGACGACAAGAAGTGAGACAAACCCTGACTGGGTTCTAACGATAGGTTCTCGACCGTCGCGTGTTTTCAGACTGATGTTCCCCCTTGGCCCGTTTTAGCGCGCGTGCCCGAAATCGGCGCTGCTGACGAGAACGATCGTGGTATGCATTCTTCGTGCCGGGATATCTTGCGCATCCTCTGGACCCGGCTTCGCGACAGGTTTCGGCCGGGCTCGCTCCTCGGTCCAAACCCCATAGACTCGGCCACCAAAGGCGGCGACGCCCGTATAGTCGCCGATGAAATCTTCACGGGCATCGAAGGGCTCCTGCGTCCAGGCATAATTTATGAAATTCGCGCCGCCGTCCGTCGAGCGCGCCAACACGATTTTCGCGAGTTTGTTCGCAGGGTCATCGCGACGATCGTAGAAAATCACATAGGCGGCGCCGTCGGTCGGGTCTACAGCCATCCACTGGAAAAATTGGTCGGCGCCATCGTGGGCGGGATCGGAATTGACCCGAACGGCGGATGACCACGTGCGCCCCTGATCCATGGAAGTGGAGCAAAAGACATCTACGTCCCCGTTTCGATAGTCGGCCCAGGTAACAAAGAGCCGGCCGCTGTGCGGATCGATATCAATCTGCGGGAAGCCGTTCGAGCGATAGACGTTTTCAACTTTGAAATATGGCGCGGCAACGTCAAGAATCTTGCGGGATGGAGTGAACGTGCGCCCGCCGTCGCTCGATGACGCCATGACAATTTCGTTTCCGTCGGCCCAGATGACATCGAGTGTGCCGTCTGGCGCAACCACTCCGTCAAATCCTTCCACTGAGCCATTGTCGTCACGCGGCAGGCCCTCGTGCATGCTGATCTCGATCGGCGTCGACCAAGACGCGCCACCATCGGTCGAGCGGGAGAACAGGATTACCGTTTTCGTCAGCGTGAATTCGGTCCAGCCGACATACAGATTGCCGGCATAGGGTCCGTGGGTATGGTCGGCAACGATGTAGGGCTTGTCCTCGAAGGGCATCACCGGCTGGGTAGGTTGTGCGATCACGGTGCGCGCTTCCGGCTCCCACGTCTTGCCGCCATCCAGCGAGCGCCGGACGAAAATGCCGTTCCGTGTGGCGTTGTGCGCCCAATAATTTTCGGTGCCCAGCTTGTCGAAGGCGATATAACAGAGCAGAGCGTGGCCGCGGCTATCATAGGTCATCGACACGTCGCCGGAGACTCTGTAATCGCGCGGCACGGTGCCGGTGGCCAGCGTCCAGGTTTGTCCTCCATCCTGCGAATAGGCAACGCTCGCATTGACCTGGTAGGCAGCAACCAGCTGAAGCGGATTCTCGCGGTTGACGGCGATGGACGGTTCACTGAAGTTTCCTGGATGGGGAGTCAAGTTAATGACCTGCGCTTCGGGCGGGGGCTGCAGCGAAGGTGCTTGCGCGAACGAACTCGTGAGCGCCGCTGCCAGTCCAAGAACGAGGGCGAGGCTTAAACACAGCAGCGCTAGGGCTCGCGTCCAATCGTATGAGATCAAAGTCATGGCAGGTATTTCAGCACAGATGCGACGAATTAGTGATCGAAAAAGAGAACTGCTGGATGCGAATCGCTCGAATCCGCAGACACGATTCGAGCCTGCGATGCGGAGACGATGTAGAAGATCAAAGGTGTCGGAACGCCCGAGGGTGCGCTGACTGTGATTGTCCCCCGGCCATTCGACGCAATCGTGTAAGTCGCTACCACCGTCTGCCCGGGACGGGATGTACCCGAGCCGCTGACGACATCCACAACTCCTGCGATCTTGCTGATGCCGTTCGCATCCACAACACCTTCAAGGCCACCGACCTGGCTCTCGGCAGGGAATCCCGCGCCGACAACGTAGCTACCTTCCAGGGAGCCGCTGTTGAAGGGTCCGGACAGTTGTTCTTCGAGCAGGCCGGAGGTCGCGGCGCTGTCCGAGCCAATGACGAACGCTCGGTTCGGGGAGACCAAATAACCCACTGCCATGCGGCTTCCCAAGCCTGTAAAACGGACCCGTCCATTTGACGACACCGAATACGTGCCTGTTTGCGCTGCGCCCGCGGGTGTTATGGATCCATGATCGTTCTGGTCGAAAATAAGCGAGTCCCTTCCGGTGCCGTCGGCTGCCAACAAGCCTGCAAGAACAGTCGCGCTCGACCCGTCTAAACCGGTACCGCTCACCACGCTTGCGCCGGAAAGGGAAGTTACGTCGAAACCTCCGCCGGGCACAACGGTCTGCTCCAAGAAGGCCTCACCGCTTGTCACAAATGGCGGCGCCGGCGCCGCCGGGGGAGTGGTCGGCGTCAGCGTGTCGGAGCTGATGAAAAAGACATCGGTTGACGAAACAACATAGATCACGAAATTAAGTTGAGTCATTCCGCCGAGGAAAACGCTGGCGGTACCGCGACCATTCCCAGACACCGAGTACGAACCGTTGACTCCCGGCACAAGATTCGTGGACCCGGCGTCATTACTGTCCAGTTCACCGCCGGATAGGCTTGAATTGCCATCCGCGGAAATCGTTCCAACAATCACGCTCCGTTTCTTGCTCGCATCAAAGCCGGCCAACTCGAACGCGTAATTTCCGATCAGGCTCGCCGCTGCAAAACTCGTCGAAGACTGCTTCTTCAGGATCCCAGTCCCGCGCAGGCCGCTCGAATCCGATTCGATAAATCGGCCATTCCCGTCGCTATCCAGCGTCAGCAGATAGGTAGACGCCGCGGTCGTGTTGCTATTCCCGGAGACATTAAACGTCATGCTTCCTCGACCGTTTGCATCGATCGCATAGGTGCCGGTAAAAGTGACGTTCGTGGAAACCTTCTGGACGGTTACAAAATTGATGTCTTCAGTCCCGCTGGTCAGGTCCCCGGTCGCGCCCCCGTTAGCGGTAAATTGGCCAGCGATCAACGTCGTACCGACCGAGCTGAACCCTTCGAAGAGAAAGACGTAAGCGCCGTTGAGAAGGGTGTTGTTATTGGTGGAGGTCCCGTTTGGGACAATCGTGATGCTGAATTGCTTCGAAGCCTTTTCGGGAGTCGTCTCCGAGTCAGTTGCCTGCACGGTGAAGGTAGCGGTTTCCTGCCGCACGGGCGTTCCCGAGATCAACCCGCTAGCCGGGTCCAGCGACAGCCCGCCGGGCAATTGCCCGTTGATCACCGACCATGTGATCGGCGCCAAACCGCCGCTTGCTTCTAGGGAGGCTGAATAGGCGGTCGCCGTTGTTCCTTCGGGAAGCGAAGCTGTGGTGATGGACAACGGCGGCGGAGGCGTAATCGTAATGCTGAAGGATTGTGTTGCCGTCTGCGACGGAATCGCCGAATCCTGCGCTTGCACGCTAAAGGGTTTCGAGGTGCCAACGGACGTCGGCGTTCCGGAAATTTGCCCTGTCGTGGAACTTAAGCTCAGACCGGATGGCAAAGGTCCGGTGCCGGAAACAATAATCCACGTGAGCGGCGGGACGCCTCCAGAGGAAAGCGAAGGAGAGGCGTTATAAGGGCTGCTCACTTGCCCGTTGGGCAGAGGTGTAGTGCTAATGGCCAGCGGCGGCGGCGGCGCGATTGCGATCGCAAGGCTTTCGCTGGCCGTGATCGGCGGGTTGCCGCTATCTGCCACTTGGATCGTGAATGTGTTGGACGTTCCCGAACCGGTCGGTCTTCCGGTGATAGTTCCACCGGAATTCAGGAACAGTCCGCTAGGCAACGGTCCGGATCGCAGGGAGAACGTGAGCGGCGAGACACCGCCAGTCACCTGAATCGTCTGATTGTAGGGAGTTCCATTCACACCATTCGGCACGGAGGTTGTTGTAAAGCTGAGGGCTAAGACCACGTTAATCGAGACTGTAGCCGTGTCGTTGGTATTGGCGACCGACGCCGCCTTTAGGGTGACGGTCAAAGGCGTCGTCAGGCCCTTCGGCGCCGTGTAGGTCGTTGCGGTTGTAGTGGTGTTTGACAGCGTGCCGCAGTTGTTGCCCGAACAGTTCGTGCCCGATAAGCTCCAGGTGACGCCGGCATTTGTGAGGTCGTTCGTAACAGTAACCGTGAAAGCCAGCTTCTGCCCCTGATCCACGTTTTGGGCCGCGCTTGGCGAGATGCTGATAGTCAAAGCGGGTTTTGCCTTGCCCCCCCCGCAGCCACTCAGCGCTCCCACGCAGACTCCCGCGCAGATCACCGCCGGGACCCAGCGCAACCACGTCATGAACCCTCCACGCGCCAAGATGTCACACGTTCTCGCCAACGAAACAAACCATTCCGGAAAACAGGGGCGCGTACCCTGGACGAGGAGCGAACCCTGGAGCGATTCTCACCCGCACTGGCGTGGGATAAAGCCTGCTTCAAATCGATGAATACGCCATTGGTTTGAATAACAAAATGACCCCGCAGTGTCAACGCGCATCTCCTTGATTTCGCGCCCTGGGGCGTCACTCGTAGCGGCCTCGCAGCGCGCGCCGCTGCATCACCTGACGCTGGGGGCCGAATCCCGCGTTGGCATCGACAGGTCGAAGACGTTCTGTAATAATCCGAGGCAAATTCAAGGAGGGTGGATGCGCTCTCGGGTCTCGCCGTTGCCCGGCGTCGTTGCTAGGGTCGCTCTTTTGAGCGCCTTTTTGCTTCCAGGCGTGCGCGCGCAGAATCCAACGGGATCGTTGCGAGGTGTAGTGCAAGATGTAAGTGGCGGCCGAGTTCCATCCGCCCGAATTGCGGTTCAAGCGCTCGGATCTTTCATCGAGCGCCAAGCAGCCAGTAACGATCGCGGGGAATTTCGCCTCGACGATCTGCCGCCGGGCGCCTATCACGTGAGCGTGAATGCTCACGGGTTTGCGGAAGCGCGCTCGGATGTAACCGTCATTGTCAGCTCGGTGCGGGAGATTACGGTCACGCTGAACGCGGGAGCGGTGCAGCAGACGGTGAACGTGCAAGGACAGGCTTCGTCGATCACCACCCAACCTCTCGACACTGCGAGCGCCGTGCATCAAGCTGTAGTCACGGCGCGGGACCTTCAAACCATTCCGCTTGCGGCTCGCACCTTCGCAAACATCGCTTACCTTGCCCCTGGAACCGAACCGGTCGAGCCGTCGGATCCAACGAAGGCGCGTATCACGGCAGTTTCTTCGGGCGGCAGCTCAGGACTCAACAATGAGCTCTCCGTCGATGGCGGTGACAATTCGGATGATTACATTGGCGGTTTCTTGCAAAACTTTTCTCCCGATGCGATCCAGGAATTCGCCGTGCGCACGGCCCAGGAAGACGCGAATACAGGTCGCACGACCGCCGGTTCGGTGGTTATCACGACCAAGCGCGGCACGGAGAACTGGCATGGAGATGCGGCTTTTTACGAGCGAGCGGCCGCGCTCAATGCGCGTTTTCCGATTGACAATCCTGCACCCAACCCCAAGCAGCCTTTCTCGCGGCAAAATTACGTGGGAGCGCTCGGCGGGCCTATTAAGAAAGGCAACGTTTGGTTTTACTCTTCCTTCGAATACGTCCATGAAGACGCCAGCATCGCGTATAGCCCCGCGAGCCTGGCGCAGTTCAATGCGCTGGCGCAGCTTGCCGCTCAAGGCCTGATCAATGTGAACGGCGCCACTGCGAATTCCATTGCGGTTCCCAGCAACGTCCCCGTCCCCTTTCGCGACTATCTTGGCACGGCACGCTTCGACTGGTCTCAATCCTCGCGCTCGCAGTGGTTTCTTCGGGCCGCTGTTGATAATTACACCATGCGGAATGCCTTTGTGCAGCAGGCCACGCTTCCATCGACCGGCGCGGAATCGCATAACAACTACATGAACATTGTGATCAGCCAGCAGCACGCGTTTAGCCCGGCGTGGTTGGGTGCCTTCGTATTGAACGCCAGCGGGTTGCATCTCACCGAGAGGCGCAACGCGAACCTCGGCTTTGCTCTCGCTTTTCCGTTTACCTCAACATCCAGCACAATCTCGGGCTTGGAGACCTTTGGGGACAATCAATTCGTCACTCCCATCACCGCGTTCCCCATATTGCGCAACCAAGAGAAATACCAGTTCCGTTACGACCTGGCTCACACGTCAGGCAGGCACGCGCCGCGCTTCGGCGTGAATTTCATTCACGAGCCGGTACTAAGCGGCGCTCTCACCGCCAATCAGGAAACCCTGGTTACCTTTCCTCAAGATCCCGCTTTTTACCTGACAAATCCGTCGCAGTTCAAACAGGATCTCGTGGCGGGAAGCGTCACCACGCCGGCAGGTAATGGCAGTTTCGTGCAGAACGTCCAGCGGCTGGGAGTTTACGCGGAGGACTCGTGGCGAGTTACGCCGCGTCTCACGGTCAACTACGGCTTGCGGTACGATACGACCTTCGGACTTTTCACCGCATCCGGCCAAACCCAATTAGCGAATCCGGCGCTTCAAACCCTCAAGGCGCTACAAATACCGCTGGTCACCGGTGTGCCGCATGATTACCGTGCGGCCTTCGCTCCACGGCTTGGGATCGCCTATTCTCCGGGACAATCCGCGAACACGGTGATTCGTGCCGGTTTCGGTTTTTTCTACAACGATCTTGCACAAAACGGTTGGGTAACTGCCTTCCAGGCAGTTAATCCGCCTCTCCCGGGACCGTGCGTCAATCCGGGCGATCCAGGATGCCTTCCACCCGCCGCCACGAGTGGCCCAGTGGGCACGCTGGCCGGATCGGGATCGATTATTGATCCGCATTACAAGACTCCTTACGCATTGCATGCAACAGCCGGCGTTCAGCATGCCTTCAATTCGAAATGGATACTCAGCGCAGACTACACCCACGAGCAGGGCGTGCACGCCTACAGACGCTATCAGTATCAGGCTGGCTTCACGCTGCTCTCCCCGCTCTTCCTCTCCACGGTTTCTGATCAGAGGAACAACGTCCCCAACATAACGCTCTTCCGCACCGATAACCGCTCCAGCTACGACGGTCTATCAGTTCACCTGCAGGGCAACGTCTCACGCCGCTTCAATGTCGTGGCGAACTACACGTTGTCCAGTGCGCAAACTTGGGGCTGCGTGCTGGGGGAGCTCTTTGACTATGTAAACGGTGTTTGCAACCCGTTGCACGCCTTCGGGAAGGGCGATTATGGTCCATCGGGCGAGGATGTCCGTCACCGGTTTGTCCTTGCTGGGACTCTCTACATTCCTGGTGGCTTTGAGGTGACGACGCTGTCGCAAGCGGAGAGCGCTCGGCCCTTCACCTTGACTACCGCAACTCCCGTTACCGGAGTCGGAGATGTTTTTGACAATCGAGCGGTTGTCAACAGCGTCCCCACCAACCTCGACGAATTTCGCGGGTCTCCGTACATCCAGGTTGACATGCGCGTCACTCGGCCGTTCAACTTCCATGAAGGCTGGTCGGTGATTCCTTTCATCGAGTTCTTCAATTTTCTCAACCGTAACAATCCGGGCGCCAACTTTGTTACCAATGTGGCGGCCCTTCCCGTCCCGCCAGGACAAGTGCAGGCTGGCAATATTACTGATATCTGCGCCGATCCCTCCTGCACGACGACACGGCCCATCACCAACCTGAACCAATTGCGCATGCCCGGCGGCGCCCTCGGCGATTTCTTCGGCCCGGGCACAACCGTGGGGATTCCCTTTGCCGCCCAGTTCGGAGTCCGAGTAAATTTTTAAGTAGTTGTCACTTCGGGTCTTGGGATCGCGCCAAAAAAAAGGGCATTACCTGATCGATCAAAGCCTTAGGAAGTTTTGGATGCGTCGTGAATCCCTTGTCATCTAACTTGGGGCCGCGTCGATCTCTCCTTCCCAGCGCGCCACGACCACGGTCGCTAGGCAGTTGCCCAGGACGTTGACTGCGGTCCGGGCCATGTCCATTAGCTGGTCGATACCGAAAAGCAGAAAGATCGGCTCCGTTGGCAAGTGAAACGATGCGGCGGCGGCGAGCACGATCACGAGCGAGGCTCGAGCAACGCCGGCGGTGCCTTTGCTGCTGACGAGCAGGGTCAGCATCATCACGGCCTGTTGGCCGAAGCTCAAATGAATTCCAGCAGCCTGAGCCACAAAGATCAGGGCCAGCGACTGATAAAGGCTTGAACCATCGAGGTTGAAGCTGTAGCCGGTGGGGAGAACGAAGGCGACGGTCTGGCGCGGGATGCCGAGTTGTTCCATTTCCTCCATCGCCCGTGGCAGCGCCGCCTCCGAACTGGCTGTGGCGAAAGCAATCACGACTGGCTCCGCCACCGCCCGCAGAAATCGTGCAAGGCGAACGCGCACAAGTACCGCTATGGGCAGCAGCACGAGGAGGACGAACGCGGCAAGCGCAACGTACATCGTCGCCAGCAGCTTCAGGAGCGGCAGCAGCACGCCGAGTCCCATGTGTCCGACCGTGTAGGCAATCGCGCCGAAAACGCCGATCGGAGCCACCAGCATCACCAGATTGGTGAACTTGAACATCGTCTCCGAGAGGCTCTCTGCGAAAGCGACCAGCGGCCGGCGCTTGGGTTCGGGAACCATAGCCAGCGCCAGGGCGAACACGATGCTGAACACCACGATTTGAAGCACCTGTCCTTCGGCAACGGACTTCGCGATATTTTCAGGAAAGATGTTTACGATCAGGTCGGTGGCCGAATGGGGAGCAGCATTGAAGCCCTCCTGTGGGGTGCCGGCCGCCGGCAATCCTACCCCTTCTCCAGCGTGGCTGAGATTGATCGCGATCAGTCCAATTAACAGCGCCAACGTGGAAACGATTTCGAAGTACACAAGCGCCTTGAGTCCCATTCGTCCGACCTTCTTCAGGTCGGCGTGGCCGGCGATTCCCACAACGAGCGTGCCAAAGAGCAGCGGGGCGATAATCACTTTGATCAAGCGCAGAAAAATCGTGCCGAGAAACTGGAGCTTGGCCGCCGTCGTCGGCCAATCGTGGCCGAACTCGACTCCGGCTGCCATTCCCACCAGCATCCAGGCGGTCAAAGAATTGCGCTTTGTGGCGTATCCTGCGAAGAGCAATAAGACAAGCCAGCGGGTGGTTTCGAGCGGCGCCCCCGGCGCGTGGAACCATCCGACGTGATCTGCAAGACTGAGCGCGGCAGCGAGGAACAGGGCAACGAGGGCGGCGAGCAGAGTCTTTCCCTTCATGAACGCAGTAGTTTGCGGCAATCCGCGCTGGACCTTATCCCGCTCGCGCGAGCAATGTCAAATGAGATCGCAATCGGGGAAACTCAGGTTCTCTCTCCGCCGCTTCAGGCAACCCTTCGGCTTCCTTTGGATTCCCTATCTTGTACGGCGGGCACGATTTTCCGGCGATGCAAGTTTCGGAAGACTCTTTTCATCTGTAGGTGTTTTTTTGGTATAAAGATTGTCTCGGTTAAACGCGGCGAGGCCGTCGTCGCGCCGCTCTTCCCATTCGCAATGTGGAACGAGTGGTTTTCTGCTTGGCGGGAGGTTTGCGTTGATTGAAGTCCAAGATCTGACGAAGTCCTTTGGAACGGTGACTGCGGTGGATCACATTTCCTTTACCGTGAACGAGGGCGAAATCCTGGGCTTCCTGGGCCCCAACGGGGCGGGGAAGACGACTACGATGCGCATTCTGACCGGCTATATGCCCGCCACCAGCGGCACGGCCCGCATCGCCGGGTTTGACGTGTTCAACGACTCACTTGAGGTCCGCAGGCGAATCGGCTATTTGCCCGAGAACCCGCCGCTTTACACCGATATGGCCGTCGGGGCCTATCTCGATTTCGTGGCGCGCATCAAGGGCGTTCCGGTTGAGAAGCGCCGCCAGCGAGTCGATGATGCAATGGAGAAGACCAACATTGCCGACAAGCGGGACGAGCTCATCAAGCGCCTCTCCCGCGGCTACAAGCAGCGCGTCGGCCTGGCGCAAGCGCTGGTCCATGATCCCGACGTGATCATCCTCGATGAACCAACGGTGGGGCTCGATCCGAAGCAGATCATCGAAGTGCGTCATCTGATCAAGGGGCTTGCCGGCACCCGCACCGTCATTCTTTCGACGCATATCCTGCCTGAGGTCAGCATGACCTGCGACCGCGTCGTCATCATCAATAACGGAAAGATTGCCGCCGTGGACACGCCCTCGAATTTGACTATGCAGCTCAAAGGCGGCCAGCGGGTTCGTCTGGAAGTTCAGGCGCAAGAAAAGCCGCTCCGCGATCTGCTGGCGCAGGTGCCAAATGTTCGCAATGTCGAGGTCGAACCGGCGACCGCGAGCGGCCGCTTGGTGGTGAGCGTCGAAGCTGCGCCGGGAGAGGACATCCGCAGCCAGGTCGCAGCCGCGGTGGTAGGCAAAGGCCTGCCGCTGTATGAACTCCGCGGCGTGAACTTGAGCCTGGAAGAAATCTTCTTGCAGCTTACGACTGAGGATTCCGCTCACGCCTCGACGGCGTCCAGCTAAGGAACGGGAGAGAGCATGCGAAGCCTCTACGCTGTCTATCGCAAGGAAATGGGCCACTATTTCGTTTCCCCCATCGCCTACATCGTCATTGGAGTGTTTCTGGTTGTAGCCGGCTTCTTCTTCAATATTTATCTGGCTGCGGTGATTCGCGAGTCGTTCGAACAAAGCTTGCAGAGCATGCAGTTCGGCGGGCCTTCGCAGTTCGACGTTCCCGGTGTGGTGCTTCGAGCCTACTTCGGCTTGCTCGGGACCTTGCTCCTGTTTTTCCTGCCGATGCTGACGATGGGTGTCTATTCCGAAGAGCGGAAGCGGGGGACAATGGAGCTGCTGATGACCTCGCCGATCACCGACACTCAGATCGTGCTTGGCAAGTTTCTGGCCTCGCTTAGCCTCTTCGCGATCATGTTAGCGCCCACCGCCGCCTACCAGATTTTCATGCTCGTCAGGAGCGAGCCCTCGCCCCCGTGGCGAACTCTGCTCGCGGGATATCTGGGACTGCTGCTTCTTGGCGCGGCTTTGCTGGCTCTGGGATCGTTTCTTTCCTCGCTCACCGAAAATCAGCTCATCGCCGCCGTGCTCACCTTCAGTACATTTTTGTTGCTCTGGGTGATTGATTTCGGCGGGCGTGGCCCGGGCACGACGCTCGGAGCAATATTGGAATACCTCTCCGTGATCCGGCACTACGAGGACTTCACCCGAGGCGTCATTGATACTTCTGGATTGATCTTTTACGCCAGCCTCATCTCTCTGGGAGTTTTTCTAACTATTCGATCGCTCGATTCAATGCGTTGGCGGAGGGCATAGGTTCCCATGGCAGGGAGTGAGAATCGGAAAGTGAAGTTTGACCGCCAGGAGTTGTTCCGCACGATTGGATGGCTGGGCGCGGCGATGGCGGTCGCCGGCGGCATCCGCTATTCAATTCAGGGTGAGCTCTTGCTCACGAGCAAGATCTTGCTGATCGGCGGCGGGGTGTTGCTCCTCGCGGGGATCGTCTTCAACTACCGCGCCATCGCCCAGTTCTTTTCGCGGCGCTCTTCGAAACTGGGCACGAACACGATCATCCTCGCGGTGGCCGTGCTGGCTATTCTGGGATTCTTGAATTTCCTGGGCTTTCGGCATCACAAACGATTCGACCTCACCACCGAAAAACTCTACACGCTCTCGGACCAAACCGAGCGAATCGTCAGGGGTTTGCAGAAGGATGTCTCAATCATCCGATTCGCCAAGACGCCCGACCAGGCATTGAACGACCAAATGGCCGAGTATGTGAACCTGAGCCGGCACATGCACTATCAACAGGTCGATCCCCAGGAAAAGCCCGAGATCGCCAAACAGTACGGCGTGACGCGGATGGGGCAAGTCGTTGTGGCGAGCGGCTCGAAAAACGAAAAGATCGACGAGACCGGCGAGCAGGATATCACGAACGCCATTCTGAAAGTGACCCACGACAAAGTGCAGACGGTTTGTTTCGTCACCGGCCACGGGGAGAAGGCCATCACCACAACTGACGGGCATGGTTACAGCGCCGCGAATGACCAGTTGAAAAAGGAAAGCTACCAGACCAAGGAAGTGAACTTGGTTTCCGAGGGCAGCGTCCCCTCCGACTGCGATGTGCTGGTCGAGGCGGGTCCCGCGCAGCCCCTTTTCCCCCAGGAAGGGGAAATGATCAAAAAATACCTCGATGGCGGAGGCAAAGCCCTGATTCTTGTCGACCCGGATACGGACCCGAAGCTCGATGACGTTTTCCAAGCATGGAATATCAGCGTGGGCAAGAACTTCGTCATCGATGCGAGCGGCGTGGGACGTCTCTTCGGGACTGGCCCGGAGATCCCGCTCGTGGTGGATTACGGGACCAGCCCGATCACAAGGAGTTTTCAGCAGACGATGACCTTCTTCCCGCTGGCGCGCACCGTCTCGGTGGCCGACAAGTCAAAGTCCCAGCCCGATGACGTCGAGCTGCTGAAAACCTCTCCGCGCAGCTTTACGAAGCCGAAGCTGATGAATGGCGAAATAAGGTTTGACCCCAAACAAGACACCGCGGGTCCCTTGTCGCTGGGCGTGGCGGCCGAGAAGAAGGCGGACGAAAAAAACGGTACGAAGGACGCGCGCTTGGTCGTGATTGGCGATTCCGACTTTGCATCAAATCAGGCCGTGAATTACGCGCGCAACGGCGATCTCTTCTACAACACAATTAACTGGCTTTCCTCAGAGGAGAACCTGATTTCAATCCGGCCGAAGAACCCAGCGAATCGCCGTGTCAATCTTACAGAATCGCAGCAGCGCACACTGTTTTGGTTCAGTCTGCTGATGTTGCCGGGGATCGTCATCATTTCCGGCATCTACATCTGGTGGAAGCGGCGCTGACGGGGCCATGAAAAGAAGCACCCTCATTGTTCTTGCTTTGGCGGCCGCGCTCGCGAGTTTCGCCTACTTCTACGAGATAAAGCGCGCGGCGTCGAAAGAAACTACCGAGGACGAATCGAAGCCGGCGTTTTCCATCCAGGCCCAGGACATATCTTCGCTCACGCTGGCGCTTGCCGGCCAGAAAATGGTCTTCGAGAACCACAACGGCGATTGGCAAGTCATCCAGCCGATCCAGACCGAAGCCGACCAATCCGTACTCGAAGGCATTGCCACCGAGCTTTCAAGCGCGCGCGTCACCCGAACTTTGACCGCCGCTCCAGATAGGCTGTCTTCTTATGGGCTCGCGCCGCCCCAGGTTACGCTTGAATTCCAGCTCAAGAACGGGGCAAGGCACAAGCTTGAGCTCGGCGCCAAAGATTTTACGGGGATTTCAGCCTACGGAATCATGGACAGCGGAAAGCAAGTTTCTCTTCTGCCCGAGTCGCTCCTGGTTACAACTGATAAGTCGCTCGACGAGTTTCGCGACCGAACTGTGCTGCACGTGCTGTCCAGCCAAGTTACATCGATCGACCTGAAGAATCCGTCGAACGAACTCGTTGTTGGCAGTAATTCAGGAAAGTGGCAGATCCAGAAGCCCCACGCAACACCTGCCGACAGTAGCACGGTGGATTCGCTCTTGGCCTCGCTGTCCGCAGCAAAAATGACGAAGATAACGAGTGAGACCCCGACTGAGCTGGCGAAGTACGGCTTGACCAATCCCGCGGTTACGCTTCATTTGAAATTGACCGGCGATAAGGAAGCGACATTGGTTGTAGGCAAGAAAGCGGACAACGATTACTATGCGCGGGACACTTCACGCCCGACGATCTTTCGGATCAACGAGGATCTCTATAAGAAGCTCAACGAAAACTTGTTCGATTTCAGGGACAAAAGCGTCTACCACTTCGATTCAGCCCAGCTCTCTCGAATCGAAATTCACAACGCGAGCACGAAGGAGACGATCATCTGCAACCAGGATAAGAATGGCAACTGGACGCTGGAGCAGCCCGAGGGTCTGAAAGGCAAGAGCGCGGATATCTCGAAGATTTCCGTTCCGTTCGAGACCACGCGAGCCCAGGAGATTTACGACGTGCCGCCCGCCGCGATTGCTGGGCGGGTGGCGAAGCCGGCCCTGGAATTTACCTTTACAGACAAATCCGGAAACAAGATGGCCGTCCGTTTATCAGCCGCTTCCGAGGGATTTGTCTATGCCCGCAGCAATGCGGGCGCCGCGGTGCTGAAATTGGAGAAGAAGATCTTGGATGATTTGAACTTCAAAGCGGCCTCGCTCACCCCGTAGGCCGAAAGAGCGCCTAAGTCCCGAGCTACGCCGCTTGGTGAACGCCGGCAGACTCCGCGGCGAAATCTGCTTTCCAGGTGGCAAGCAAGAAGATTTTTCCAGTCACGGGCGAAATGTGAATGTAATAGACGTCCGATCCGCTTTCCACTTCGTAGAAATCAGGCCGCTTCGGATCGGGATACACCTGGGCCCCGCCAGCCAAGAGCTGCCGCAACCGGTTCACGGATTCCGTAGTGTGCTTTCCGAGGTCTTCAATATTGCGTTCGTGTTCCACTTGCATCACCATCTGGGCCTCTCTCCGGTTTGTTGCGACTCACCATCAAATACGCGGCCGACCGACGAAAAGTTCCACGAGGGCAGCATGATTTTTGCTCTCCAGTGATTAGACGCACCAACCCACAGAAAGTCGCAGGTTTGCCCTTCCAACCCGCCCCGCATCTAGGCACCGAAACATGCCGCCATCGCAGCGTGGTCGTAATGACGAAGGTGCGCACATCGCGCCGGTGGAATCATCCTCCGAGCGAGAAGGTTCACCAATCGAGCGGTCGGACGGCCCCGGCTGATATATCCGCGTTATGTCTAAACTTGACACTTGCGCGCCCCTATCAAAATTGCCATAGTGCAGCCCTTTAAAAGGTGGCGCATGCCCAAGAAGAAGCAGAAGAGAGCACCAAGACGCAGCCGTTTCCATCGCGATCGGCGTCGAAAACATCGTCACTGGCAGGTCACCGTCTACTATCACGACGGTGAGAAATTTGCCCGCGTCTATATCGATCGTGATCGTGCGGAGCGCTTCGCCGAGCGGCAGAAAAAATCGCCGGTCGTCCGGGCAACTCGCATCCTCGAAGTCGATTAGGCGGCTGGCTCTCCAATAATGTTCCACAAAGGGCTCGTGCGTGTGTCTTTTGTGTGTCTCACCCGGTCATTTCCAATTGAGGGAAGGGGTCTTGTTCGTGCTGGAAGGGCGTGCTATAAGAGTGAAGTCCGTTTTCCGCACGTTTTGCGGCCGTAGTATAGGGGTAGTACGACAGCTTGCCAAGCTGTAGGCGGGGGTTCGAGTCCCCTCGGCCGCTCCAGGCTCTGCTTCCTGCACTCCGGCGCGACAATTCAGACGCGGCGCGATTGGCGTGGCTGTCGCGGCATGGTAGAGTCACCGCTCCAGCGACCTTCATGCTCGCTTACCTCTGTGGCCCGATTGAATTCGCCGATGCCCACGGAAAGCTTTGGCGCCGCAAACTGACGCCCTTCTTGCAGGAACACTTGGGTCACCAGGTGTATGACCCCGCTGAGGACGAAAAGAAAAATCTAACCCAGGAAGAAGCAACCCATTTTCGCGAATGGAAGACGGCCGACCAGGAACGATTCCGCCGCGTGGTCCGCAAGATCATTCAATTCGATCTCGACTTGATCGAGAACCAAGCGGACTACCTCATCTGCTATTGGGAAGACTCGGCGGGGCGAAGCGGTGGAACCTCTGCTGAAATGACCGGAGCGTTTCGCAAAGGAATTCCTGTCTATCTCGTCACGCCGGTGCCCCTCGAGCAGGTCAGTGGCTGGATGCTTGGCTGTGCCGATCAGGTTTTCGCTTCTGTCGAGCAGCTAAAGGAATTCCTGCTTGCTCGCTACGGCGGTGGGAAACAAGCGCAGTTGTGTGAAGGAGAGACTCGGCGCTGACACTGGTTCCGCGTCACCGAAATAGGCGGCACATTTCCCAGAGCTGTCGCGCTGAGCAAAATGCGCCTTTTGCGCTCCGGATGCGTTTGCGGACCGAAACATCTCTCGGTAAGTTAGGCTTTTTCGCTGCCAAGGGTCCGATCCGATGGCCTCGAGTACGCTGAACACCGTCTTGGTTCAGCCCAGAACAAAGATTCTACCAGGCCTCGCTGATGGATAAGGTCGTCGTCGCTGTCGGGAGCATTCGCCGTCCCAAGTTGAATGCCGTTTGGGAAGCGCTGACCGTGTTCGGTCCGACACTCGAACCAAACGCTCAGTTCGACGTAGTGGGCCTCGAAGTTCCCAGTGGCGTCCGGCATACGCCGCTTAGTCGAGCGGATCTGATGGCCGGTGCGCGGCAGCGCGCTGAAGCCTTATCGGAAATCGCTCGCGAGCGCGAGGAGCCTTGGAAATATTTTGTGGGGCTCGAAGGCGGCCTCGATATCGTCGAAGAGGCCGGGAACCGCTGGGTCTTCCTCGAGAATTGGGCTTATGTGCTCGATACCGAACGTCGCGGCGCTTACGGCCAATCCGGAGGCGTGCTCCTGCCCCAAGCGCTTGCGAGGCAAGTTGTAGATGAAGGGGTAGAATTGGCGGAAGCCGTGGATGCCTTCGCAGGAAGCCAGGCCATCCGCGATTCTCAGGGTGCTTGGGGCATCCTGACGCGCAACCTCATAACGCGCCAGGACGCCTTCCGCACTGCCGTCATCAATGCCTTCGCCCCGTTCTTTAATGCAACCATGTATCGCCGCCCCTAGAATCCGGTGCCGATTACAGACCCTCTCATTTTTCACAGGGTATTGTGCTAGCCTACAACAAGGAGGCGGTGAAGCGTGGACATCGTCAAGGGGAACATGGGCTGGATCGAAGTCGTTGTCGGCCCGATGTTTTCAGGGAAGAGTGAGGAGCTGATCCGGCGGCTGCGGCGCGCGGAAATTGCGCGGCAGCGCGTGCAGATCTTCAAGCCCGTGATCGATCAGCGCTACACCGTGAACGGAATTGTCTCGCACTCGGGCCTCGAGCTGGCCTCCGATTTGGTCAAGGACGCGGAAGAGATTCTTCGGAGGGTCGAGCCACGAACCGAGGTTGTCGGAATCGACGAAGCGCAATTCCTGGGCGAAGGAATCGTTGACACTTGCACCAAGCTCGCTGACCTCGGGAAGCGCGTGATTGTTGCCGGCCTCGATACTGACTTCATGGGGAGACCGTTCGAGCCTATGCCCCGGCTTCTCGCCGTCGCGGAAGAGATCACCAAACTCTTGGCCATTTGCGTCCGCTGCGGCAATCCTGCCGTGCACACGCAGCGGCTGGTCGCTTCGGAGGAATTGATCGTCGTCGGCGCTACCGGTATGTACGAGGCCCGGTGCCGTCGTTGCTTCGAGCCGCTCCTGGCCCACCAGAAAATCGAAGAGAAGCAAGCCCCTGCAGGCAAAGTTCACGCCGCCTCTAGCTACTTTCCGTCGCAAAATGAGTCACTTTGAGTAATCCGCAGAGTGGTCCGGACGCCCAATGCATGGCTGGACTGCTCGATTTCATCCGCATAGCCTGCCTTTCTACCAAGGGCCACCGCACT